>NZ_LMVQ01000061.1 GCF_001545925.1 Mycobacterium sp. NAZ190054 | reverse complement strand
TCGTCGCGTCCAGCAAATGGTGCTGGCCCTCAGCAAATCATCGCCACGTCGGCAGATGGGTGATATCGATCGGCGTTTCGCGCCCGGGTGTGCAGAGTCCCCGTCAGGCCAGGACGGCGATCTCGTCGCCCAGACGGTACCCCGCGGTCAACGGCAACGTGTCACCGCTCCAGAAGGACCCGGGGTCGAACCAGTTGGAGTTCTTCTCCGTGCGCAGCAGGCCCATCTCCTCGTAGGTGATCGCCACGGTTTCGGCGCAGTAGGCGGTTTCCAGCCCGACCTTCGATCTCTCGGCTTTACGCCGGTCGGCTGACTCGCGAACCTTCCTGTGTACGAATGGGATACCGCGAGTGAAGTCGCTCACGACCGGCAACCGGCCCCGCATCCAGCGTCCGGTGAGTCGCGCGGTGGACGGGAACGGGGTGCCGTCCATCCGGGCGATCACCCGCAGCAATCGGTCTTCCTGCTCGCGGGTGGCATACGGGGTGAGTTGACGCAGCCAGCAGCGCTGCTCGTAGGTGTGTGTCCAGCGTTCGACCGCCTGCCGGAGATCGTTGAGCTGAACGCCGCGGTGGTGGGTTCCCGTCCACAGGTCGAGCAGCTTGTCGCCGAGTTCGGCGTGCCAGATCAACGGAGGAAGATCGTCGAGGGCGACGGTCATCCCGACGTGGTTCACCGGGCTGTTGGTCATCGACTGAATCGCCCGGTCCGGACCCGATCGGCCCCGGAACAACCAGATGTCACCCGTGCGGGTTTCGTCGAGCGCGCGCTCCAGCGACACCGTGCTTGGACTCATCCCGGCAGCTTATGCAGACTGAGGAGCATGCGTGGGATCTGGAAGTGGGTCGGGCTGGCCGGTGTCGCCGGTGTCGTCGCAGGTGGAGTCCTGGTCGCACGTGATCAGCGGCGCCGCAACGCCTACAGCCCGGACGACATCCGGGCCCGGCTGCATCAGCGGCTCGCCGAGGCCGAACGCACCGAGTAGAGGGTGTGGGATCCGGAGAAGCCCTTGAGGTTCGCGTCCTTCTCGCCGTCGACGACGAGGTCGTCGCAGCCGGCCACCGCGTCGCGCACCGCCCCGCTGATCAGGACTTCGCCACCGTCGGCCTGGGCGGCCACCCGCGCGGCCATCGCGACATTGCGGCCGAACAGATCGTCACCGCGCAGCACCGACTTTCCGCTGTGGATACCGATCCGCACACGAATGTCGTTGGGCCGCTTGCGAAGCGAGTGCTGAATGGCAAGGCCGCAGCGGACCGCCTGCTCGGGACGAGCGAACGCCACCATGAAACCGTCGCCCTGACTCTTCACGACATAACCGTCGTGCGCGTCGACGTGACGGCGCACCGACTTGTCGTGCTTGCCGAGTAACCGCACGAACGCGCGATCCCCGATGCGCTCGTTGAGCGCGGTCGACTCCTCGATGTCGGAGAACATGATCGCCAGCCGGCCGTTGGGCGCCAGCCGCGCCAGATCGGGGCGTTCCACCTCGGCCCAGTCGGCGAGTTCCTCGATCGAGGAGCGCACCGCCGCACCGAAGCCGTCGCGGCGCAGGATGTTGGCGGTCTGCCACACCGTCTTGACGGCCTTTGTGCCGCCGGTGACCAGCATCTGCCGGGTGTCGAGGCGGTGGCGCAGCTCGTCGGCCTCGTCCCGGGCGGCCCGCAGGCGCCGGGTCTGCACTGCCAGCGCCACCCCGAGGCCGGCGGCGAGCACCGCCAGCAGGCACACGACGATCAGCGTTCCGGTCATCGCTCCAGTATTGGATGCTGGTGGCGTGGCGATCGCGAAGGCCCCCTATTACGAGAGCCGGTTTCTGCGCGCGAACGATCCCGGCGCGCCCCGCGCGCTGTGGTTGCGGCAGACGATGCTGCTGCCCACCGCCGGCGAACCCGTCGCCGACGTGTGGGTGATGGTGTTCGACCCGTCCGGCCATCGCGCGATCAGGCAGCAGTTCCCGCTCACCGAGGCCTTCTTCTGCGATGACTGGTCGGTGCGGATCGCATCGGCGACGATGGAGGCCACCGCCGCCTGCGGTGCGCTGGCCGACGCGCGGTGGGACCTGGCGATCACCGCCAGCGATCAGGAGCCGGTCAGGGTGCTGTCCGACCGCGCCTATCGGGCGCGGTTCCCGACGGCCAAGACCATGGTCCGTGACCCGATGGCGCACTTCGACGGGCGCGTCGACATCTCGGGTCACGTGGTGGACGTCGACGGGTGGACAGGCAGCGTCAACCACAACTGGGGCAGCAGGCACACGCCCGCGTACGCGTACGGACAGGTGTGCGGATTCGACAATGCGCCTGAGTCCACCCTGGAGATCGTCACCGCGCGGGCCGCTGTCGGACCGCTGCTGTTACCGGGTGTGACGCTGTTCGTGTTCCGGCACTGCGGTCAGCAGTTCGCGGTGCGCTCGATTGCGGGCAGCCTGCAGACCCACGGGAGCTACAGGCCGTTCACGTGGACGTTCGGGGCCAGGGTCGGTGAGCAGATGATCGAGGGCGAGATCACCACGGTGCCCGCCGATGTCATCGGTCTGACCTACACCGACACCGACGGCGGGGTGAAGTACTGCTACAACTCCGCGATCGCGAGTTGCCGAATGCAGGTGGCAGGTAAGGCGTTCGAGCGCGCCGAGTTGACCAGCCGACGCGTGATGTTCGAGATCCTCACCGACGACCGGCTCGATTCGGTGCCGCTGCTGGCCTAAGTCCAGGCCGCGGTCACCGTAGCCATGTCGAAATAGTCACGCCAGGACGCGATCCGCCCGTCGACGATCTCGAACACCCCGGCCACGGGCAGGGGCAATTGCCTGCCGTCTTTGAAGCGCATCACATCAGTGCGCTCGTTGAAGACCAGGCCGCCGGAACTGATCTGGCGGTGCACCTGGAAGTCGATGCCGTCCACCATGCCGGTGAACTCGGCGATGAACGCCTTGATGGCCTCGCGGCCGACGGCGGGATCCATCGGAATGTTGTGATAGACACCGTCTTCGGTGAAGTAAGCGGCCAGGGACTCGGGATCGGTCTCGGCCCATCTCGCGCAGAACTCGGTCACCACGTCGTCGGGGGTGCGTGTCATCGTTCGATAAAACCCAGTGACCGCGCGTAAATCAACTGCGCATGCGCCGGCGCTACGGGCCTTCGTCGTCTTCGGGGAGTAGGTGGCGTTCGGGGTGGTGGTAGCCGTTGACGCGGTGCTGCCCTGTGTCGAGTTCGGGTGGGGGGATCCATTCGGTCTGGTTTTTGGCGTTCTTGCGGGTGGTCCAGCCGGTGTTCTCGATCATCCGGTTGTCCGGCCCGCAGGCCAGGGTCAGATCATCGATGTCGGTCTGACCGTCGTCCTTCCAATCCGCGACCGCGTGATGAACCTGGGTCCAGTACCCCGGCACCGTGCAGCCGGGCCGGGTGCAGCCCCGCTCCCGGGCGTGCAGCACCAACCGCTGCGCGGCGTTGGCCAACCGTTTGGCCCGACCCAGATACAGGGACTGGCCGGTGTGCTCGTCGAACACATACAGATAGTGATGCGCCTCGGCGGCCATCCGGATCAGATCCCGCATCGGCAACAGCGATCCGCCGCCGGTGACCGCCACCCCGGCGCCCTTCTCCAGTTCTTGCAGCGTGGTCGACACGATCACCGTCACCGGCAGCCCGTTGTGGCTGCCCAGGTCACCGGATTCCAGGTTGCGCCGCAGCAGGGCCTTGAGGCCGTCGTGATTGCGCTGCCCTGCGGTGCGGGTATCACGACCGCCGTCGGGGTCCTCCTGGGCGGGCAGGTTGGCTCCGGGGGCGGCCTCTTTGGCCAGGGCGGCGTCCAGGTACCCCCGGGTCTCGGCGTCGATGTAGCCACTGATCTTGGACAACCCGTCGCGCTGCTGCTTGCCGATCTTCACCCAGCGCTTGCGGGCCCGCTCCTGCTCGCTGGGTTCGGGACCGTCCTGATCGATCATCAGCAACAACCGCCCCGCGGCCTCGTCGAGTTCTTCCGGGCCCATTCCTGAGCCCTTGCCCGCCAGTTGCCGGTCGGCGTACGCGCGGGTATCGGCATCCACCCAGGCCGGCAGGTTCTTGTGGAACTTCGCGATCACCGCGACATGCTCCTCATCCACCAACCCTTGGGCTTGGGCGGCCGCGGTGGCCTCCCACACCGGCGCCAACGGCTCCCCGGTCATCGCCCGCCGCGGACCCAACATCTTGGCCCGCCGCAACCGCCGCTCGGCTTCAGCGCCGCTGACCCGCAACGCCGTGGTCAACACCTTCTTCCACGACGACGCCTCACCCAGGCGCGACGGTTCGGTCTCCTCCATCAACCGGGCCAACACCTTGTGCTCCACCGCCGGAACCGACCGCAGCACCGTCGTCAACTCACTCAACAGCCCGATCAGCTCACGATGAGACAGCTCGTCGGCAGCCTTCGACAGCACCGCGATCTGCTCAGCGATCGCCCCCACCGCCTCCGACACCAACTCCATACACCGAACACTAGTTCGAACCACTGACAGCGAAGCTCGACGCGTTGACTCATCAGAAATGCGCGCGAAAGGGTGATTCGTTGCCTCATTGAAAATGCGCGCGTACGCCCAGTGGATGGGGTTGACGTTGGCAGAGCGCAGAGCAATCACCGAGGCGGCTGCGACCCGCTACCAGCTGGCGAGCAAGCGGGGTAAGAGTCGGATTCTTGACGAGTTGTGCGCCAACACCGGGTGGCACCGAAATCATGCCCGCAAGGCGCTTACGGCGGCGTTGCAGCCCAAGGTCGTCACCGCGCGCAGTCCCCGGCCGGTGACGTACGGGCCCGATGTCATCGCGGCGCTGACGGTATGCTGGACGGTGCTCGGAATGCCCGCCGGCAAACGGCTCGCACCCATGCTCACAGAACTGGTGGCCGTGCTGCGCCACTTCCGGGAGCTGGTCATTAATGACGAGACCGCGGCATTGCTGGTGTCGATGTCGGCGGCCACCATCGATCGCCGCCTGGCCGATGAGCGAGCCAGACGCAAGATCCGGGGACGGGTGGGCACCAAGCCGGGGTCGCTGCTCAAGAGCCAGATCCCGGTGCGCACCTGGGCCGAATGGGACGACGCTGTGCCCGGCTTCGTCGAGATCGACATGGTCTTCCATGACGGTGGCGACCGCGGCGGGGGCCACGCGTTCACGTTGACGGTCACCGACATCGCCACCGGCTGGACCGAGAACCGCTCCGTGCCGAACAGGACCGCCAAATGCGTCGTGGCTGCCCTCAACGACATCGCCAATAAGATGCCGTTCCCCATTCTCGGCGTGGACTCCGACAACGGATACGAATTCATCAACGGCCACTTGTTGTACTGGTGCGAACGGCGCAAGATCACCTTCACCCGGGCACGGCCGGGTAACAAGAACGACGGGTGTCACGTCGAGCAGAAGAACTGGGCGGTGGTGCGCACAGTTGTCGGCTACCACCGTTACGACACCGCTGCAGAACTGTTGCTACTCAACGAGATCTGGCAGTTGCAGTCCAAACTGACCAACTACTTCTACCCGCAGCAGAAACTGATCTCCAAGGTGCGCAAAGGCGCCAAAGTGTCCAAGAAACACGACGAAGCAGCCACCCCGTTCCATCGCCCGATCAACCACCCCGCCATGGCAGTGGAGCGCATCGTCGCGATGACTCGGACCTACTCGCTGATCAATCCCGCCGCCACCCAGCGCCAGGTGCACGCGCTGACCGCCCAACTGCTCACGCTCACCACCAGCAAAGCCGCACCCGGAGCCACAGCGCCAATCAACAAGCGCGCACGAGTACGTGAGGCAACGAAGACCCCTACGCGCGCATCTTGACATGAGGCAACAGGCTCGAAAATGTGACCGTAAAGGACAACGTGACCAAAGAAATTTCTGAGGCGCCTACCAGCCTTCGGTCAGCACGCGGTCCAGGGCGTCGACGTAGAAGTCGGCGGCCTCGACGTCGATGCACAGTGGTGGCTTGGTCTTCAGGATGTTCTGGTGGTCGCCAGTGGGCTGGATGACCACGCCGAGGTCGAGCATCCGGTCGCAGATCGCCGCGGTCTCCTCGGTCGCCGGCGCCAAGGTGCGCTCGTCACGGATCATCTCGACGCCGAGATACAGCCCGAACCCGTGCACGGTCCCGATGATCGGGTGCCGTTCGCGCAATCCCTCGAGTCTGGCCTTGAGGTGTCCGCCGACCCGAAGCGCGTTGTCCTGCAGCCCTTCGTCACGCAGTACGTCCAGGACGGTCAGCCCGACCGCACACGACAGCGGGCTGCCGCCCGTGGACGAGAAGAAGTAGCCCTGGCTGGAGAACGCGTCGGCGACGGCGCGGCTGGTGATCACCGCTCCCAGCGGATACCCGTTGCCGGCCGCCTTGGCCACCGACACGATGTCGGGCACTGCGTCCTGCTGCTGAAAACCCCAGAACCACTCGCCGAGCCGGCCGTAACCGACCTGCACTTCGTCGGAGATCGCCAACCCGCCGCCGGCCCGCACCGCCGCGTAGACCTGTTGCAGGTACCGGTCCGGTAGTGCCATCCCGCCGGCGTTGCCGTACACGCTCTCGCAGATGAACGCCGCGGGTGGGCGGCCCGACGCGATCAGTTCCTCGATCTGGGCGACAGCCTCTTCGGCGTACCGGAACGCCTCGGCGCCACGGAACTTGCCCCGAAAGCTGTTCGGGGATTCGACCGTGTGCACCCAATCCGGGCGGGTGGCAAGCGCATTCGGGTTGTCGGCCGTCGACGTCGACACCGCGTCGGTGCCGTAGGTCCAGCCGTGATAGGCCTCGCGGACCGCGACCACGTCACGACGGCCGGACGCCGCGGTGGCCAGCCGGATCGCCAGGTCGCTGGCCTCGGACCCCGAATTCACCAGGAACACCGTGTCCAACGGGTCGGGAAGCAGCGCAGCCAGCCGCTCACTGAACTCGACGACGGCCGCGTAGTTGAACCGTGAGTTGGTGTTCAGCTTCCGCAGCTGGCGCGCGGCCGCGTCGGCGATGCGCGGGTGCGCATGCCCGAGCACCGTCACGTTGTTCACCATGTCGAGGTAGCTGCGGCCTGCGGTCGACATCAGGAAGTGACGGCGGCCGCGCTCGATCTGCGGCGGCGTGCGGTAGTAGAACTCCTGTACCGGAGCGAAACTCGCGTGCCGGCGGGACACCAGGTCTCCGGCGGTGTGCGCGTCGAGCGGCGCCAGCCCGAGCAGCGGCCTCGGGTCGCGGCAATGGGCCAGCCATCCGGGGGCGAGGTCGGACCGGACGTGCGAAGGAGCTGTCGGCGCTCCGACGGGACGCACCGCCACCTCGAACCGCTCGCCCGCGCGGGCGGTGCCGACGGTCTCGCCGGCGATGACCGGGCCTGTCACCGTCGGTGTCGCACCGGACACTGTGACCTCGAAGTCCTTGCCGCGCACCGTGATCGCCCCGGTGGTGTCGTGACCGACGTCGCCGTCCCACGGGGCCGCGATCTCGGTGTCCACCGCCGTCCATACCTGGACGCCGGTAGACACCACCTCGGGGCCGTCCTGACTCAGTTGGGGTGCTCGGCACAATGCCGCCTCGCCGAAGCGGGTCACGACGACGGTGGCGCCCCGATACAGTGCGGCTCGGGCGGCTTCCTCGTCGATGTCCGGCCGGGGCCGCCCGGCGTCGTCGTACGCGTCGTCATAGATCTCGGAGGTGGTGGACAGGTCGAGGGTGAGCGCGGCCGACCGATCCACTCCGATCATCTGGGCCTTCACCCGCGGAGAAGACGACTCCCGCGCCAACCCCAGTCCAGTCCTGATCAGCGCGGTCATGACATCCAGCGGGACCGAGGTGGCGAGCTCGAACAGGCGTCGCTCGGCGTCGGCCTGCTCGGTGATGTAGTCGTTGTCGGGATCGAGTGCGGCCTGTTGCGCTCCGCTGACGATCAGCACCGCGCTCCGCAGCACCAGCATCGGCCAGAGCGCGTCGGCCTCGGCCACCGACAGCGGCCGTACGGCGTGGAAGGCCCTGATCGCCGGAAGCGCCGAAGTCGCCTGTGCGCCAACGTGTCCGAGCACCGAGGAGGCGGTGATCGCAAGCTCTGAGACCGCCCAGGTGTATGACAGATCCCCGAAGTCGATGACGCCGTCGGGACGCAGGCCGGCGCCGTCGCGGGAAACCACCACATTCGCGTCGGTCAGGTCGATGTGGGCGGCCTGGCGTGGCAGCGCGTCGTCGAGTGGAGCGATCCTCGCCCACGCGTCCCGCGCCGCGCTCAGCAACCGGTCCCGCAATGCTTCATCGCTGACGTGCGAACTCAGTGTCTCGACCACGTCCATTCCGAAACGCAAGTCCCACTGCAGGATCCGGTCCAGCCCGGGGTGGGTGAACCCCGCCAGCGCGCGGCTGACGCGCGCCGCGACGTCCCCGAGACCGGCGACAACCTCGGGGCTCAGGTATCCGGACTGCGACAGCGTGCCGCCCGGCAGGTAACGCAGCAGCCGCACGTAAACCGTGCCGTCGACCAGTCCCGGGACGGCCGTGCACTTCTGGCCCACGAGGTTCTCCCGCGGAACCGCCACGCGCAGGCCGGGTTCGGAGTCGGCGATCAGTTGCGCGGCCTCGTCCTGGGCGGCCAGCTCCACTGCCGTGAACGCCGGATTGGCGATCTTGAGGACACCGGCGATGTCACCGTTCTCGGCGTGGACGGCGAAGTTCTTGTCCTGCTGACTTCCCAGCGACTGGACGCGCGCGGTGATGCCGTAGTGGGCGGACAGGATGTCGCGTGCCTGCTCGTCGCTCACCCGCGGTGCGGGCAGCTCGGGTTGTTCGAGAAAGTTGAAACCGCGAGCGCTCATCGCGACACTCGGCTCTTCGCGCGAGCGCTCATCGCAACACGAACTCGGTGACGGCCTCGGAGAACGCGTCGTTGTCGTCACCCGCGGCGGTGTGCCCGGCGCCGGAGAGCTCGACGAACTCGGCGGCGGGCACCTTGGCCAGGAAGTCCTGCACCGCTTCCTCACTCACCACGTCGGACAGTTTCCCGCGCACCAGCAGGATCGGGATGGTCAGTTCGATCGCGGCCTGCTCGAGCAATTCCACCCGCACGAACGGGTCCTCGTTCGGTTTGGTCAGGAAGGCCGGATCCCAGTGCCAGTACCAGCGGCCGTTGCGCCGGCGCAGGTTCTTCTTCAGGCCTTCCGGGCTGCTGGGTCTGGTCCGGTGCGGCAGGTACGCGGCCACCGCGTCGGCGGCCTGCTCCAGCGACTCGAAGCCGTGGATGTGGCTGAACATGAAGTCGCGGATGCGGGCGCTGCCGTCCTTCTCGTAACGCGGCACCACGTCGACGAGGATCAGCCGTGAGACCCGGTCGGGGCCGGCCTGCCTGGCCGCCAGGATCCCGGTCAGCCCGCCCATGCTCGCGCCGATCAGCACGGTGGGACGTCCGATCTGATCGAGCACCTCGCGGGTGTCGGCGCACAGTGACTCGACGGTGTAGTTCGCATCGGGGGAGCGGTCGCTGTCACCGTGCCCGCGACTGTCGAGTGCGACGACGTGCAGACCCTCGCCGGCCAGGATCTGTCCGGTCTTCTTCCACGAGAACCTGTTCTGCCCGCCGCCGTGCAGCATCAGCACCGAGGGGCGCGAGGAATCGAAGCCGGCGGTGGCCGCAGGTCTGTTCCATTCGTCGGCCACGAGTGACAGATTCTCGGCGCCGCGGAAGGTCACGGTCGTCGGTTCGTTGCGGGTGGTGCTCACGGGCGTCCTCTCGGCTGATTCCCGGAATCACGCTACTGCGCGGGCGCGTCGTCGACGTGTCGGGTCCGGCGCGCGTCCGCCGACCGTAATATTTACGGTTGTGAAAACGGGGGGCCATCACGATGACGATCGGCGGCGCATCATCACCGCCGCATACCGCTGCCTGGCTGAACCGCACGCCGGGCCGATCCCCATGTCGGTGATCCTGCGCGGCGCCGGGGTGTCCAGCCGGGCGTTCTACCGCCACTTCCAGTCGAAGGACGACCTGTTCCTGGCGTTGCTGCAGGAGGAGTGCGAGGCGGTGGTCGCCCAGGTGGACGCCGTCGCCGACGCCGCGGCCGGCACACCGGCCGACCAGCTCGCCGCCTGGATCGCGGTGATGTTCGCCCTGGTCGTCGACCCGCAGCAGCGGCTGCAACTGACGGTGATCGACTCCGACGAGGTGCGGGCGGCGAAGGGTTACCGGGAGATGAGGGATCGGTATCACGCCGCGCGCGAGCGCTCGTTGTCCGAGATTCTGCGCCGGGGCCGGTGTGACGGCTCCTTCCCACTGACCGAACCCGACGCCGACGCCACGGCGATCAACGCGATCATCAGCCGGGTACTGGGCAACCAGACCACCGACGACCCCGCCGTCCGCGAACAGGCGCAGACGGCGGTGCTGGACTTCGCGCTGCGGGCGGTCGGCGCGACCCGGCGGCGGTGAACGACGGCTCCGGCGATGAATCCCGGGCCGTCGGGCGGTCTGAACGGTATCGACAGCCATTCGATCCTGAGGAGTCGCCATGCCAGCCATCACGCCGTCGCTGTGGTTCGACAACGATCTGGAGGAGGCAATCGCGTTCTACTGTGCGATCTTCCCGAACTCCGCCGTCGAGTCCATCGCACGCTACACCGAGGCCGGCCCGGGGACTCCGGGCGACGTGGTGGCCGCGACGTTCACACTCGACGGTCAGCGCTTCATCGGGATCAACGGCGGGCCCCAGTTCCCGTTCACCGAGGCGGTGTCGTTCACCATCGGGTGCCGGGACCAGGCCGAGGTCGACTACTACTGGGACCGCCTCGTCGACGGCGGTGAGGAGTCGCAGTGTGGATGGCTCAAGGACCGCTACGGGCTCAGCTGGCAGGTGGTGCCCGACAGGCTCACCGAGCTGACCGGTGACCCGGACCCCGCGCGGGCGACGGCGGCGACCAGAGCGATGCTGGGCATGCGCAAGATCGTGATCGCCGACCTCGAAGACGCCGTCGCCGGCCTCTAGTTCGGCGGATCGGGCTCGTGTTGCCCGCCCAGAATTGGTTGATATACGGTTCTGAGCGTCCTCACCTGTGTAACCTCAGCCCCACCCCAACGGGACCAGGCCGGTTGTCGGAGGACTATGGCGGTGAGGTGCACACGAGGAGGGGCCGGATAAATGGTCGCTTCCGGCGTGATCGCCAAACCCGTGCGCGCAGTCGGCGGTTTCTTCTCGATGGCGCTCGACACCTTCGTGATGATGTTCAAGCCGCCGTTCGCGTGGCGGGAGTTCATCAGCCAATCCTGGTTTGTCGCACGGGTGTCGATCGTCCCGACACTGATGCTCACCATCCCGTACACGGTGTTGCTGACCTTCACGTTCAACATCCTGCTGCGCGAGTTCGGCGCGGCGGACTTCTCCGGTACCGGCGCCGCGTTGGGCACGGTGCGCCAGATCGGGCCGATCGTGACGGTGTTGGTGGTCGCCGGTGCCGGCGCGACCGCGATGTGTGCCGACCTCGGCGCGCGCACCATCCGGGAGGAGCTCGACGCGCTCCGCGTCATGGGGGTGAATCCCATTCAGGCGCTTGTTGTTCCGCGTGTACTGGCGGCGACGCTGGTGTCGTTGGCGCTGTCGGCGACGGTGATCCTGGTCGGCCTGGCCGGCGCGTACTTCTTCTGCGTGTACATCCAGAACGTCTCTCCCGGCGCCTTCGCGGCCGGGCTGACGCTGATCATCGGCGCGATCGATGTCGTCATCGCTCTGGTCAAGGCCGCGCTGTTCGGGCTCTCCGCGGGTCTGATCGCCTGCTACAAAGGCATTTCGGTGGGTGGGGGCCCGGCCGGTGTCGGTAACGCGGTCAACGAGACCGTGGTGTTCACGTTCATGGCGCTGTTCGCGATCAACATCGTGGCCACAGCCGTCGCGGTGAAGGTGACGATGTGACGGTCTCGCGGCCCCATTCCCAGTTTCCGTGGCTCAAAGCCCGGTACCGCGCTATTGCCGGGCCGTGGAACCAGATCGGGGTGCAGACCAAGTTCTACGGCCGCACGCTGCGCTCGATCCTGTACGCGGTCACCCGGTACCGCATCGAGCTGATCCGGCAGATCGCCCAAATGGGTTTGGGCGCAGGTGCGTTGATCGTGATCGGCGGTACCGTCGCGATCGTCGGATTCCTGACCGTCACCACCGGCGCGCTTGTCGCCGTGCAGGGCTACACCGACTTCTCCGAGATCGGTGTCGAGGCGCTGACCGGGTTCGCGTCGGCGTTCTTCAACGTGCGACTGATCGCCCCGGGGACCACGGCCGTGGCGCTCGCGGCCACCATCGGCGCCGGCGCCACCGCGCAGCTCGGCGCGATGCGGATCAACGAGGAGATCGACGCCCTCGAGGTGATGGGCATCCGCAGCATCGCCTACCTGGCCTCCACCCGGGTGGTCGCGGGCCTGCTGGTCGTGATCCCGCTCTACTGCGTCGGCGTGCTGGCCTCGTTCTGGGCGGCACGCTTCGGCACCACCGTGATCTACGGCCAGTCCACCGGTGTGTACGACCACTACTTCCGGACGTTCCTGAACCCGACCGACCTGTTCTGGTCGTTCATGCAATGTGTCGTGTTGGCCGTGGTGATCATGCTGGTGCACACCTACTACGGCTTCAGCGCCAGGGGCGGACCCGCCGGCGTCGGCGAGGCCGTGGGACGTGCGGTGCGCACGTCGTTGATCCTGTCCGCGTTCGTGCTGGTGATGATCTCGCTCGCGGTGTACGGGCAGTCCGGCAACTTCAACCTGGCGGGCTGAGCCGTGGACGACGAGGGCCTGAAACCGGGGTGGTGGACGCTGATCCTGGCGGTGCTGTTCGCGGCCGCCGTCTGGCTGACCTACGCGCTGTTCACCGGCACGCTCAGGTCCACTGTGCCGGTGACGCTGACCTCCGACCGGGCCGGTCTGGTGATGGAGACCAACGCCAAGGTCAAGCTGCGGGGTGTGCAGGTCGGCCGTGTCGCCGATATCGCGGTCACCGGTCAGCAGGACCCCACCGTCGCGCTGCAGCTGGAGATAGATCCCGACCAGCTGCAGTACATCCCGGCCAACGTCGAGGCGCAGATCCGCGCCACCACGGTGTTCGGCGCCAAGTTCGTCGACCTGGTGTTCCCCGACGACCCCAGCAGCCAGCGGCTCGAAGCCGGCCAGGTGCTCGTCTCCCGCAACGTGACCACCGAGGTCAACACCGTCTTCGAGAACCTCGTCGCGGTGCTCGATCAGGTCGACGCGGCCAAGCTCAACAGCACGCTGTCCGCGCTGGCCGACGGCGTGCGCGGGCAGGGGGAGCGGATCGGGCAGGCCACCACCGACGCCAACCAGGTGTTGCTGGCACTGAATCCGCGCTACGACACCATCCGCGCCGATCTGCAGGCGCTCGACCAGTTCAACCAGACCTACAGCGCAGCGGCCCAGGACATCCTCACCACGCTGGACGCCGCGTCGACCACCAGCACCACGGTGGTCAACCAGGCCGACGAACTGGACGCGCTGCTGCTGTCCACGCTCGGGCTGTCCAACAGCGGTATCAACCTGCTGGCCCCCAACCAGGCGAACCTGATCAAGGCCATCAACACGTTGGCGCCGACGACCAACCTGCTGCACAAGTACAACCCGTCGTACACCTGCCTGCTGCTGGGCGCCAAGCACCTGCTCGACGAGGGCGGCTACGAGGCACCCGGCGGCAACGGCCGCACGCTCGTGCTCGACACCGGCCTGTCCTTCGGTGACGACCCGTACAAGTATCCGCAGCACCTGCCGATCGTCGGCGCCAAGGGTGGCCCCGGCGGCAAGCCGGGATGCGGTTCGCTGCCCGTCGTCGCCGACAACTGGCCGGTGCGCAACCTGGTCACCAACACCGGCTTCGGCAGCGGTCTGGACTGGCGCCCGAACCCGGGCATCGCGTTCCCGATGTACGCCAACTACCTGCCCACCACCCGCGCCGTCCCGGAACCGCCGAGCATCCGCAACCTGTTCGGCGGACCCGCGATCGGGCCGATCCCGTACCCGGGCGCCCCCGCCTACGGCGCACAGCTGTACGCACCCGACGGCACCCCCCTGTGGCCGGGTCTGCCGCCCGCCCCGCCGCCGGGCGCACCGCGCGACCCGGGCCCGCGCCCCAGTGCCAGTACCCACCGGAACCCTCGACGCCATAACCCCATCCTGACACCACCCACCGACAAAACCGGCACCCACGAAACCCACTCCCGCACAACGCCCTTCCCCAATTGGCCTGCTCCGCGT
>NZ_LMVQ01000060.1 GCF_001545925.1 Mycobacterium sp. NAZ190054 | reverse complement strand
AACCGCTTGTGGAGAACGGCCATATCTTCCTGGCGCAGCCGCCGCTGTACAAGTTGAAGTGGCAGCGCGCCGACCCGGAGTTCGCGTACTCCGACCGGGAGCGCGACGGACTGCTCGAAGCCGGCCGCGCGGCGGGTAAGCGGATCAACGTCGAGGACGGCATCCAGCGTTACAAGGGTCTCGGTGAGATGGACGCCAAGGAGCTGTGGGAAACCACGATGGATCCGACGGTGCGGGTGCTGCGGCAGGTCACCCTCGACGACGCCGCCGCAGCCGACGAACTGTTCTCCATCCTGATGGGTGACGACGTCGAAGCCCGGCGCAGCTTCATCACCCGCAACGCCAAGGACATCCGCTTCCTCGACATCTGAGCCGACATCTGAGCCGTCACAGCAGCGGCAGCACCAGATAGGCGACCACCAGCGCCGCCAACGTCACCACCGCCGCCCCGGCGCCCAGCACCTCGCGCCGGGCGGTGCGCGGGCCGGCGGTGAGCGTACGCCGCCGCCTCACCCCGATCAGCAACACCACGCCGGTGACCAGCGCGGCGGCGATGCCCACCACCACCCGTGCCGGACGCTCGGCCAACGCGGCCAGGTCGCGGTCCTTGGCCACGAGAAGCCCACCGGCGACCAGCACCGCCAGCGACGTCCGGGTCCAGGCCAGATCTGTGCGCTCCGGCTGCAACCCACGGTCCTGCGCGAGCGCCTCCCGCGTCATCGGACACCGGAATCCGCGACCACCAGGGCCAGCGTCACCATCCCGACCACAACCAGGCCGACCGTCAGGTAGACGGGAGTGGACGGACGCGGCAACGGCCGATCGCGCCGCATCGCATGGTCGACCTGGTACCAGCGATGCAGGCCCGCGCCGGCGGTCAGCAGCGCGAGCACCCCGACGGCCGCACCGAGCGCGTGGCGGAGCGCGGGGGCGGCCGGCTCGGGCAGGAACTGCGTCACCGCCACCGCCGCCGCCAACAACCCGAGCGCCGTGCGCTGCCAGGCCAGGAACGTCCGCTCGTTGGCCAGGGTGAACCGGTAGTCCGGTTCAATGATCGACGAGTCGCCCTCTCGTGCAACAGTTTCAGCGTCAGTGCTGGTATCCACCGTCCCAGTGTTCGGGGAAGCCCGCCGGACCGCCAGTACGGGCGCGGTGGCGTAACCAGGACTTCACGATCCCCGGACCCAACTGGCGGATCAGCGGTGAATTCCCGGGCTGGGCGGCCACAACCTTGCCCTCACCAGCGGCGCCGATGGCGTAACTGCTGTGCAACCTCCAGTGACGGCGAGGTAACAGAAAACATCGAGTCTGGGGTACGTGAACGACCGAACACAGAGTCTCCCGCCCCGGCGTCGCCGTATCGCCGCCGTCCTGGCGGCGCTGGCCACGGTCGGCACCCACGCGCTCACCGGGTGCGGGCTGCTGACCGAACCGACGGTCACCGTCAATGTCGGCTACCAGTCGAAGACCATCAACACCGTCAACGCCGGGACCCTGCTGCGCGACAGCCAGGAGTTCGAGAACGCGCTCCGCCGGCTCGGCGCCGAGACCGGCCGGAAGTACCGCGTTGTGTGGCAGGACTTCTCGTCGGGTGCGCCGCTGACCGCCCAGATGATGGCCACCCACGTCGACATCGGTTCGATGGGCGACTACCCGCTGCTGACCAACGGGTCGAAGACCCGCAAGTACGCCGACGCCGAGACGGAGATGATCGCGACCACCGGTTACAGCCTGCGCGGCTCGCTCAACCAGGTTGTGGTGCAAAACAACTCACCCGCGCGGACACTGGCCGACCTCACCGGGCGACGGGTCTCGACCAGCCTCGGCTCCGCCGGGGACGGGATGTTCTCGACAGCGCTGCAGCGCAACAACATCGACAAAGAGTCCGTGAACGTCGTCAACCAGGACCCGGCGGTCGGCGCGGCCGCGATCGAGGGCGGCCAGGTCGACGCGCTGGCGCAGTTCGTGCCGTGGCCCCAACTGGTGATCTTCCGCGACCAGGGCCGACTCCTCTACGACGGCGGCGACAACGAGGTGCCCACCTTCCACGGCGTCGTCGTCCGCAAGCAGTTCGCCGACGGCCACCCGGAGGTGATGACCGCGTTCATGCAGGCGGTCCGCACGACCACCGAGGCCATCGTCGCCGAGCCGCTGCAGGCCGCCCAACGCGTCAGCGAACTCACCGGCATCGAGCCCGAGGTGGTCTACCTCTACAACGGGCCCAACGGCCTGGTGTCGTTCGACATGACGATCAAACCGCAGTTCGCCGCGGCCTTCGATCAGGTCAAGGACTTCCTGGTGAAGCGGGGTTCGGTCACCGCCGACTTCGACGTACCCGGATTCGTCGACGACAGCTATCTGCGCGAGCTGTACGGACCGGACTACACCCGGCGCCGTGACGACGTCACCAACCCCGCCACGCTGACCGGCACCGACGAACTGTGCCGGCTGCCCGTGGAGGATCCGGGCCAGGCGTCGGAGGTGTGGGCGGCAGGCGCCGATCACACGGTGGTCGCCGCCACACCCACCTGCCTGCTGCGGCGCGTCGCCGCCACCGACGAAGTCCGCGCCGCTTACGTCCCGGACACCCTGACCGGCATCCGGCTGTTCGCCGATCACGCTGTGTGGCTGGAAGACCCGACCGCCGCGCCGACGCAGCGCTTCAAGCCGTTCGCCACAGACGCCGGCGCCGACACCTATCGCGCCGATCATCCGCAGGCGAGGCCTGTCGGATACGAGGCCGCGGTCTCGCAATCGAGATCGTCCGGCTGAACCCACTGCCCGACCCAACCCAGAGGAGACACTAGGTGACGCTCACCCTGAACGACGTCGGAACGGTGCCCGCCCAGGCGCCGGCCGCACCACCCCGAACCTCGCTGCGCGACACCGTCGCCGGCCTGCTGCCCGGCAAGCTGCGGAACCGCACCGCGACGTTCGTGCTGCCGCTGATCCCCATCGCCGGGTTCCTGGTGCTGTGGCACCTGCTGACGACCTACGGTGTGGTCGCGTGGCTGCGGTTCAATCGGATGCCCACACCGGCGAGCGTGCTCGACGCCTTCGTCGCCCGCATCGGCTCGGGCTCCTACTACGACGACCTGCTCGCCAGCCTGCAGCGCATCCTGCTCGGCTTCGGCCTGGCTGCCGTGGTCGGCATCGCGCTGGGCGTCCTGCTCGGCCGCTCGGAGTTGGCGCGAAAGACGCTGCGTCCCTTCATCGAGATCATCCGGCCGATCCCGGCGATCGCGCTGGTGCCGCTGACGATCCTGCTGTTCCCGTCCAGCGAGCAGGGCATCGTGTTCATCACGTTCTTCGCCGCGTTCTTCCCGGTCGTGGTCAGCACCATCCACGCGATGGACTCGCTGCCGAAAGTCTGGGAGGAGGCCGCCAAGACGATGGGCGCCGGCCGGGTGTCGCTGCTGTTCCAGGTGATCCTGCCCGGCGCGCTGCCCGGCATCTTCGCCGGCCTGTCGGTGGCGATGGGCGTCGCATGGATCTGCGTGGTCAGCGCCGAGATGATCTCCGGACAGTTCGGGATCGGTTACTACACGTGGCAGTCCTACGGGTTGCTGGACTACGCCGGCGTCGTCGTCGGCATGATCTCCATCGGCGCGCTCGGGCTGGCCACCGCGTGGCTCGTCGAGTACGTCGGTCGCCGTGTCAACCGCTGGCTGCCGAGGGCCGTCCGATGAGCACCGGAGCCGTCACCCTCGACAAGCTGAAACTCGGTTTCGACGGCGTGCTGGCCGCCGACATCACCCTGACCGTCGACCCCGGCGAGGTCATCGTCTTCCTCGGCCCGTCGGGCTGCGGGAAGTCGACGATCCTGCGGGCGCTGGCCGGTCTGCTCACCCCGATGGGCGGGACCGCCACCGTCGACGGTGCGGCGGTGACCGGCAATGCGGCGCAGTGCGCCATGGTGTTCCAGGAGGACGCGCTGTTCCCGTGGCGTACCGCGCTGAAGAACGTGCAGTACCCGATCCGGCTGCGCGGCGTCCGCGGCAGGAAGCTCAAGGCCGCGGCCACCGCCCGCCTGGAGCAGGTCGGCCTCGGCGCCTACCTGGATCACCTGCCCAGTCAATTGTCCGGCGGCATGCGTCAGCGCGTGCAACTGGCCCGCACCCTGGCCTGCGAACCGCAGGTGATGCTGATGGACGAGCCGTTCGGTGCGCTCGACGCGCAGACCCGCCTGGACATGCAGCGGCTGCTCATGTCGGTGTGGGAGTCCCAGAAGATGACGATCCTGTTCGTCACCCACGACGTCGACGAGGCGTTGCTGCTGGCCGACCGCGTCGTGCTGCTCAGCCACCGGCCGGCGACCGTCGCCGACGTCATCACCATCGACAACCCGCGCTCGCCCGAGGCGCAGTTCCACGGGGAGTACCAGCGGCTGCGCCGCGACATCCTCGACTTCCTCGGTCAAAGTCCGGCCCAGAGCGCCTGATCCGTCCGTCACCAGGAGAACCTTCGTGAGCCTCACCCTGCCCGGGTCCCGGGACCACACCCCGGCGACACCCTCTGTGCTGCAGGCACTTCGGTCGCCGGCGCTGTTGCGCACCGAGGTGCTGGCCGGCCTGGTGGTGGCGCTGGCCCTCATCCCGGAGGCGATCGCGTTCTCGGTGATCGCCGGCGTGGATCCCCGGGTGGGGTTGTTCTCCTCGGTGACGATGGCGATCACCATCGCGATCGCCGGTGGCCGGCCGGCGATGATCTCGGCGGCGACGGCGGCGGTGGCCCTGGTGGTCGCGCCGGTGGCCCGCGAGCACGGCGTGGGCTATCTGGTGGCGACGATCGTGCTGGCCGGACTGTTCCAGGTGTTGCTGGCCGCCGGCGGCGTCGCGAAGCTGATGCGGTTCATCCCGCGCAGCGTCATGATCGGGTTCGTCAACGCGTTGGCCATCCTGGTGTTCGTCTCGCAGATACCGCACCTGCTCGGCGTGCCGTGGCTCGTGTATCCGCTCACCGCGGTGGGCATCGTCGTGATGGTGCTGCTGCCCAAGGTGACGACCGCGGTGCCGGCGCCGCTGGTGGTCGTGCTGATGCTGACCGCGGCGGTGGTGCTGTTCGGGTGGGAGGTGCCCGACGTCGGCGACCAGGGCGCGCTGCCGGATTCGCTTCCGATTCTTGGTGTTCCGCAGGTGCCCTTCACATTCGAGACGCTGCGGATCATCGCGCCGTACGCGCTGGGCGCGGCGCTGGTGGGGTTGCTGGAGTCGCTGATGACCGCCAAGCTCGTCGACGACATCACCGAGACGCCGTCGAACAAGCCGCGTGAGGCGTTCGGGCAGGGAATCGCCAACATCGTCACCGCGATGTTCGGCGGGATGGGCGGCTGCGCGGTGATCGGCCAGACGATGATGAACGTCAAGGTCGCCGGCGCCCGCACCCGGCTGTCCACGCTGCTGTCCGGGGTGTTCATCCTGGTACTCGTCGTCGCGCTGGGGCCCGTCGTCGGGATGATCCCGATGGCCGCGCTGGTGGCCGTGATGATCGTGGTGTCAGTGGCCACCCTCGACTGGCACAGCATCAGCCCGCACACGCTGAAGGTGATGCCGTGCAGCGAGACCGCGGTGATGCTGGTGACCGTCGTCGGCACCGTCGCCACCGGCAACCTCGCGATCGGGGTGTCGCTGGGTGTGCTGGCCGCGATGGTCGGCTTCGCCCGCCGCGTCGCGCATCTGACCACCGTCGAGTGCAGTGACGACGCGGCCGGGACGCGCACCTACCGGGTGCGGGGCGAGCTGTTCTTCGCGTCCAGCAACGACCTGATCCACCAGTTCGACTACGCCCACGATCCAAGCGAAGTGGTGATCGACCTGTCCGGCACCGACATCTGGGACGCGTCGGCGGTCGCGACGCTCGACGCGATCCGCCAGAAATACGAGGCGCGGGGGAAGACGGTGATGCTCACCGGACTCGGCGGCGCGAGCCTGGAACGCCTGACCAAGCTGTCCGGCCGCCTGGGCGTGTGAGCTGGGCCTTCGAACGAGGTCACATCACCTTAATCTCGGCGCAATTGCCGTGCCACACCGGTGACTTCTACTGGAGAGGTCCGCAGCCCCCGTCACGAGGACACCACCATGGAAGAACTCAAGATCGTGCGCGGCGCGTGCCCGCACGACTGCCCCGACACCTGCGCGATGCTCTACCACGTCGAAGACGGCAAACTCGTTGACGTCACCGGTGATCCGGACCATCCGATGACGCGCGGCGGCCTCTGCGTGAAGGTCAAGAACTTCCACGAACACCACTACCAGTCCGACCGGCTGCTCTACCCGATGCGCCGCGTCGGCGCCAAAGGCGCCGGCGAGTTCGAACGCATCACCTGGGACGAGGCGCTGGCCGAGATCAAGGCCCGGTGGACGGAGATCATCGACGAGTACGGCAGTCAGGCGATCATGCCGCACGCCTACCTCGGACACCAGGGTGTGCTCAACGGGCTGACGTCCGGGGACGCGTTCTTCAACCGGTTGGGCTCGACGGTCGCGGAGAAGACCTACTGCGAGTCCGGCTCGTCGACCGCATGGCACATGACCGTCGGCGGCAGCGGCGGCCTGGACGTCGAATCGATGGCGTACTCGAAGTACATCATCGTGTGGGGCATGAACATGACCAGCACGAACCTCCACGGCTGGCCGTTCCTGCTCGAAGCGCGCAAGAACAACGGCGCCAAGATCGTCGTGATCGACCCGGTCCTCAATCGCACTGCCCGGCAGGCGGATTGGCATATCCCGATCCGGCCCGGCACCGACGGGGCGCTGGCGATGGGCATGATCCACGAGATCATCGCCCAGGGGCTGACCGACACCGACTATGTCGAGAAGTACACCGTCGGCTACGAGGAACTCGCCGCGCGCGCGGCGAACTACCCGCCCGAACGGGTCGAGGAGATCACAGGCATCCCCGCCGACGACGTCCGCAAGCTGGCCTACGAGTACGCCACGACCCAACCGGCGGCGATCCGGCAGGGTGTTGCGCTCGAACGCAATCGCGGTGGGGGACAGGCGATCCGGGCCATCACATGTCTGCCCGCCCTCGTCGGGGCGTGGCGGCACGTCGGCGGCGGCACGATGGAGATGCCGATCTGGGAGTTCCCGACCAAGTTCGACGCGATCTGCAAACCGGAATGGATCCCCGAGGGCACCCGCGTGGTCAACGAACTCGACCTCGGCATGGCGCTGACCGGTGAGCTCGACCTCGACCCGCCGATCAAGTCGCTGTTCGTGTACAACTCGAACCCGGTCTCGCAGGGGCCCGCGCAGGAGAAGACCATGCGGGGGCTGATGCGCGACGACCTGTTCACCGTCGTCAGCGAGCATTTCGTCACCGACACAGCGAAATTCGCCGATCTGCTGCTCCCGGCCACCATGCAGGCCGAACAACTCGACATCATGGTGACCTGGGGCCACCTCTACATCTCGCTGAACCAGCCCGCGATCGAGCCCCCCGGGGAGTGCGTGCCCAATGTGGAGCTGTTCCGGCGGCTGGCCAAGATGATGGGCTTCCAGGACGACTACTGGGACCGCACCGACCGGGAGATGCTCATCGACTTCCACGACTGGGACGCCCCAGCCCTGGCCGGGATCACCTACGAGAAACTCGAAGAGGTCGGCTGGATGCGGTTGAACGTCGGCACGCCCGACGTCCGCGCCCCCCACGCCGAAGGCAACTTCCCGACCCCGTCGGGCAAGTGCGAGTTCAAGTCCAGCCTCGCCGAGGGCGGCAACTTCGTCGTCCCGGTCTGGCGGTCGATGTACGAGGGCATGCAGCCCGGCGGCTACGTCGACCCGGTGCCCGACTACGTGCCGCCGTTCGAGTCGCCGCAGTCCAATCCCGAACTGGCCGAGCGCTATCCGTTGTCCATCATCTCGCCGAAACCGCACGCGTTCCTCAACAGCCAGTACGGCAACGCCGCGGACAAGCAGAAGGTGCAGGGTGGCCAGCAGGTGTTCATCCACCCCGCCGACGCGGCCGAGCGCGGCATCGCCGAAGGCGAAATGGTGCGGGTCTTCAACGACCGCGGGTCCTTCCAGGGGCCCGCGGCGTTCGAGCCCGGACTGATGCCCGGCCTGGTGATGGCCAATGTCGGGCACTGGCAGGGCAAGACGTCGGGGACCACGGTCAACGCGATCACCGCCGACCGGCACTGCGGTCTCGGCAACGCCGGGGTCTACGGCGACAACCTCGTCGAGGTCGAGAAAGTCGAGGAGCAGGCCGTCGCGAGCTGAGCGCTACGCCTGCGACTAGGGCTGAGCCGCTGCTGCCAGCAGATCGGCGAGGTCCCGGTCGAAGTAGTACACGTGCTGCAGCGTGGTGAGCCGGGACAGCAACTGATCGGGTAGCGGCTCGCCCGCGCGGGTGGCCGAGCGCAGCGCGATCACCATCGCGTCGTTGTAGTCGCCGACACCCAGGCGCACGAAAGCGGTGTTCCGCTCGGTCGGGGTCAGCCAGGTCTGGCAGTGCTCCACCAAATCCCAAGCCGCGAAGCTCAACTCGGAACTGTTCATAGCTCATTCTCGTTCACGGGCAGCGACCGCGCTCGGCGAGCATTCATGCTGTCCACCAATCCGTCATCCGGCGTTCACCTGCTGATCTTGATCGGCTCATTTGCCCGCGTCAAGGTCAACCGTCCCAACGGTACAACTGAAGAGGGTGACGGATGACGGCCTCGGACCTGACCCGCGCAGCAGCGAGCGCGACGATCGCGGCACTGCTGCTCGCCGCGTGCTCCACCGACACGCAGGACGAGGCGCCCGCCGAATCCCGCCCCGACATCCCGCGGGCCGCACCGGCCGTCGACTTCGACCTGCCGGACGCCGAGCGCTACCACCGCACCGCCACCTATCCGGTGCATCTGAACAAGCCGGCCGAGGACCCGGTCGACAAGGAGACCGTCGCCGAGATCTCCACGGTCACGCCCGACGGCAACACCGTCATCTACACCGACGCCGCCGGCAAGCGCATCGGCTTCGTCGACATCCGCGACCCCGCCGAACCGGTGGGGCTGGGCACGCTCTCGCTGTCCGAACTCGGGCACGCCGACGACCAGCCCACCTCGGTGGCGGCGGTCGGGGAGTTCGTGCTTGTCGTCGTCGACACCACCGGCGGCGACTTCCCCAACCCGTCCGGGCGCGTCGACGTCGTCCGGGTGGCCGACCGCACCCGCGTGCACAGCATCGACCTCGGCGGTCAGCCGGACTCGATCGCGATCGCCGGGGACGGCTCGTTCGCCGCCATCGCCATCGAGAACCAGCGCGACGAGGAGTTCACCCCGCCGGGCGGCGAGGAAGGCGACCTGCCGCAGCCGCCGACGGGGTTCGTCCAGCTGCTCGACCTCTCCGGAGCGCCGAACGCCTGGACCCCGCGCCGCGTCGACTTCGACGTCGAGGCGGCCCGCGCCGCCGGCCTGGACACCCCCGAGGACCTCGAACCGGAGTACGTCAGCATCAACTCCCGCGGCCAGGTCGCGGTCACCCTGCAGGAGAACAACGGCATCGCGGTCATCGACGGCCGCACCGGCGAGGTCCAGAAGATCTTCAGCGCCGGCAGCGTATCCGTGGACGGCATCGACACTGCCGAGGACGGCGCCGTCGACCAGACCGGCTCGATCCCCGACACCCCGCGCGAACCCGACGCCATCGGCTGGATCGGTGACGGCCACGTCGCCACGGCCAACGAGGGCGACTGGAAGGGCGGCACCCGCGGCTGGACCATCTTCGACGCCGCCACCGGCGCACCGGTCTGGGATGCCGGCAACACCGTCGAGCAGCTGGCCGTCCGCACCGGCCTGCATATCGAAAGCCGGTCCGAATCCAAGGGCCCGGAGCCCGAAGGCCTTGCGATCACCGAGTTCGGCGGCCGTCCCGTCGCGCTGGTGGCCTCCGAACGGAGCAACTTCGTCGCCGTTTACGACGTCAGCGACGTCGCCGCGCCGCAGTTCCGCCAGATCCTGCCCACCACACCCGGACCCGAGGGCATCCTGCCGGTGCCGGCGCGCGGCCTGCTCGTCATCTCCTCGGAGTCCGACGACGCCGAGGCCCGCGTCCGGGCGTCGGTCAACGTGTACGGCTTCGGCGCGCAGTACGCCGCGGCCGGTGGCCGGCCGGCATTCCCGTCCATCGTTTCCGGCGACGTCGACGGCGTCCCGATCGCGTGGGGTGCCCTCGGTGCGCTGGCGGCCGACCCGGCCGACGAGAACCGGCTCTACACCTCCACCGACATCGCCTACGGGCCCGCCCGCATCCTCGGTGTCGACCTCACCCAGCGGCCCGCGCTGATCGACACCGAGCTGCCGATCACCGACGGCGGCGAGCCGGTCACGCTCGACGTCGAGGGCGTCGCCGCCCAACCCGACGGCAGCTTCGTGCTGGCCGTCGAGGGCGAGGAAGGGCCCGGCAACGAGCTGGTGTTCGTCGCCGCCGACGGGTCGATCGAGAACCGGGTGTCACTGCCCGGGGACGTCGCGGCCGGACTGGGCGGCCAGGGGCTGGAGGGCGTCGCCGTCGACGGTGACGCGGTCTGGGTGGCGGTGCAGCGCGAGACCGAGACCGATCCCGACGGCGTGGTCCGGGTCGGCCGCTACACCCCGGCCGACGACACGTGGGAATGGTTCGGCTACCAGCTTGACTCCACCGACGTCGACGGCGACTGGATCGGACTGTCCGAGATCCAGGTTCACGACGGCGCGCTGCTGATCCTGGAACGCGACAAGCTCAACGGACCCGACGCCCGGGTGAAGGCCGTCTATCGCGTGGCCATCCCCGACAGCCCGGGGGCGACGGGCACCGACACGCCGCAGGTGCTGCCGAAGACGTTGGCGCGCAACCTGCTGCCCGACCTGCAGGCCAACCGGGGGTTCACCCAGGAGAAGGTCGAGGGCTTCGCGGTCGCGGGCAACGGCAGGCTCTACGTCGTCACCGACAACGACGGCCTGGACGACGCGAACGGCGAAACCGTGTTCCTCGACCTCGGACCGGCGGCGGAGGCGCTCGGCGGATAGCCTCAGCGCAGCCGTCTGTCCAGGATCTCCAGCGCCTTCGCCAGGGCGTCGTCGGGCAGCGGGGTGTTGTGCGCCGCGGCGATCAGCACCCCGACGATCGCCCCGGCGATCACGCGCCGCTCCATTTCGTCGGTCGGCGCGTCGGGACGTTTCGCCAGCCCGTCGGTGATGAACTCGATCAGCCGGACGTACTCGGTGTAGATGAGGCCGCGGGCTTCCGGGATGGCGTACATCATCCGCTCGCCGGCGACCACGTCGTCCCGTTCCTCCTGCGACAGTCCCGAGTACACGGTGATGACGGCGTGGCGGTAGGCGGCCACGATGGACAGGTCCGGCGGCGCGTCGACGAAGGCCTGGACGATCGGTGAGATCTTGTCGTCGGAGAGGAGCAGCTTCTCCTTCACCCCGAAGTAGCGGTAGAACGTGCGCGGGGAGATGTCGGCGGCCTCGGCGATCTGCTCGACGGTGGTGTTGGCGTAGCCCTGCCGGTCGAACAGGCGGAATGCCTCCCGGCGAATGGTCAGACGGGTGCGGACCTTCTTGCGTTCCCGCAAACTCTTGGTGGGGTCCAAAGCTGACACTGACCAGTCTCTCTCTTTGTGTGCTCGTTCAGCAATGTGGGTGAATTCGGATTTTCGCACTTGTGCGTCGGCTTCTGCCGGAAAATGGGCGGGCTACGACATTCTGGTGTCGAGGATGGTCAGTGCCTTGCGCACCGCCTCCTGAGGAAGCGGGGTGTCGTGCGACATGGCGATGAGCACCCCGACGATCGCTCCGGCGAGCACCCGTCGCTCGAGATCGTCGGTGTCGTCGCCCAGCCGGTCTTCCAGGACGTCGGCGATCGAGTCGATCAACTCGACGTACTCGGTGTAGATCAGGCCCCGCGCCTCGGGGATGGTGTAGAGCAGTCTCTGCCCGGCGACGGCGTCGTCGCGCTCCTCGGCCTCCAGGTTCCCGAACACCTGTTCCACGGCGTGCCGGTAGGCGGCGGCGACCGTCAACTCGCGGGGCGCGTCCGCGAAGGCCGCCAAGATCGGCGCGCTGTGGTCGTCGGAGACGAGCAAGGCCTCTTTGACGCCGAAGTACCGGTAGAACGTCCTCGGGGAGACCTGCGCCGCGTCGGCGATCTGGTCGATGGTCGTGTTGGCGTAACCCTGCTCGGTGAAGAGCCGGAACGCCTCACGGCGTATCGCAAGGCGGGTCTGTCGCTTCTTGCGCTCGCGCAGGCTGCTGAAGCTCTCGGGCGCCGACACCCGGCAAGTTTCCCTTATCAAAGACCATTAGACAAAGCCGGGAATTTCCGCACACGGTACAAAGATTGGCTCATAATCCAATACAAATGACTTGTCCTGGCAAACTGCCAGCTCATCGACTCAAATGTCAGTTGTCTTTTCCGATGGGTGTTTTCTGACCCATTCCGTCCGCCGCCGCGCGCAGTGCCGCCACCACGGCCAGCGCCGCGTCGGGTGGTTCGGGCACCGTCAGCGCCAGCGCACGACGGCCCGTCCAGGCCGGGTCGTCCACGTCGACGCAGACGACACCGGCCGGGACCGACCGTGCGGCGAGCGCGGGCAGCAGGCACAGCCCGAGTCCGGCGGCGACGAGGCCCAGCCGTGCCGGCCAACTGCGCACCCGATACCGGATCAGCGGCTCCGGCAGCGTCGGCCATGCCCCGAACTGCGGGTCGCCCGCCGATCCGGTTCCGGTGATCCACGGCTCGTCGGCGAGTTCACGCACCGCGACCGTGGGGACGGCGGCCAGCCGGTGGCCTTCGGGCACCGCGACGCACAAGTTGCCGGCGTCGATGCGGTGCCCGCCCAGACCGTCGAGGTCGTAGTCCGGCAGGCCGGAGCCGACCCCGACCACCGCGACCTGGAGCCTGCCGGCGCGCAGATCCCGCAGCAGCGTCGGCGTGGCCGCCTCGGTCAACTTCACGGCCAGGCCGGGGTGCTCGACGGACAACCGGGCGACGGCGCGGGGCACCAGCACCGACATCGCGGCCGGGAATGCGCCGACGTTGACGCGGCCGGCGAGTCGATCGCCCAGCGCGCGAAGCTCATGTTCCAGGGCGGCCACGCCACCCAGCACGCGCGCGGCGTGCTCGACCAGCAGCGTGCCGGCCGGCGTGACGCTGACTCCGCGGAGTTCGCGATCGAACAGCCGGTAGCCGGCCGCCGATTCCATCGCCGCGACCTGGCGCGACACCGCGGGCTGGGAGTAACCCAGCGCCTGCGCCGCGGCGGTGAACGAACCGCGAAGCGCGACCTCGCGACAGACCCGTAACCCCTCCAACGTGAAGTCCACGCCTGAAGGCTATGCGCTCTGCGTATGGCTGAGCTCCACAATGCGCATCTCGCGTATGGATTTCTGAGCCTGCCGGGCGGGTTGCACCGGATCGACAACGCAACGAAAGGCAATGACATGACCACGACTTGGTTCATCACCGGAGCATCGCGCGGCATGGGTCGCGAACTCGTCGAGCAGGCGCTGGAACGGGGCGACACCGTCGCAGCGACGCTGCGGAAGCCGGAGCAACTCGACGACCTCGGGGAGCGCCACGGCGACCGGCTCTGGCGGCGCGCGCTCGATGTCACCGACACCGAGGCGGTGCGCAGTGTGGTCGGTGCCGCCTTCTCGGACCTGGGCCGCATCGATGTCATCGTGTCCAATGCGGGTTACGGCGTCTTCGCCGCCGCGGAGGATCTCAGCGACGCCCAGATCGACCGGATGATCGCCACCAATCTGACCGGCTCCATCCAGGTCGCCCGTGCGGCGCTGCCGCATCTGCGGGCCCAGGGCGGCGGCCTGCTGATGCAGATGTCGAGCATGGGCGGGCACCTGACATTTCCCGGCTTCTCGATCTACCACGTGACGAAGTGGGGGGTCGAAGGCTTCTACGACTCGCTGGCCGTCGAGGTGGAACCGTTCGGCATTCGCACCACCCTGATCGAACCGGGCGTGGTCCGCACCGGGTTCTTCGACGCGGCCGAAACCGTCGCGCCCAGCGCGCCGTACGTCGGAGGCGCGGCCGACCGCGCACCGGTGCCGGAAGAGGAGATGCCGGTCAGCCCGGCGCACACAGTCGCGGCGATCCTGCGCGCAGCCGACTCCGCGGAGCCGCCGCGGCGACTGGTGCTCGGTTCGGATGCGTGGTCGTCGATGACGGACGCGCTCGCGCGCCGGCTGGTCGATGTCTCCGCCCAGCGCGACAACGCGGCGACGGCCGACTACGCCGAGGCGGGGGTGCGGTGAGGACGCGCTACCTCACACCGCGTCCACGTCGCGCACCGCGCCCTTGTCCGCCGACAGCGCGAGCGCTGCGCGGCCCTGCACCTCCTGGAAAGGGTCGTCCTCCCAGAGCATCTTGTTGCCGCGGTGCGGGCAGATGTTGTGGAACGCGCGGATCACGCCGTCCTTGCCGCGCACGATGATGACCGAGG
>NZ_LMVQ01000059.1 GCF_001545925.1 Mycobacterium sp. NAZ190054 | reverse complement strand
CCGGACACCGAGACGACCACCGCGCCCGCGCCCGCTTCGGCGCTGCGCACCGCGGTGAGCTCACGGCCCGTCACGGTCGAGAGCATGGTCACCGACGTCCTCACCTGGGTCGGGCTGCGTCCGCCCGCCGACGATGGCCCCGCCCCGGCCACGCCGGTGTCGGCGCTGGTGCAATCGCTGTGGCTGGCGGTGCGGCAGTCCCAGTACACCTGGAACAACCAGCGTGTTCGCCGATCCGACGAGCCGGGCCCGCTCGGACGCCTCGGCGGCGATCCGCAGCGCGGCGAACTTGCCGGGCATCGTCACCGACACCCCGACCCACTCGGGACCGAACCCCGCCACCACGCCGGGCAACTCCTCGCCGGTGCACTCGATGCGGTCGTAGGTCCAGTCCGTCAGCCCGAGCGCGCGGTAGGCCGCCAGGTGCAGCTGCGGAGAACGCGAATGGGCGATGGGAGACCCCAGCACCGCCGCGCGCCGGGCACCGCCGCTCATCGCGTCATCGCGCGGAGTCGAGGACACCGTTGCGCCGGGCGATCTCGATGTTGGCCAGGTGTTGCTCGTACTCGCGGGTGAACAGCGTGGTGCCCTGCATGTCGACGGTCACGAAGTAGAGCCAGTCCCCCGGCTCGGGCTGCTCGGCGGCCAGCAGCGCGGGCAGGCTCGGCGAACAGATCGGGGTCGCCGGCAGGCCGGGGCGCACATAGGTGTTCCACTCCGTGCCCTGCGCGCGGTCGGCGTCGGTGGTGGCGACCTCGATGCGGTCCAGCGGATAGTTCACCGTCGAGTCGAACTCCAGGGTGCGCTGTTCGGCCAGCCGGTTGTAGATCACCCGCGCCACCTTGGAGAAGTCCTCGGGAGTCGCTTCCCGCTGCACCAGGGAGCCGACCGTCAGGACCTCGTACGGCGACATGCCGGCCGCGCCGGCGGCGTCGAGCAGACCGCCCGCTTCGTACTGCGTGGTGCTCTCGGAGATCAGCGTCGCGAGGATGTCCTGCGGCCCGGCCGACGGGTCGATGTTCCAGGACCCCGGCGCGATCAGTCCTTCCAGCCTGCGGTGATCCGCGCCGAGCGCGTCGACGGCGTCGGTCGCCCACTGCGGCACTCCGAGCTCGGCGGGGTCGGCGCTGCCCGCGACGTTCTTCAGATCGTCGGCGGAGACGCAGCTGCGCTCACCGTCGAGGTCGACGCACGACGCGTTGGCGATCAACGTCAGGATGCCTTCGGTGACCGCGTTGGTCTTCACGTCGCGCACGTCGTCGAGCTGGCGGCCCTCGGGGATCACCAGCTTGCCGACGCGGTTGCCCGGATCGGCGAGCCGGTTCACGGCGTCGGCCGCCGGGATCTCGGTGCGCACCTTGTAGAAGCCGGGCTGGATCGCCGAGATCGCCGCGTTCCCGTCGGCGGCCTCGACGAAGACCTTCACGTTGGCGACGACGTTGTTGTCGTGCAGGGTCTGCCCGATCGCGGTGGTGGAGTCGCCGTCGTTGACCTGGATCACGACGTCGTTGACGCCCTCCCCGGCGTAGTCGTCGCCCGAACCACCGAACACCGAGTGCCACATCCGCGAACCGAGGAACACCGCGCCGATCACGATGAGCACGAGCATCGTCAGCGCGGACACCGCCGCGATCCGCCGCCTGCGTCGGTAGCGCTGCTGACGGGCACGTTCCCGCCGGGTCATCCGCTGCCGCGGCGGCCCGACCGCCAGCGGCTCGGCCCGGTCACTCCGCCAGTCGTCAGTCATCCGAGACCTCTCCGTGTGCGGACAGCGCTGCCCGCCGCTGGTCCAGCCAGTTCTGAAGGATCCCCACCGCCGCGGCCTGATCGATCACCGATCGCTGGCCGCGGGCACGGACACCTGCCTCCCGCAGGGCCCGCTGCGCCGTCACCGTCGTGAAACGTTCGTCGCTCAGCCGTACCGGTACCGGCGCGACACGCCCGGCCAGCGCATCCGCGACGTCCACCGCGTCCTGCGCCGAGGACCCGGCCCGGTCGGCCAGCGTCCGTGGCAGCCCGACCACGACCTCGACCACCTGATACTCGTCGACCAACGCGGCCAGCCGGCGCACGTGCCGGTTTCCGCGCTTGTCCCGCGGAACCGTCTCGACCGGTGTGGCCAGGACGGCGTCCGGGTCACTGACCGCGACCCCGATCCGGACGGTGCCCACGTCGACGCCGAGCCGACGCCCACGCCCCGGATCCGGCGCCCTGCTCGGATCCCCCGGCCGGTCAGGCGTGCGGCTGGTCGAGTCGGTGGCGGACACCCGGTCAGCTCCGGCCGATCTCCGCGCGTATCGCCGCCAGCGCCGCGTCGATACCGGCCGCGCCCTTACCGGACCCCTGAGCCAGATCCGCCTTGCCGCCACCGCGGCCGTTGACCGCGGCGCCCATGACCTTGACCAGCTCGTCGGCGCGCAACCCCTTGTCCTGGGCGGCCGGGTTGACCGCCACCACGAACGGGACCGAGTCGTTGTCGCCCTCGGCGATCAAAGCGATCACCGCCGCGTCCGCACCGAGCTTGCCTCGGATGTCGCCGACCAGCGAGCGCAGGTCCCCGCCGGAGATGCCGCCTGCCATCCGCTGCGCCACCAACCGGACACCGCCGATCTGCTCGGCACCCGCGGCGGCGTTGACCGCCGCCGCACGGGCGCTGGCCAGCCGCAGCCGGTCGAGTTCCTTCTCGGCGGCGCGCAGCCGCTCGACCAGCGTGGCCACGCGGGCGGGCACCTCCTCGGACGGCACCTTCAACGACGATGCCAGCCCGGCCATCAACGCGCGTTCCTTGGCCAGGTGCCGGAACGAGTCCAACCCGACGTAGGCCTCGACGCGGCGCACCCCCGACCCCACCGAGGATTCCCCGAGGATCGTCACCGGGCCGATCTGCGCCGAGCTGCGCACGTGGGTGCCGCCGCACAGTTCCAGCGAGAACGGCCCGCCGATCTCGACCACGCGGACCTCGTCGGGATAGTTCTCACCGAACAGCGCCATCGCGCCCATCGCCTTGGCCTTCTCCAGCTCGGTGGTGAAGCTGTGCACCTCGAAGTCGGCTTCGACGGCCTCGTTGGTGACTTCCTCGATCTGCGAGCGCTGGTCGTCCGTCAACGCGCCCTGCCAGTTGAAGTCGAAACGCAGGTAGCCCGGCCGGTTCAGCGAGCCGGCCTGAACGGCGTTGGGCCCCAACACCTGCCGCAGCGCCGCGTGCACCATGTGGGTGCCCGAGTGGCCCTGGGTGGCGCCGTGCCGCCAGCGCGGGTCGACGGCCGCGACGACGGTGTCGCCCTCGACGAACTCACCGGACTCCACGTTGACGCGGTGCGACCACAGGGTTTTCGCGATCTTCTGCACGTCGGTGACCGCGGCCTTGGCCGTCCCGGAGGCGCCGGTGCCGGTGACGGCTCCCTCGTCGGCGATCTGCCCGCCCGCCTCCGCGTAGAACGGGGTGCGGTCCAGGATCAACTCGACCTGCCCGGCGTCCGGGCCTTCATGGGACACCACCGGAACCCGCCGGCCGTCCACGAAAATTCCGAGAATCCTTGCCTCGGTGGTCAATTCGTCAAACCCGGTGAACTCGGTGGGCCCGGCGTCGACCAGGTCGCGGTACGCCGACAGGTTGGTGTGCGCCTGCTTGCGCGCCGCCGCGTCCGCCTTGGCGCGCCGGCGCTGTTCGGCCATCAGGCCGCGGAAACCTTCCTCGTCGACGCTCAGCCCGGCCTCGGCGGCCATCTCCAGGGTCAGATCGATCGGGAAACCGTAGGTGTCGTGCAGCGTGAACGCGTCGCTGCCCGACAGTACCGTGGCCCCGGACTTCTTCGTCGCCGCGGCGGCCTCGTCGAACAGTCGCGAGCCTGCGGTCAGCGTCCGGTTGAACGCCGTCTCCTCGGCCACCGCGATGCGCTGGATGCGTTCGAAGTCGGCCGCGAGCTCGGGGTAGGACGGGCTCATCTCGTCGCGGACGGTGCTCATCAGCTGGGCCATGATCGGGTCGTCGACGCCGAGCAGCTTCGCGGCGCGGATGATGCGGCGCAGCAGCCGGCGCAGCACGTAGCCGCGACCCTCGTTACCGGGGCTGACCCCGTCGCCGATGATGATCGCCGCGGTGCGGCTGTGGTCGGCGATGATGCGGTACCGCACGTCATCGTCGTGGTTGCCCTGCCCGTACCCGCGCGGCGCGATCCCGGCCACCAGGTCGATGACCGGCCGCACCAGATCGGTCTCGTAGACGTTGTCCACACCCTGCAGCAGGCACGCGATGCGCTCGACGCCCATGCCGGTGTCGATGTTCTTGCGCGGCAGCGGACCGAGGATCTCGAAGTCGTCCTTCGAGGTGCCCTCGCCGCGCTCGTTCTGCATGAACACGAGATTCCAGATCTCGATGTAGCGGTCCTCGTTGGCCTCGGGGCCGCCCTCGACGCCGTACTCGGGTCCACGGTCGTAGTAGATCTCCGAGCACGGGCCGCACGGCCCGGGGATTCCCATCGACCAGTAGTTGTCGGCCATGCCGCGGCGCTGGATGCGTTCGGCCGGCAGCCCGGCCACCTCCTGCCACAGCCCGATCGCCTCGTCGTCGTCCAGATAGACGGTGGCCCACAACCGTTCCGGGTCGAACCCGTACCCACCCTGGTCCTGCGGGTTGGTCAGCAGGGTCCAGGCGAGCTCGATGGCGCCCTTCTTGAAGTAGTCGCCGAACGAGAAGTTTCCGGCCATCTGGAAGAACGTGTTGTGCCGGGTGGTGATCCCGACCTCGTCGATGTCGGGGGTGCGGATGCACTTCTGCACGCTGGTCGCCCGGTCCCACGGCGGCGTCTGCTGCCCGAGGAAGTACGGGACGAACTGCACCATGCCCGCGTTGACGAACAACAGGTTCGGATCGTCGAGGATCACCGAAGCGCTGGGCACCTCGGTGTGACCCGCGTTCACGAAATGATCAAGGAACCGCTTCCTGATCTCGTGTGTCTGCACGTTCCTCTTGTCCTTCGGTTCAACCTGCGAATACTCGACCGCACCACAGTACCGGTCGGGTACCCGCCGGAACCGTCACCCCGACACGAAGCTCAGCCGTACCGATCGGCGCGGGTTGTCCCTGTTCAGGTCCACCAGCACGATGCTCTGCCAGGTCCCCAGCAGCGGCTCCCCGCCGGCCACCGGCACCGTCACCGACGGCGACACCAGCCCGGGCATCACGTGGTCGGCGCCGTGGCCGGGTGAGCCGTGGGCGTGCCGGTAGCGGTCGTCGCGCGGCAGCAGCCGGTCCAGCGCGTCGAGCAGGTCGTCGTCGGAGCCGGCGCCGGTCTCGATGACGGCCAGCCCCGCCGTCGCGTGCGGGACGAACACATTGCACAGGCCGTCACTCTGCGCCGCGCAGAAGTCCCGCACCGCGGAGGTGAGATCGACGAGGCGTCGGCGGGAGGTGTCGACGTCGAGCACTTCGGTGTTCACCCGCTCGAGGGTACGAGTCGCCAACCAGGTTGACGCGGGCGTTTATTGACCCACCGGTTGGGTATCTCTGCGGCAGCCAGACATCGCTTGGAGGAGAAAATGACCATCACCGGCATCATCAGCGCAATCCTCGTCGGCATCGTCGTCGGCGTACTCGGCCGGCTCGTCCTGCCGGGCAAGCAGCCGATCGGCATGCTCGTCACCATCCTCGTCGGCATCGTGTCGGCCTTCATCGGCACCGCGATCGCCCGCGCCGTCGGCATCCCGACCGTCACCAACGGCATCGACTGGCTCGAACTGCTCGTCCAGGTCGTCGTCGCGGCCATCGGCGTCGCGCTCGTCGCCGCACTGATGGGCCGACGCAAGACCGGAGTCATGGGCCGACGCACGGGGATGATGCGTTAAACCCGCTCAGACCCCCCTTTGGTGATCCCGGCTGGGCCCCCGACCAGTCGGGATCACCTCATGTACGGGATGTACGGGGCCGGTCAGCGTCTGCGGCGGATGATCGCGCGCAGCTTGTCCACCCTCGTGGTGATCTCCCGCTCGGCCCCCCTGCCGGTGGGCCGGTAGTAGTCCACACCGACCAGCTCGTCGGGCGGATACTGTTGCGGGACAACCCCGTCGGGGCTGTCGTGGGAGTACTTGTAGCCCACCGCGTTACCCAGCTTCTGAGCTCCCGAGTAGTGGCCGTCGCGCAGATGCGCGGGCACCAGTCCGGCTTTGCCGGCACGAATGTCGGCCATCGCCGCGCCCAGCGCGGTGGTCACCGCATTGGACTTCGGCGCGGTCGCGAGGTGCACCGTGGCGTGCGCCAGCGTCAGCTGCGCCTCCGGCATACCGATCAGCTGCACGGTCTGCGCTGCGGCCACCGCGATCGGCAACGCGGTCGGATCGGCCATGCCGATGTCCTCGCTGGCGAGGATCATCAGCCGGCGCGCGACGAACCGCGGATCCTCCCCCGCGACCAGCATCCGGGCCAGATAGTGCAGCGCGGCGTCGACGTCGGAGCCGCGGATGGATTTGATGAACGCGCTGACGACGTCGTAGTGCTGGTCGCCGTCGCGGTCGTAGCGCACGGCCGCCTTGTCGAGGGACTGCTCGATGACCTCGACGGTCACCTCCTGACCTGACTCGGCCGCCACCTCCAGCGCGGTGAGCGCCCGGCGTGCGTCGCCCGCGGAGAGCTGCACGAGCTGTTCGACGGCCTCGTCGGTGACGGTCACCTTGCCGCCCAGACCGCGGGGGTCGTCGATGGCCCGCCGGATCACGGTCGTGACGTCGGCCGGTGTCAGCGGCTGCAGCTGCAGGATCAGCGAGCGGCTCAGCAGGGGCGCGACGACGGAGAACGACGGGTTCTCGGTGGTGGCGGCGACGAGCAGCACCACCCGGTTCTCCACCGCGGCCAGCAACGCGTCCTGCTGGGTCTTGGAGAACCGGTGCACCTCGTCGATGAACAGCACGGTCTGTTCCCCGCGTACGGCCGCCTGCCGGGCTACGTCGATCACCGCGCGGACCTCCTTGACGCCCGCCGACAGCGCCGACAGCGCCTCGAACCGGCGGCCGGTGGCCTGGGAGATCAGCGATGCCAGCGTGGTCTTGCCGGTGCCGGGCGGTCCGTACAGGATCACCGACGCCGCGCCCGATCCCTCCACCAGGCGGCGCAGCGGCGAGTTCGGTTTGAGCAGGTGGCCCTGGCCGACGACCTCGTCGAGGGAGGCCGGGCGCATCCGGACCGCAAGCGGGGACGACGCCCCGGCGGGCCCGGCCGCGGGCGTCGACCGCTCGTCGGGCACGTCGAACAGGCTGTCGGACACGCTCCCTGCTTACACGGGCGCGGTGACGAAGTCGATCAGCTCCTCGACCCGGCCGATCAGTTCGGGTTCGAGGTCGGTCCAGTCGCGCACCCGTCCGCGGATCTTCTGCCACGCCGCGGCGATGTCGGCCTGGTCGCGGTGCCTCCAGCCGAGCGCGGCGCACACGCCGTGCTTCCAGTCCTGGCCTTTCGGGATCACCGGCCACTCGGCGATGCCGAGCCGGGCGGGTTTGACGGCCTGCCAGATGTCGATGAACGGATGCCCGACCACCAGCGTGTGGTCGCCGCCCGGCCCGCGCCGCACCGCGTCGGCGATGCGCGCCTCCTTCGACCCGGCCACCAGGTGGTCGACCAGCACCCCGAGCCGGCGCCCGGGGCCGGGGCGGAAGTCCGCGACGATCGCGGCGAGATCGTCGACGCCGCCGAGGTACTCGACGACCACCCCCTCGATCCGCAGGTCGTCGCCCCACACCTGCTCGACCAGTTCGGCGTCATGGCGGCCCTCCACGTAGATGCGGCTGGCCAGAGCGACCTTGGCACGCGCGTTCTTGACCGCCACGGACCCGGACGCGGTGCGCCTCGGCGCCGCCGGTGCCGCCTTCTTCGGCGGAGTCAGGATGATGGGCTTGCCGTCGATCAGGTAGCCGGGCCCGACCGGGAACGGTTTGGTACGGCCGTGCCGGTCTTCGAGCACCATCCGGCCGTACTCGACCCGCAGCACCGCGCCCACGAAACCGGTCTGCGCGTCCTCGACCACCATGCCGATCTCGATCGGCTGCTCCGTCGAGCGCGGCCGGCGGGCCCGGTGCGGGTTGTCGGCCAGGATGTCGGTGCCATAACGATCAGCCACCGGCTGATCGTAGGGACATCCGGGCCCGTCTCGGCCGAACGGCGACCCGTGTGTTGCGCACTGCGGCCGCCCCTAACCGAGCTGCTGGTTCTGATCCTGGACGGGCGCGCCGACCTCGGCCAGCTTCGCCGGGCTGGAGGTGACCTCGTCGATCACCGTGTGGATGAACCGCATCTTCTCCAGCACCGGCGGTGGCAGCACGAACGGGTACAGATCGTCCTTGCCCATCGACCGGTTCACCATGTTCAGCGCCCACGACAGCGGCAACCACAACTCGATCAGCGTGTCGAACCCGCTGGGCCCCAACATCCTCCGGTCATAGGTGGCGGTCGCCGAGGCGAACCCGAACGCCGCTGCGGTGTCCAGGGTGTCGCGGATGTGCAGATAGTGGGCGAAGGTCTCGGCCCAGTCCTCGGCGGGATGCATCGTGGCGTAGGACGACACGTAATCGTCCTCCCAGCCGGCCGGTGCGCCCTCGCTGTAGTGCCGGTCGAGAGCTGCCTGGTAGTCGGCCTCCGGATCGCCGAACAGTTCGTGGTAGCGCTGCAGGTAGTCCTGCGACGTGCCGATCAGGCGGTACTGGTAGTAGTGGCCGATCTCGTGGCGGAAGTGGCCGAGCAGTGCGCGGTACGGCTCGTCCATCGAGATGCGCAACTGTTCGCGGTGGACGTCGTCGCCTTCGGCGAGATCGAGCGTGATCACGCCGTTCTCGTGGCCGGTGAAGACCTTCTCGAACTGGCTGGAGAGCAGGTCGAAGGCCAGACCGAACTGGGGGTCGGTGTCACGACCGACGATCGGCAGGTTGAGCTCGTGCAGTTGGGCGATCAGCCGGCGCTTGGCCCGCTCCGCGGTGGCGAACGCGGCCAGCGCGACGGTGTCGGCGTCGTTGGGGCGGGTCCGGGTCAGCGCGCAGGACACGCACAGTCTGGCGATCGGTTCGTTCTCGACCAGCCAGTTGCATTCGGCCAGATGCAGGTTGGCGCACAGCTGATATCGGCTCTCGTCGACCGCTCCGGCGTGCTCGCTCTCCTCGGTCGGCGCGATCACCAGCAGCGCCATGTCGTCCAGCGAAAAGCCAAGGGCACTACCGCAATGCAGGCAGACCGAGTTTTCGAAGGCCAGCCGCTGACCGCAGTTCGGGCACGTGAAGTCACGCATCCGGCACTCCCCCTCCGTAGGGCGCCACGTCGACGGACACGTCGATCACGCTGCTGTCCGACTCGGTGTAGATGATGCCGCGCAGCGGCGGGATGTCGGCGTAGTCGCGGCCGTAGCCGACCGTGACATACCGCTCGTCGACCATCTGGTTGTTGGTCGGATCCAGCCCGAGCCAGAGATTCCGCGGTGTCCACACCGATGCCCACGCGTGCGTCGCATCGACTCCCACCATGCGTTCCTTCCCGGGCGGCGGGTCGGTGGCCAGATATCCCGACACGTAGCCGGCGGCCAGACCGTTGGCACGCAGACAGGCGATCGCCAGCCGCGCGAAGTCCTGACATACCCCTTCCCGCGCCGCCAAAACCTCGCTCACCTTGGTCGACACCGTCGTCGATCCCGAGCGGTAGGTGAAGTCGGTGTGGATGCGCTCCGTCAGGTCCCGCAGCACGTCGATCAGTGGCCGGCCCGGCACGAAACTGGGTGCGGCGTAAGCCCGGATCTCGTCGGTGATCTCCGGTGGCTGCAGATCGAGGGTGAACTCGACGGCCAGCGCCCCGTCGGCGCCCACCGGCCGGGCGATCTCCCACGGCGCCCTGGCCGAGGGACCGTCGTAGAGGTCCGGCGGCGGCGGGTCGACCTCCACCACGGAGCGGCTGGTCACCGTCAGCACCCGATGGTGTTCGGTGACATGGAAATAGGAGCTGATGTTGCCCCATCCGTCGCGGCTGACGGAGCTGTCGGCCGCCTCCGGCTCCAGCACGAGCCGGTGGAACAGGCACCGCTGACGGGCCGAATCGCGAGGCGTCAGAAAGCCCCGCCCGTAGGAGCTGGTGACCACGTCGGAATACCGGTACTCGGTGCGGTGGGTGATCTCGTAACGGCTGCCGGTCACGGGACCAACCGCCGTTCGTGAGGCCCCCACAGCGGCTGCATATCGCCCGGCAGCGACAGGTGGATCGCGGTGATGACGCTGGACAGCTCGCGCAGGTCCCGGTGGATGGCGGCCAGCAGGTCGTCGAACTGGGCCCGCCGGCCGTCGTCGGTCACGGCCTGCACCTCACCGGGTTCGATGCGGCGCAGCCGGGCGGCGATCTCGTCGACCATGCGCTCGGGCCGCGAGGACCCGGACGCTCCGGGCAGCGATCGCAGGTGCGTGCGCAACCGGTCCAGCTGGTACACCAGCGAACGGGGATTGCCGGCGTCGAACAACACCAGCTCCGCGACGCCGGTGACGCTGAACTTGCCGGGGTTGCGTCTGCGGTAGATCACCAGCGACTCGCACGCCACCAGCGTCGACTCGGTGACGGTCTGCTCGGCGCCCGGGGTGCGCACCGTGGTCATGGTGGCACGCAGCAGTGCCGTCGCCGCAAGTGCCCGCTCGATGCGTTTGCCAATGTCGAGCATGGTCCAGCCGACGTCGTGCACCATGGATTCGGCGACCACCCCGGAGAGGGTCAGCATCCCGGTCAGGGTCAGCGTGCTCGTCGACGCCAGGAACGCATCACCCTCGGCCTTCGAATCCGGGGGTGTGTCGGGCGCGTTGAGCAGCGTGCGTTCGAGCGCGGACAGCACCATCCAGGTGTCGTTGGACATCTGGTCGCGCACCGCCCGCGCCGCCAGCCCGAGCCGTTCCACCGACTGGGCCAGCGACCCGGCCCGGTGCCGGTCGGCCGTCAGCGACCACAGCGTCGTCGGTGCGGTGGCGACGATCTCGGCGTAGTCGCCGCCCGCGCCGGTGTCGGTGCCGGTGATCGCGCCGAGCGCGGTGAGCAGCACCGGCACGCACTCGCTGCCGTCGAGCGTGCGGCGGTACCGGTATTCGTGGTAGCGCTCGCGGGTCACGGTCAACAGCCGGGCCATGTGCTCGGCGCGTTCGGCGTAGCGGCCGATCCAGAACAGATCGGACAGCACGCGTGGCGAGCTGACCTCCTGCGTCGGGCTCGCCATGGCCAGCACCGGCAGCGCCGGGCTCGTCTCGACAGTGACCCGGCTCGGTGCGCGAACCCAGATATCCTTTGCGGCAAGGGAATTGAGTCGATACCTGTCGGAATCCGAAGCCACCAGATAGCCGAGGCCGCCGCTCATCGGGGCATATCCGCCCCGCTGGGACACCGTGAACAACCGCGTGCCGACGCAGGACGACGACAGTCCGCCCGGAAGGAAGTCCGCCGGCGCCGAGGAGAACTCCGGCGGCTCCTGGCCGACCCACCGCCACGGCTCGGCGGTGATCTGCGCGGCCAGCACCTCGCGCTGCGCCGCCGACAGCTCGGGGCCGACGATGGGCTCGCCTCCGGTCACCGGTTTGAGCAGCAGCGACGACAGGTTGGCCAGGACGTGGGACCGTTCCACGTCGATACCCGCCCAGTACAGCGGCGCGGTCTGCAGCAGCGGCGCCTCGCCGAGCAGTTTTTCGCCCAGCTCGGGCAGGAAGCGAAGCAGCCCAGGGCTTTCCAGCACACCGCTGCCCAGCGTGTTCACCACGGTCACCGCGCCGCGACGCAGCACCTCGACCAGCCCCACCACGCCGAGGCGGGAATCGGGACGCAGGTCGAGCGGATCGGCGTACTCGGCGTCGACCCGGCGCAGCACCACGTCGACCCGTTTGAGCGTGCCCATCGAACGCATCCACAGCTTGCCGTCGCGGACCACCAGATCGACGCTCTCGACCAGCGGCAGTCCCAACACGCTCGCCAGGTACGCCTGGTCGAACGCCGTCTCGGAGTGGCTGCCCGGACTGAGCACCACCACCACGGGTTCCTCGGCGGACTCCGGGGCGACCTCCACCAGCGCCAGCCGCAGCGCCTGCGCCCAGGGCGAGACCGGCTGCGGGCCGATCTGCTCGTAGAGTTCCGGGATCGCGTGCGCGATCACCCGCCGGTCGGCCAGCGCGTAGCCCGCACCGGAGGGCGCCTGGGTCCAGTCGGCGTTGACGACGAAGTCGCCGGTGCCGCTCCGGCTGACGTCGCAGCCGTGCAGGAACAGCTGATGGCGGCCGGGCACCTCGATGCCGTGGGCGGCCCGGACATAACCGGGATGGGCGAACAGCAACTGCGGCGGCAGCACACCGCTGGTGATCGAGCGCCGCGGGCCGTAGACGTCGGTCAGCACGGCGTCCAGCAGCCGTGACCTCTGCACCAGGCCCGCCTCCAGCCGGTCCCAGTCCGCCGCCGAGATGATCAGCGGCAGCGCGTCGAGCTGCCACGGCCCGGGTACCGCCCCGTCGTCGCCGGTCTGGAGGTAGGTGATGCCCTCGTTGTCGACGAGCTCGCGCACCACCTCGCGCAGCTGGTCGAGGCCCTCGCGGCCGCGCTCGCGCACGCAGTCGGCGAGTTCGTGCCATGCCGGGCGCACTTCGCCTGCCGCGTCCACGAATTCGTCGTAGCCGGTCGTCGGGCCGCCGAACTGCGGCTGCACGTCGAACAGCGCCTGCTGGGCCCGCATGGTGCCGTAGGGCGCCAGCGGGTTGTCGAGGTCGGTCGGCCCGGCACCCTGGTCGGGTGGCGCAGACCGTGTGGGGTGGGCCATTACTGCAGAACGGTACGCACTCGCCGTAGATCGAGGATGCCCGGTGCGCCCACATCGGTGGCCTGCCGGGCCAGCTTCTCGCGCAGATCGGCCAGATCGACCTTGCCCGGGGTGAAGCCGCTGGTCTCGAACCGCCTCGCCCGCCGCGACTCCGCCTCCACCGCATTGACCGGCGGTGCGTCGTAGGCGCGGCCGCCGGGATGGGACACGTGGTAGGTGCAGCCGCCGCGCGACACCCCGGTCGCGGCGTCGACGAGCTCGAAGCGCAGCGGACCGTCCACGGTGATCGTCGGGTGCAGCGCGCTGGGCGGCTGCCAGGCGCGGTACCGCACACCGCCGACCTGCACGTCGGGGTTGTCGGTGGCCAGCAGCGGTACCGGGTGGCCGTTGACGGTGACCAGGAAGCGCTGCCGGTCGGCGCCGATCAGCCGCACCTGCAGACGCTCCACCGACGAGTCGACGTAGCGCGCGGTCCCGCCTGCGGTCGCCTCCTCCCCCAGCACGTTCCACGGTTCGATAGCGCCGCGGAGTTCGACCTCCACACCTCCGAGCACCGCGGTCCCGATGCGCGGGAACCGGAACTCGGTGAACGGATCCAGCCAACTGGTGTCGAAGTCGATGTCATGCTTGCGCAGGTCGGCGGCGACCTCGGCGATGTCCTGGATCAGGAAGTGCGGCAACAGGTACCGGCCGTGCAGGTTGGCGCCGTGCCGGATGAGCGGGGCGCGCAGCGGCTCGTCCCAGAACCACGCCACCAGGGCGCGCACCAGCAACGACTGCACCATCGCCATCTGGTGATGCGGCGGCATCTCGAAGCCGCGCAACTCCAACAGGCCGAGGCGCCCGCGCGCGCTGTCCGGGCTGTAGAGCTTGTCGATGCAGAACTCCGCGCGGTGGGTGTTGCCGGTGATGTCGGTCAACAGATGCCGCAGGGCCCGGTCCGTGACCCACGGTTTCGCCCCACCCGGAGCCCGTGCCAGCCGGGCGATCTCGGCGAACGCGATCTCCAGTTCGTAGAGCGCTTCGGGCCGTCCCTCGTCGACCCGGGGGGCCTGCGAGGTGGTGCCGACGAACCGGCCGGCGAACAGGTACGACAGCGACGGGTGCCGCTGCCAGTAGGTGAGCAGCGAGACCAGGAGGTCGGGCCGCCGCAGCAGCGGCGAATCGGCCGGGGTGATGCCGCCCAGCGTGATGTGGTTGCCGCCGCCGGTGCCGCCGTGCGAACCGTCCACGTCGAACGATTCGGTGGACAACCGGGCCAGCCGGGCCTGCTCGTAGAGCGTCTCGAGCTGCGCGCGCTGCTCGGCGAACGACGCGGTCGGCGCGACATTGACCTCGATGACGCCGGGATCCGGGGTGATCGTCACCGACGTCAGCCGGGCGTCGGCCGGCGGTCCGTAGCCCTCCACCACGACGGGACAACCGATTGCCGCGGCCGCCGACTCGATCCGCTCGACGAGGTCGACGAAGTGCTCCAGTTCCTCGGTGGGCGGCAGGAACACGTACAGCAGACCGTCCCGGATCTCGGCGACCAGCGCGGTCGTCGACACCCCGTCGGCGTCCTCCGTCACCGGAGACCTCGGCGCGCAGATGCGGGTCCACCGCAGCCACGATCGCCTGCAGCGGCAGGTCCGCAACGGGTGAGACCAGCGAGATCCACGCCTCGTCCTCGTGCGCCGGCGACGGACGCACGTGCA
>NZ_LMVQ01000058.1 GCF_001545925.1 Mycobacterium sp. NAZ190054 | reverse complement strand
CCAGCCGTTTCACGCGGTGCGTCAGCCGATGCGCTCGATGCCGGCGACGTTGCGCTTGCCACGCCGAAGCACCAGCCACTTGCCGTGGAGATAGTCGGAGGGCTGCGGCGACCATTCGTCTGTGGCGATCTTCACGTTGTTCACCGACACTCCGCCCTCGGCGATCGTCCGGCGGGCCGCCCCCTTGCTCGCGGAGAGTCCGCTGGCGACAAGGAGATCCGTGATCGAGTCCGGACCGCCCGGCTCGAGTTCGGCCACCGATGCCTCCCGCAGCGCCGCCGCCAAGGTCGGTTCGTCGAGTTCCGACAGTTCCGCTCGCCCGAACAACGCCCGGCTCGCGTGCTCGACCGCGACGGTGGCCGCTTCGCCGTGGACCAGGTTGGTCAGTTCCCGGGCCAACCGCCGCTGCGCGGCTCGTTCGTGCGGGCGCTCTTCGGTCGCCTGCTCGAGCTCGTCCAGTTCGTCGGCGCCGAGGAAGGTGAACCACCGCAGATACGGCACGACGTCGGCGTCGGCGGTGTTGACGAAGTACTGATACCAGGCATACGGACTGGTCATCTCCGGATCCAGCCAGAGACTCCCACCACCGGTGGACTTCCCGAACTTCTTCCCCTCGGAGTCCGTCACCAGCGGGGTCGTCAGGGCGTGCACGCTCGCCCCGGCCTTCTGCCGGACCAGTCGCACCCCGGCGATGATGTTCCCCCACTGATCGGAGCCACCGACCTGCAACGTGCAGCCGTACCGGCGGTGCAACTCCACGTAGTCGTTGGCCTGCAGCAGCATGTAGCTGAACTCGGTGTAGGAGATGCCCTCTCCCTCAAGCCGGCGGCGCACGGTGTCGCGGTCGAGCATCACATTGACCGAGAAGTGCTTGCCGACATCACGCAGGAACTCGATCGCGGAGAGTTCACCGGTCCACGACAGGTTGTTCGCGACGACGGCGCCGGTCGGCGAGTCGTCGAACTCGACGAACCGCTCGAGCTGACCACGGATGCGGTCGGCCCAGTCGGCGACGGTGTCGGCGGTGTTCAGCGTGCGCTCCCCCACATCCCGTGGGTCGCCGATCATGCCGGTCGCGCCGCCGGCGAGCACGATCGGGCGGTGGCCGGCCTGCTGGAACCGGCGCAACGTGAGCAGCGGGATCAGATGCCCGGCATGCAGACTTGGGGCCGTGGGATCGAATCCCGAGTACACCGTGACGGGCCCGTCGGCCAGGGCCTCACCCAACGCATCGCGATCGGTGGACTGTGCGATCAGTCCGCGCCATTCCAGTTCATCGAGAATCGACGTGCCCATGGCACCGATCTTCCCGCACTAGTCGCTCTGCCCCGGCACCGGTGCCCGCGGACTGCGCCGGTAGGCCGACACCTCGGGATGGCCGGCCAGCCACATCCGCCACGGCCGGTCGGCGGCCTTGCTGACCCCGACGCGCGGCCCGCTCTCGCCGACCCGCAGGTCGCCCAGCTTCAGCTGGACCGCAGACGATGGATCGAACAAGTCGACTCCGTTGTCGTCCATCGTGATCCCGAGCGCCGAACACAGATTGCCGGGCCCTCGGGCGAGTGCAGTCTCCCGCACGGACAGACCACGGCGCGCCCAGGCCAGGTCGTGACCGGTGTCGATGACCGCCGCACGCAGCAGCACCGCCGCGGCCACGCCGTCGGGTGCGCACACGACGTTCGCGCAGACGTGGATCCCGTGACTGCGGTAGGTGTAGAGCCGTCCCGCCGGACCGAACATCACCGCGTTGCGCAGTCCGGGTCCGCGATACGAGTGGGCGGCGGCATCCGGCCACGGCCCGTCCTCGGGTCCGCCGTACGCCTCGACCTCGACGATCGTCGCGGTCACGCCACGGCCGGTCATCGTGGCCCCGAGGAGCAGTCGCGCCGCGGTCAGCGGTTCGACCTCCAACTCGGCTCCGGACATCGACGACATCCTACGGACGGCGTTGACATCGATCCGCGCCGAGCGCACTATTCATCACATGGCGAGTTCATCGTCCGATGAATTTTCTCCCCGACCGCGGGGCACTGCGATCGACATCGACAACCTGCACGTCCGCCGCGGCCGCCACGACGCCGTGCGTGATGTCTCGGCGCAGGTGCGGTCGGGTGCGATCACCGGCCTGCTCGGACCGTCGGGCTGCGGTAAGACGACGCTGATGCGCAGCATCGTCGGCACCCAGCTCACGACCGGCGGCACGGTGACCGTGCTGGGCCGACCCGCGGGGTCCCCCGAACTCCGGCACCGCATCGGCTACGTCACGCAGGAACCGACGATCTACCGCGATCTGCGGGTTGTCGACAACGTGCGCTACTTCGCGGCGCTCACCGGGGCCGACTCCGAGGCCGTCGACGAGGCGATCTCGACGGTCGGCATGGACGATCATCGGACCGACCTGTGCGACAACCTGTCCGGCGGACAGCGCACCCGGGTGTCGCTGGCGTGTGCGCTCGTCGCCCATCCGGATCTTCTCGTCCTCGACGAGCCGACCGTGGGCCTGGATCCGGTACTGCGGGCCGACCTCTGGGAGCGGTTCGGCCGGCTCGCCCGCGACGGCACGACCCTGCTGATCTCCAGCCACGTCATGGATGAGGCCGACCACTGTGACGAACTGCTGCTCATGCGCGACGGGCGGCTGCTGGCGCACACCACCCCGAAGCGATTGCGAGAGGACACCGGATGTCAGTCACTGGAACAGGCGTTTCTGTCCATCATCCGCCGCGACACCGCAGTCCCGAGCGCCTGAACCCACTCAGCCCGCGGGCCTATCTGGCCACCGTGGCGCGGATTCTGCGGCAACTGCGCGGTGATCACCGCAGCGTCGCGATGATCCTGCTCGCCCCGAGCCTGATCATCACCCTGCTCTATTTCATGTTCCCGGACGTGGCGGACGCCGCGAAGCGTGCGGGCGCCCCGTCGGCGTTCAACAACGCGTGTCTGATCATGCTCGGTGTCTTCCCGCTGATCGTGATGTTCCTGATCACCTCCATCACGATGCAGCGGGAACGCGTGTCCGGAACGCTTGAGCGGATTCTGACCACACCGCTGCGCCGGCTCGACCTGCTCGCCGGCTACGGCACCGCGTTCTCGATCGCGGCCGCCGCGCAAGCGTCGTTGGCGTGCGTGGTCTCGTTCTGGCTCCTCGGCTTCCATACCGCCGGGAGCCCGGGCTGGGTGTTCGCGATCGCCATCATCAATGCGGTCCTCGGGGTCGGGTTGGGACTGCTGTGCAGCGCGTTCGCCCGCACCGAATTCCAGGCGGTGCAGTTCATGCCGCTGGTCATCGCCCCGCAACTGCTGCTGTGCGGGATCATCGTCCCCCGCGAGCAACTGCCCGACTGGCTGCAATGGATCAGCAACGCGCTGCCCGCCAGCTACGCTCTGGAGGCGCTGCGAGAAGTCGGGGCGCATCCCGAACTGACCTCGGTGGCGCGCCGCGACATCGCGATCGTCATCGTTTTCGCACTGGTGGCGCTGGGTTTGGCCGCGGCCACCTTACGGCGAAGGACACCCTAGACCAAAGTGACGACCACACCGGACCGCCGCCGCCCGGGCCGGCCTCCCGGGCCTTCGGACACCCGCGAACGCATCCTCGACAGCGCGCGTGAACTGTTCGCGCGCAACGGCATCGACAAGACCTCGATCCGGTCCATCGCCGCCGACGCCAAGGTTGATCCGGCCCTGGTACACCACTACTTCGGCACCAAGACCGAACTGTTCGCCGCGGCGATCCACATCCCCATCGACCCGATGAGCATCATCGGTCCGCTGCGGGAGGTGCCCGTGGACCGGATCGGCCACGTCCTGCCGACGTTGCTGCTGCCGCTGTGGGATTCGGAGCTGGGCAAGGGGTTCATCGCGACCTTGCGCTCCCTGTTGGGTGGCAGTGACGCCGACGTCTCGATGGTGCGCTCGTTCCTGCAGGAAGTGATCGCCGTCGAGGTCGGCGCACGCGTCGACGATCCGCCGGGCACGGGACGCATCCGGGTGCAGTTCGTCGCGTCACAACTGGTGGGGATCGTGATCGCCCGCTACATCCTGGAGCTCGAACCCTTCAGGTCGCTGCCCGTGCAGGAAATCGCGGAGACCGTCGGCCCGAACCTTCAGCGGTATCTGACCGGCGACCTGCCCGAGTGGACCTACGACTGATCGGCGGCCTTCACCAGTCGCTGATGCTCGTCGTCGTCGACGGTGACCGCCTCGTCGATGAGCAGCACCGGGATCCCGTCGTCGATGCGGTACTTGCGGCGCAGCCGTGGGTTGTACAGCGACTCCTCGACGAAGAGCAGGGGTCCGCGGTCCTGCGGGCAGACCAGGATGGCCTTGAGGGATTCGTCCAAGGCCATCGGATCAGCGACCCGGCATCGGGAAGATCGTGTCGCCGTCCTGGATCATCGGGTTGCCCTGGTTGGGTGCCCATGCCGGGCCGGTCGGGCCCAGGCCGACCTGAGGCCCCGGAGGCACCGGCGCGGCGGGCGCACCGTTGGCCGACTGTGCCATGACCTTGCGCTGATAGGTCAGCGTCGCCTGCAGCGCTTCGATCAGCGGCCCCTGGTTCGGACGCGCGTCGAGGCCGGCGGCCAACGCTTGGGCGTTACCCATCGACGGGCGGATACCGCGGGCGCGCAGGTTCATCACCTGTTCGATGAGCTTGGAGACCTGGCCGCCACCCCGGCCGGTCTGGTACTCCTGCGAGATCATCATCAAGACCTGATCGGGCGAGATCCGCGGGGCCGGCGGTTCTTCGGCCTTGGTGGTGGGCTGCGCGGTGGCCGTCGGGGCGACGCCCATGACGAGCCCGAATGCGAGACCGGCGCCGACGAGGGCCCCGGTGACCGCACGGTGCAGCGGCGAACTGGTCATGTTGTCCTGCGTCGTCATCCCAACCTCCGTAGTCGCCCCGGCGAGCCTAACAGCGCGCACCGAGGCGGGCATCACTGCCGGCTGCCCGCGATCTCGCTGCGCACGGCAACGGTCAACCGCTTGTACCGATGGGTATCGGGGTCCAGATACCAGGCGTTACGCGACGGCTTGGGGATGCCCCTCTTCTGAAGCGGCTCCGCCAGTGGACGGAACGTGGCGGTCAAGGTCATGTCGGGCACGACGTGCACGATGTCGGGCGGTTGCCCCAGCGGCAGGTCGGCCAGCGCCTCCGAGAGATCCGCCGACGGAATGGTGCCGCCGGGGCACAACGCCAGCGCCGTCACGGCCAACGTCTCCCCGTCGGTCTCGACCTCGTAGGTCACCGCCATGTCGACGGCGCCGAGCTTGCCGAGCGTGTCGTTGACCGTCGCGGCGAACACCGCTCCCCGCGCCGTGTGGATCACCGAGGCGCGGTTGTCGACCAGCCAGTAGTCGCCGTCCTCGTCCCGGCGGAACAGGTACTCGGTGGACACCCACGTGTCGGCGGGGGCGAACACACCGCGCTTCACCGACGCCAGCGGGTCGACGGGGCCGCGTGGATGGGCCAGCAGCACACCGACCTCCCCCGCCTCGGCACGCCGGACGAAGCCCTGCTCGTCTTCGAGGATCAGGTCGCCCTCGGGGTCGTAGGCGGCCAGCGCGATCTCGCCACCGCCGGGCAGCGGCCTGCCCTTGCTTCCGATCTTGGCGCCCTTGACGTTGGCCAGCACGGCCTGACCGTCCGAAGTGGCGAAGAACTCGACGACGTTGGCCGGCTCGAACACGTCGACGACGCGCTTCCACAGCCCGGCGGGCATACCGGAGCCGATGAACAGCCGGATCGGATGGCTGCCGTTCAACGAGAACGCCGGGTCGTCGATGACCTCGCGCAGCATCGCCCAGGTGTAGGACACCACCGTCACGCCGTACTGCCGGATCTCCTGGACGAAGCGGTCGGGCTGCAGTTCCCGCGACAACGCGATGCGGGCACCACCGACGACGGCGCCGCCCAGGCTGACCAGCAGCCCCGATTGGTGGTGCAGCGGGGTCAGGCAGTACACGGTGTCGTTGCGGCTCAGGTTGGCCGCCGAGGCCGTCCCGAACGCCGACAGCGCCCAGCGGTAGTTGGTGATCTGGCGGGCCACCAGGTCGCCGCTGACCGTACTGAAACCGATGAAGGCGAGGTCGCGGGCGAGTCCGGGGTTGGGCCGGTACCAGCCGGGCAGGTCGACGCGGTCGGGGTCGATCTTCTCCATGTCGACCACGTCGGCGTCGTCGGGCAGGTGCAGATCGCGGGCTTCGCCGCCGCCGAGCACCAGCACTCTGCGGTCGAGCTTGCGGGCGGTGTCGAGATTGGTGGGGTCGGCGATGATCTCGGTGACCGCGCCGAGCCGCGCCGCCTCGACGAGATCGGCGTCCGACGGCATCAACACGGCCACCGCGCCGAGCCGGGACAGCGCCGCGATCGCGACCAGCGCGCTGGGCCGGGTCTCCATCAGCACGCCGACCCGGGTGCCCTGCCGCACCCCGACCTCGATCAGACCGTGCACGACGTTGTTGATGCGCCGGTCCACGGCTTCGTAGGTGTGCACCCGCCCGTCGAACAGCAGCGCCTCACCGTTGGGCATGTCCCGGGCCTGCTCGCTCATGATGCGGCCCAACGAGATTCGGGTGTGGTCGTTGACTTGGCCGAGGCGGGCCAGCCGGGGCAGGGTGCGCACGGTCTCGACGGCGAGCGCGCGTGCCGACTTGTTCGCCGTGACGAGGGCGTCGGCGGCCGACCGGGCGAAGGTGAAGGCCATCTCGGTCGCCGCGGTGGCACCGTGCGCCAGCCGCGACGTCAGCGACACCCCGCTCTCGCTCGGTTCGGACGGCTGCAGGGGCATCGGGGTGACGCCGACGGGCATGCTGCCGCCGGCGTCGAGCCAGCGCACCCAGTCGGCCACCGTCGGCCAGGTCTGGGTCGCCGCCTTCGAACCGACGACCAACCCGAAATGTCCTGCCCGGATCAGGAATTCATAGACATCAGCCTTCGGCGCGGCACGCTTGATACCGCGCACCGACGCCGGCTGGCCGATGTCGTCGACCTCACCGATGACCGCGAGCACCGGGCAGTCGATATCGGACAGCGTGACCAGGTCGCCGTGGATCGAGAAACCGCCGGTCATCATCCGGTTGTGCGCGATGAACTGTTTGAGCAGCTCGGAGATCGCCGGTCCCGACCACGCGATCCAGCCCTCCGAGGCCAGGAACCGCCGTTGCTGCTCACGGGGCAGCAGCGCTTCGCGGTCGTGCAACTGGCGCAGGAAGTCCAGCCGCGACTGCGCCGTCTTGACCGGATCGAGCATCTGAAATCCGGTGCGCGCCAACCATCCCGGGATGTCGATGCGGCTGAAGACGTGGTCGGCCATGAAATCGGCGGCGGCCGGGGCCAGGCTGGCCGGCAGGTTCATGGGCAGCGCCGCCAGTGTGTCGACCGGTGAACCGAACGCCACGATGCTCGCCAGATCCTTGGACCGGCGATACGCCGCGGCCTGATAGGCGAACATGCCGCCCTGCGAGTAACCGGCCAGATGCACGTCGCGGCCCGTCACGGTCTTGACGGTGTCGATGGCCTCGCTGAGCGCCACCACGTGGTCGGCGAGGTTGCGTTGCATCCCGCCTTCGATCTTGTCCGGTGAACCGAAGTCGATGACCCACGGGTCGACGCCGGCCTTGTGCAGGATGCCGACGGCGCCCTCGTCCCGGGTGACGTCCCACATGTCGGCCGACATCATCATCGGGTGGACCATCAGTACCGGGGCTCCGACGGAGTTGACGCCGGGACGCGCGTCGGGCGGAAAGTAGCGACGGAGCCGGTACATCGGCACGCTCTCGATGATCTGGAACGGCGACGGCACCGCGCCGGTCTCCAGCCCGCCGTAACGCAGAACCTCAAGCCCGTTCTGGGCTGTCGCGACCAATCGCCCGACCGGCCTGGTGATCGCCGAGAGGTCCACCACTGCGCGCTCCCCACTGTGCTGTCCAGTCGCCCGATTCCGACGTGGTCATGATGGCACAACGCGGATTGCCGGTTTCTGGAAACAACCGCGGCCCACTAGTCTCGGCAGACGATGGCACACCTGCTCGGGGGTGAGAACCTCCACCTGGAGTACCCCACCGGGGTGGTGTTCGATTCGGTGACTGTCGGGGTCAGCGACGGCGACAGGATCGGCATCGTCGGACGCAACGGGGACGGCAAGTCCACCCTGCTCGGGTTGTTGACCGGGCAGGTCGCCCCGCACGCCGGCCGGGTGACGCGCCGCGGCGGGGTGCGGATCGGTGCGCTGGACCAGGCCGACATCCTTGATCCCGGCCACACGGTGGGCTGGTCGCTGGTCGGTGGTCGCGCCACACACGAGTGGGCCGGCGACGCCCGGATCCGTGACGTGATCGGCGGATTGGTCGCCGACATCCCGTTCGACGCTCCCGTCGGCACGCTGTCGGGCGGCCAACGCCGCCGCGTGCAGCTGGCGGCGCTGCTGATCGACGAATGGGACGTCGTCGCGTTGGACGAGCCCACCAACCATCTCGACATCCAGGGCATCACCTGGCTGGCCGAACACCTCAAGCGACGGTGGGCGCGCGGTTCGGGCGGGCTGCTGCTGGTCACCCACGACCGCTGGTTTCTCGATGAGGTGGCCACCACCACGTGGGAGGTGCACCCCGGCGGCAGCGGGGTGCGCGGCAGCGTCGTCGAGCCGTTCGAGGGCGGCTACGCGGCCTACGTGCTGCAGCGTGTCGAACGCGACCGGCAGGCCGCGGCAGTGGAAGCCAAACGTCAGAACCTCATGCGCAAGGAACTCGCGTGGCTGCGCCGCGGGCCGCCGGCACGGACGTCGAAACCGAAGTTCCGCATCGACGCGGCCAACGCGCTGATCTCGGATGTCCCGCCGCTGCGCAACAGCGTCGAGTTGTCCCGCGCGGCGATGGCCCGCCTCGGCAAGGACGTCATCGACCTGCTCGACGTCTCGGTGTCCTATCCGGGCGGCCGAGAAGTGCTGCGCGACATCGAATGGCGGATCGCCCCGGGTGAGCGCACCGGCATCCTCGGCGCCAACGGCGCGGGCAAGTCCACGCTGTTGGGCCTCATCGCGGGCACGGTGACACCGACGACGGGCCGGGTCAAACGCGGCAAGACCGTGCAACTGGCGGTGCTGGATCAAGAGTCCCGCGAGCTCGAGGCGGTGGCCGGCGACATGGTCCGCGAGGTCCTCGGACGGCTGCAGACCAGCTACCAGATCGACGGCAAGGACGTCACGCCCGCGCAACTGCTTGAGCGCCTGGGCTTTCCCCGCGCACATCTGTCGGCCAGGGTCGGCGAGCTGTCCGGTGGGCAGCGGCGACGTCTGCAGTTGATGCTCGTGCTGTTGTCCGAGCCCAACGTGCTGGTGCTCGACGAGCCGACCAACGATGTCGACACCGACATGCTCACCGCGACCGAGGATCTGCTCGACTCATGGCCCGGCACCCTGATCGTCGTCTCCCACGATCGCTACCTGCTCGAGCGCATCACCGATCAGCAGTACGCGATCCTCGACGGTCGCCTCCGGCACCTTCCCGGCGGCATCGACGAGTACCTGCGACTGGCCGGGGAACGACAGGAGTCCCCGGTGCCGCGGGCGAAACCCGCTGCCAGCGAGCAGTTGTCGGGCGCCGAACTGCGCACCATCGAAAAGGAGATCGCCTCGGTCGACCGGTCGCTGGCCAAGCTGGCCGACCGGATCAGCGCCAAACACGACGAGATGGCCGGCCACGACCAGTCCGACCATGTCGGCCTGGGCAAGCTCACCGCGCAGCTGCGAGATCTGGAAAGCCAGGTGGCAGAACACGAAACGCGCTGGCTGGAGCTTTCGGAGAGGCTCGAGAGCTAGATGACCTACCTGCTGCGGCCGTTCGTGTTGTGTGTGCGCTACTGGCCGCAGCTGGCTGCCTGCTATCTGCTCGGGTTGCTCGGCCGGCGCGGCGCGATCGAGCTGGCGGCGTGGGCCGGTCACGACAACGACGTCTGGGCCGCCCTGATCATGCCGCTGGCGGGGCTGGCCCGCCTGGGGTCCTATGTGGCGATGTTCTTCGTGCTGCGGCGCGCGATTCCCGTGCTGGCCGCGTTGCCGAGGCGGTCGGCCCGCCGCGTCGACGTGTTCTCGACGGTCATCGTGCCGTTCTTCGCCATCTATCTGGCGTGGAAGATGTTCGCCGAGGACTGGATCGCCTTCGAGACCCAGGCCCTCGACTACCGGATCGCCGACGCGATGATGACGCCGGGTGTCACCGAGCTCCACCCCGAGACTCTGCCGATCGGAACGGTCACGTGGGTGCTGATCGTCGCCGCTCTGGTGCTCCGGATTGCGCTCAGCCGTTTCAGCGACCGGCTGCCCGGCTGGATGATCGCGATCCGGGTGTATGTCGACGCCCTGTGGGTGTTCCTCGGTGTGAGTTTCGCCGCCAGCAGGGATCTCACCGTCGTCCTCAATCCCAGCGGCTGGCTCGCCGAACGGCGGATCGTGGCGTGGTTCAACGAGACCCGCGCGGACCTGTTCTCACATCTCAGGCCGCTGGAGGTGCTCTGGGACACCTTCACCTGGGCGGTGAGCACAGTGTTCGGCGGCGCGACGATACCGCTGTTGTGGCTCGCCGTCGCGGCGATCGTCTACGGCGTGTCCATGCCCGCGGACTGGCGGGACACCGCCCGCCGAATCGCCGGCCGGCGTGCGGACCGGGTGTTCGAGCAGGCGGCCGCGCCGCAGAAGCTGGTGCGGGAACGGTGGTCACGTCTGCCCGATGTCCGCCGTCGAGAGGCGCGGGACTGGCTGCTGTCCAAGCTGGGCAACTACCGGCCGATCGTCGACTCGGCGCGGCTGATCCTGCACGGTGGCGTGCTGGCGTTGGCGCTGTATGTGCTCGGCTATCTCGGGTTGGCGTGGTTGGACATGGCGGGCAGTTTCTATCGGCCGGAGGTGCGGGCCGGCTACCTGTTCCGCGGCGCGGCGTGGCTGCTGGGCCCCCATCCGGCATCGTTCTGGGACTTCGTGCGGCCGACGCTGATCTTCGTCTCGCATCTGATCGTCGAACCGCTGCGCGTGTGCCTGATCGCCTCCACCGTGGCTTTCTGCCTGGAACGCGTGCGACAGAAGGACGCTACAGCAGCATCCGCACCGTGATCTGGCCGTTGTCGATGACGTCCATCGCGGTCGGCACGACATCCGACGGCAGCACGAAACCGAACTGGACACGCCCCGGCTTGTCGCACAGGTTCCGCACGCCGTCGCGAGGGAGCGGACTGAACCCGCCGACGCCCTCGGACTCCCACCGCCGTTCGCCGTCGGTGAGCATCGCGGTGCAGTAGCCGGGCCGCGGCGGCCCGGACAGGTCGACGACGACCACGGTCAGCACCGTGCCCGGGGGCAGCGGCGGGCCGAAATTGAGCGGGCTGCGATTCAGGTGCTTGATGGATTCCAGCCGCCATGTCTGCCCGTCGGCCGTACCGCTCTGACCGTCGGGCACGACCAGTCGGGGCGTGAGCGAGTTCCGGTAGGCCGACCACTGCGGTCCGAAATCGATCACGACGAAGGCTCCGACCGCGCAGGCGACGACGACCGCGCCGATGACGTTGCGCTGCCACAGCGCCGACAGCCGCGTCATGCGGCACTCGCCTCCGGTGGTGCCAGATCCACCTCGCCGGTTCTGGCGAAGCGGTCGGCGTCGAGCTCGATGACCAGGCGGGAATCGAGCATGCCGCTGCCCACCCACACGCGCAGGGTGACCGGGTCGGCGGCGCCCGCCGCGACCAGCGGTGAGGCGACGTCGAACACCCAGCTGCCGCGCTGTGAGATTCCCGGGGCGATCTCCGCGCCGAGCGTCTTGCCGAAGAACCGGTCGGTCGGTACGTAGGTGTTGGGGCCGACAAGCAGGTCGGCGTGCGGCAGCTCGGTGGACCCGGTGGCCTCCAGCGTGGTGTCGACGACCACCCAGGAACCCGCGGCCTGCGCCGAATTGACTTGCGGTGCAACGCGTACCGAGGTGACAGTGGCGGTGACCGCGCGGCCCCGGACGGGTTCGCCCACCCGGCCGTGGACGTCGAACGTGCCGTAGAGGTCCGTCGGTGTGGGCAGGTTGTGCCACACCACCGCGGCCGCCGTCACGACGGCGATGACGCCCAGCGCGGACAACACCGGCCCCAGGTTCCTCATGACGGCCCGCCCACACTCAGTTCGGTGACCCCGTAGTCGGTGAGGCTGTCGAGCCACTCTTTGCCGCCGTAGGTGACCATCAGTTGCGAATACGTCTTCTTCCAGACCCGAACGGTGATCACGTCGCCCGAGCTCAGGGCGTCGTCGGGGACGAGCCAGGTGAACACGAGCTGCTCGGTGAGTCCCGGACCGAGGTTCTGGATCGGTGAGCTGTCCCGGTAGCGCCAGACACCGTGGAACTCCGCGCCCGGCACGTCACGCAGGTCCAACTCATTGCGCAGCCGCCCAGGAACCGTCGAGTTGTTTCGCAGCGTCGCGACCACGGCCAGGTACCGGCGCCCCGGCTGGGCCGGGCTGACGACGCGCCTGCCGCTTTCGAGCTTGTCGACCAGCCTTGCTCGCTCGACGGTGACGGAGAATTGCCCGTCGTCGAACTCCTGGCCCGGGTTGAACGGGGTGGCCGCGGTCTCGACGCGGTCCAGTCCGCCGAACAGCGCGGCGACCGCCAGGACGACGGCCAGCCCGGCTTTCCACCACTGGCTCACCTTGCGCTCGGCCAGCCACCGGCGTACCCGCTGGGCCTCCATGCCGAAGGATGTTAGCGGCCGGCTACCGCCGTAGCCGGATGCGCAACGAATCCGACGCGTCGCGTACCGCACTCAGTTGCCGGGCCACCTGGACGGGCGCCGTGCCCCCGCGCGCGTCCCGTGAGTTGACCGAGCCTTCGGTGGTGAGCACGTCGCGGACGTCGGGGGTGAGCGCCGGGTGGATGCCGGTGAGCTCGGCGTCGGCGAGCTCCTCGAGGCCGATACCGCGGGCCTCGGCCGCGCGCACCGCCGCGCCGGCGGCTTCGTGTGCCACCCGGAACGGCACGCCGCGGCGCACCAGCCATTCGGCGACGTCGGTGGCCAGCGTGTACCCGAGCGGGGCGAGCGCGGCCATCCGGTCGACGTCGAAGCGCAGGGTCGCGACCAGGCCGGCCATCGCGGGCAGCAGCAGCTCCAGCTGGGCCACCGAGTCGAACACCGGCTCCTTGTCCTCCTGCAGGTCCCGGTTGTACGCCAGCGGTTGCGCCTTCAGGGTGGCCAGCAGCCCGGCGAGGTTGCCGATCAGCCGGCCGGACTTGCCGCGGGCCAGCTCGGCGATGTCGGGGTTCTTCTTCTGCGGCATGATCGAGCTGCCCGTCGACCACGCGTCGTGCAGCGTGACATAACCGAATTCGGTCGTGCTCCACAGGATGATGTCCTCGGCCAGCCGCGACAGGTCGACCCCGATCATCGTGAAGACGAACGCCGCCTCGGCCGCGAAGTCCCGGGAGGCGGTGGCGTCGATCGAATTGTCCGCCGCCGACGCGAACCCGAGTTCCTCGGCGATCGCGTCGGGGTCCAGGCCCAGCGACGAGCCGGCCAGCGCCCCGGATCCGTACGGCGACACCGCGGCCCGCTTGTCGAAGTCGGCGAGCCGGTCCACGTCGCGCAGCAGCGGGTGGGCGTGGGCGAGCAGATGATGGGCCAGCAGCACAGGCTGCGCCGACTGCAGGTGGGTCTTGCCCGGCATGATCGCGGTGGGGTGCGCGGCGGCCTGGGTGGCCAGCGCGGACACCACGTCGAGCACGCCGTCGGCGACCCGCCGGATCGCGTCGCGCAGCCAGAGCCGGAACAGCGTGGCCACCTGGTCGTTGCGCGAGCGGCCCGCGCGCAGACGTCCGCCGAGGTCGGCTCCGACCCGGTCGATCAGGCCGCGTTCCAGCGCGCCGTGCACGTCCTCGTCGGACACCAGCGGTCCGAAGCTGCCGTCGGCGACGTCGGACCCCAGGCTGTCCAGTCCGGCCAGCAGCCCGTCACGCTGCTCCTCGGTCAGCAGGCCTGCCCGGAACAGCACGCGCACATGGGCTTTCGACGCGGCGACGTCATACGGTGCCAGCACCCAGTCGAAATGCGTCGACTTGCTCAGCGCGGCGAGGGCGTCGGCCGGCCCGTCGGCGAACCGGCCGCCCCACAGCGAACCCTCGTTGGTGCTCACGGGGTCACCCTAATGCGCCGAGCGGTCACTTCCCCGCCAGGTCCCGGCGCGCCGACAGGCTCGACGAAAGGCCGTGCACATGCACGAATCCCTTGGCTGCGGACTGGTCGAAGGTGTCGCCCTCGTCGTAGGTGGCCAGGTTGAAGTCGTACAGGGACTCCGCGCTGCGCCGGCCGTTCACCGCGATGTGCCCGCCGTGCAGCACGAGCCGGATCTCCCCGGAGACGTGTTCCTGGGTCTTGGCGACGAACGACTCCAGCGCGGTCTTCAGCGGGGAGTACCAGAGGCCGTCATAGACGAGCTCGCCCCACTTCTGGTCGGTGGTGCGCTTGAACCGGCCCAGTTCGCGCTCCAGCGTGACGTGCTCGAGCTCGGTGTGGGCGGTG
>NZ_LMVQ01000057.1 GCF_001545925.1 Mycobacterium sp. NAZ190054 | reverse complement strand
TCACTTTCGCCACAGGCTGCGTACGCTGGACGTAATGAGATTCCAGGTGGCTGTGGCCGGGACGGTGCTCGTGTGCGCCGCCGCGCTGGCGGGGCGGTGGTCGGCCGGGTGGGCCGGGGCGTCGAGAACTCCGGCTCGGTGTGCTCGTCGGGTGCGCGGGTGGCGGTGCCGTCGACCGATGACTGGCAGCCCGCCAGCGCGGCGGCGCACACGAGCACCGTCCCGGCCACAGCCACCTGGAATCTCATTACGTCCAGCGTACGCAGCCTGTGGCGAAAGTGACGGGAGTGACTCGCGTGTGCTACGCCGTTCGCTCTTCGTGACGCACCTCATCGCCTAACATCACGCCCATGTCGCACGAGAGCCGGCCGGTCTCGATCCTGTCCGTGTCGGAATGCTGGGATCTGCTGGCCGACGCTCCGCTGGGGCGACTGGTCACCAGCATCGAGGGCGAACCGCACATCTTTCCGGTGAACTTCGCGGTGCAGGACCGCACCGTGCTGTTCCGGACCGCCGAGGGCACCAAGCTGACCGCCGCGGCGATGAGCCGCGAGGTGCTCTTCGAAGCCGACGGCTATTCACAGAACGTCGGCTGGAGTGTGATCGTCAAGGGCGCGGCGCGCTCGCTGCGCGACCAGGACGAGATCGCCCGGGCCGAGGATGCGCAGCTGACGCCGTGGACCGCGGGCGTCAAGACCCATCTCGTGCGGATCCGCCCGCTCAACGTCAGCGGCCGCCGGTTCGTCTTCGACCGCACACCCGACGCCGGCTGACCGGCGTATCGCAATTCTCGATCCGCCGGGAACAAATCCCGGCGCGACCCCGTTGACCACTTTCGACAGTTGAGTGACACAGACTCAAGTCTGGGTTGACACGAGGGTGTCGGCGAGAGCAGTCTTGAGCCCGGTGCACTCAGTCCGATCGAGTGCTTCGCACTCGTGAACCGAAGAACGTCTACTCAGGAGGCAGCAACCATGGCTCGTGCGGTCGGTATCGACCTCGGGACCACCAACTCCGTCGTCGCAGTCCTGGAAGGTGGCGATCCGGTCGTCGTCGCCAACTCCGAGGGTTCCCGCACCACCCCGTCGGTCGTCGCGTTCGCGCGCAACGGCGAGGTGCTGGTCGGTCAGCCCGCCAAGAACCAGGCCGTGACCAACGTCGACCGGACCATCCGCTCGGTGAAGCGGCACATGGGTTCGGACTGGACCGTCAAGATCGACGACAAGGACTACACCCCCCAGGAGATCAGCGCCCGCGTGCTGATGAAGCTCAAGCGCGACGCCGAGAGCTACCTGGGTGAGGACATCACCGACGCGGTGATCACGGTCCCCGCGTACTTCAACGACGCCCAGCGTCAGGCCACCAAGGAAGCCGGCCAGATCGCCGGCATGAACGTGCTGCGGATCGTCAACGAGCCGACCGCGGCCGCCCTGGCCTACGGACTCGACAAGGGCGAGAAAGAGCAGACCATCCTGGTGTTCGACCTCGGTGGCGGCACGTTCGACGTGTCCCTGCTGGAGATCGGCGAGGGTGTCGTCGAGGTGCGTGCCACCTCCGGTGACAACCACCTCGGTGGCGACGACTGGGACGACCGGATCGTCGAGTGGCTCGTCGACAAGTTCAAGGGCACCAGCGGCATCGACCTGACCAAGGACAAGATGGCGATGCAGCGGCTGCGTGAGGCCGCCGAGAAGGCCAAGATCGAGCTGTCGAGCTCGCAGAGCACCTCGATCAACCTGCCCTACATCACCGTCGACGCCGACAAGAACCCGCTGTTCCTCGACGAGCAGCTGACCCGCGCGGAGTTCCAGCGCATCACCCAGGATCTGCTGGACCGCACCCGTAAGCCGTTCCAGCAGGTGATCAAGGACGCCGGCATCGCCGTCGGCGACATCGACCACGTCGTGCTGGTCGGTGGTTCCACCCGTATGCCCGCGGTCTCCGACCTGGTCAAGGAGATGACCGGCGGCAAGGAGCCCAACAAGGGCGTCAACCCGGACGAGGTCGTCGCCGTCGGTGCCGCGCTGCAGGCCGGTGTCCTCAAGGGTGAGGTGAAAGACGTTCTGCTGCTTGACGTCACCCCGCTGTCCCTCGGTATCGAGACCAAGGGCGGCGTGATGACCAAGCTCATCGAACGCAACACCACGATCCCGACCAAGCGCTCGGAGACGTTCACCACCGCCGACGACAACCAGCCGTCGGTGCAGATCCAGGTGTTCCAGGGTGAGCGTGAGATCGCCGCGCACAACAAGCTGCTCGGCTCGTTCGAGCTGACCGGTATCCCGCCGGCCCCGCGCGGTGTCCCGCAGATCGAGGTGACCTTCGACATCGACGCCAACGGCATCGTGCACGTCACCGCCAAGGACAAGGGCACCGGCAAGGAGAACACGATCAAGATCCAGGAAGGCTCTGGCCTGTCCAAGGAGGAGATCGACCGGATGATCAAGGATGCCGAGGCGCACGCCGACGAGGACCGCAAGCGTCGCGAGGAGGCCGACGTCCGCAACCAGGCCGAGTCGCTGGTCTACCAGACGGAGAAGTTCGTCGCTGAACAACGGGGCGCAGCGTCCGAAGGTGGATCCAAGGTCCCCGAGGACACCCTGACCAAGGTCGACGCCGCGATCGCCGACGCCAAGACCGCGCTTGCCGGCACCGACATCGGCGCCATCAAGTCGGCCATGGAGAAGCTCGGCGTGGAGAGCCAGGCTCTCGGCCAGGCGATCTACGAGGCCACCCAGGCCGAGCAGGGTGCCGGCGCCGCAGGCGACGGTGATTCCGCCGGTGCGTCGGGCGGCGGCAGTGATGACGTCGTCGACGCCGAGGTGGTTGAGGACGACCAGGAGCGCAAGTGAGCGCCAACGATCAGGACCGGGTGAAGGAAGAAGAACCCATCACCGTCACCGACAAGCGGCGCATCGACCCCGAGACCGGGCAGGTGCGTGAGACTCCGGCGGCGGCCCCCAGTGGGCCGGCGCCGGAGGACGCCGCGGCCGAACCGACCGTGGAGTCGGTGGAGGCCGACAAGGCCGCGGAGTTGCTCGCCGACCTGCAACGGGTGCAGGCCGATTTCGCCAACTACCGCAAGCGTTCGCTGCGTGATCAGCAGGTGATCGCCGACCGGGCCAAGGCCACGGTGATCAGTCAGCTGCTGCCCATCATCGACGACCTCGACCGGGCACGCAGCCACGGGGATCTGGAGTCCGGGCCGTTGAAGGCGGTGGCGGACAAACTCATCTCCACGCTTGAGGGCTTGGGGCTCACCGGTTTCGGCGCGGAGGGCGACGAGTTCGACCCCGCGCTGCACGAGGCGGTGCAGCACGAGGGCGAAGGCACCCACCCGGTCGTCGGGACGGTGATGCGGCGCGGCTACAAGATCGGCGAGCAGGTCGTCCGCCACGCGATGGTGGGCGTCGTCGACACGGTGCCCGACGCGTCCGACACCGACAATGCCGACGCCGAGCCGCCACAGCCCTCAGAATCGTGAGAATCGATCCGCAACCGTGACGAGAAGGTAAGGAGGTGACGCGATATGGCCCAACGCGAGTGGGTTGAGAAGGACTTCTACAAAGTGCTCGGCGTCGCTTCCGATGCCGACGAGAAGGAGATCAAGCGGGCCGCCCGCAAGATCCTCGCGGAGAACCACCCCGACCGGAATCCGGGCAACACCGAAGCCGAGGAGCGCTACAAGGCCGCGTCCGAAGCCAAAGAGGTGCTCACCGATCCCGCCAAGCGCAAGGAGTACGACGAGACCCGTCGGCTCTTCGCGGGCGGCGGGTTCGGTCGCGGCCGCTACAGCGGCGGCGGGGGGTTCGGCGGCTTCGGTGGTGGCGACGGGGCGGAGTTCAACCTCAACGATCTGTTCGACGCCGCAGGCCAGGCCGGTGGCGCGAACATCGGGGATCTCTTCGGCGGGCTGTTCGGGCGTGGTGCCCAGCAGCCGCGTCCGTCCCGGCCGCGCCGCGGCAACGACCTGGAGACCGAGACCTCGCTGAGTTTCCTGGAGGCCACCAAGGGCGTGGCGATGCCGCTTCGGCTCACCAGCCCGGCCCCGTGCACGAACTGCCACGGCAGCGGCGCACGTCCGGGCACCAGCCCGAAGGTGTGCCCGAACTGCAACGGGGCCGGCGTCGTCAGCCGGAACCAGGGCGCGTTCGGGTTCTCCGAGCCCTGCACGGAATGCCGGGGCAGCGGCTCGATCATCGAGAACCCGTGCGAGGAGTGCCGGGGCACCGGGGTGAACACCCGCACACGCACCATCAACGTGCGGATCCCACCCGGGGTGGAGGACGGGCAGCGCATCAGGCTGGCCGGGCAGGGTGAGGCCGGGTTGCGCGGGGCGCCGTCGGGCGACCTGTATGTGACCGTGCACGTCAAGCCGGACAAGGTCTTCGGCCGCAACGGCGATGACCTCACCGTGACGGTGCCGGTCAGCTTCCATGAACTCGCCCTGGGCACAACGCTTTCGGTACCGACACTGGAGGGCAAGGTCGGAGTCCGGGTGCCGAAGGGCACGTCGGACGGCCGGATCCTGCGTGTTCGGGGCCGGGGCGTCCCGAAACGCTCCGGAGGTCACGGTGACCTGCTGGTCACCGTGAAGGTCGCCGTGCCGCCGAACCTCGAAGGGGAGGCTGCAGAGGCATTGGAGGCGTACGCGAAAGCCGAACGCGCCAGCGGGTTCGATCCGCGGGCGGGATGGGCCGGTGCGCTGTGAGCGCCGGCCGGTCCGGCCGCGCGGACGAGGCCAGGACGTTCCTGATCTCGGTGGCCGCCGAGTTGGCCGGTATGCACGCACAGACGCTGCGCACCTACGACCGGCTCGGACTGGTCAGCCCGCAGCGCAGTTCCGGTGGCGGACGGCGCTATTCGCAGCGTGACGTGGAGCTGCTGCGCGAGGTGCAGCGGTTGTCCCAGGACGAGGGCGTCAACCTCGCCGGGATCAAGCGCATCATCGAGCTGACCAATCAGGTCGAGGCGCTGCAGGCGCGGGTGCGTGAGCTCACCGAGGAAGTGGAGCACCTGCGGGCCCAGCCGCGTGCGAAGAGCACCGCGCTGGTGGTCTGGCAGCCGCGCAACCAACGCTGACCCCCTCATCCGCCGAAATTGCATTCCGGCAGCTCTGTTCTCGAACTTTCGCTGCTGGAATGCCATTTCGGCGGGACGGGGGGTTAACCCCACCCCCGATATGGGGGTGGTCACGATTGATCCGCCCGGCCGTGCCCACGACGATGGTGGCCGTGACACAGCCGTGGCATCCACTCACCCGGATCGCATTCCGTTTCTGCTTCGTATACTTCGGCTTGTTCTGCCTGCTCTTCGCGCAGATCGTCTTCGTCTACGCGGGGATTCTGACGCGATGGCTGCCGCAGGACGCGATCATCTGGCAGATGACGTTGGTGGAGCCGATCTGCACGTGGGTCGGGCACCACGTCTTCGGCGTCGAGGCTGTCCTGCACCGGGATTCGAACAGCGGTGACCAAGCCGTCGTCTGGGTCATGGTGTTCGTCCTGGTCGTGGTCGCCGCTGTCGCGACACCGATCTGGTCGGTCGTGGACGGTCGGCGCCGGCGATACGACAGGCTGTACGCCTGGTTCGCGATGTTCATCCGGCTGAGCCTGGCCGGCCAGATGCTGTTCTACGGCGTCGCCAAAGTGATTCCGACGCAGATGCCGTCGCCGCCGCTGGCCGCGCTGCTGCAGCCGTACGGCGAGCTGACCCCGATGGCCGTGCTGTGGCTGCAGGTGGGCAGCTCGCATCCGTACGAGATCGTGCTCGGCGCTGTCGAGGTGATCGGCGGGTTGCTTCTGTTCTGGAATCGCACCGCGCTGCTCGGCGCGCTGATCTCCCTGATGGCGATGGCCCAGGTCTTCTTGCTGAACATGACCTACGACGTGCCGGTCAAGGTTTTGTCGGCACATCTCCTGCTGCTGAGCCTGTTGCTGGTGGCGCCGCATCTGGGCAGGTTGGCCGACGTTCTTGTACTGCAGCGTCCTTCGGCTCCCGCGCCACCGCCAGTGCTGTTCCGCAGCCCGCGGGCCAACCGGACCGCGTCGGTGGTCGTGACGCTGCTCGCAGCGTGGGTGACGACCGGACTGGTGATCGAAGGCTGGAGCGCGTGGCGCGAATACGGGGACGGCCGGCCGAAACCGGAGCTGTACGGGATCTGGGCGGTCACGGAGTTCACCGCGGACGGGATCGTCCGCCCACCGCTGGTGACCGATGAGATCCGGTGGCAGCGTGTGGTTTTCGACGAGCCTGGACTGATCACCTACCAACTGATGGACGGTGAGCTGGTGCAGGCGTCCACCGAGGAGACGGCCGTGCGCTTCGAACGACAGGGCCGCGACCGGCTGCGGGCAGTCGGTGAGCTCGGTGGGCAACACGTCACGATGTCACTGGCGCAGGTGGACCTCGACAGCTTCACGCTGCGCAGCCGCGGCTTCCACTGGGTGCAGGACTACCCGAACTTCGCCTGACTCGCCGAAATTGCATTCCGGCAGGGGTTTTTCGAGAGAGGCGCTGCTGGAATGTCATTTCGGCGCTGGGTGGGGCTTAGGCGACCTTGATCCGGAACCGCGCCACTGCCGACTCGCCGGGCTGCACCTCCCGGTAGCCGCCCCGGCGCAGCGCATCGGTGGGGGCGGCCATCGGCTCGAAGCACACCACCGCGTCGTTGCCAGGAGCGAACACCTGTGCCGCGGTGAACCCTTCGTCGAAGTGCACCTCGATCCGGCGGCCGCCGCCGGAGAGCGCGAACACCGACCCGGGGGCGACGTCGTCGTAACCGTCGTCGATCACCTTGTCACCCAGCAGTTCTGAGGTGGCATCCCGCTGTTCCGGGTTACCTGTCGGGATGCCCCACGCGTTCACCGGGCGGTATCGCATGGCGGGTGTCTCGATCTGCCACTGTGCCCTCGGCACGTCGGGCAACTGCAGGTACGGGTGGAAGCCGAAGCACAACGGCACCCGGGACCCGGTCGTCGCGGTGACCGTGGTCGTGACGGTCAGCGTGCGGTCGGCCAGCGTGACGTCCAGCGTCAGCAGGTGCGGGAACGGGAAACTGGCCAGCAACCCGGGCCGCGCGGCGAAATCCAGCTCGGCGGTCAGCTGTGACTCCAGCACCGTGGTGACGGTCCAGTCGTTGTACGCGGCCAGGACGCCGTGGATCGGCACCCCGTGGTCGTCGGTGCGCACGCCGCCGGTGCCCGGGGTCAGCGTCACCACCGCGCCGTCGACGCCGTAGCCGTTGCTGCTCAGCCGGTTGGCCCAGGGATAGAGGATCGGGATCCCCATGGTCTTGTGGTTGGACACGTAGGCGTACAGGCCGCGGCGCTGGCCGAGCAGCTCGACGCCGTCGTCGGACAGCGAGGTGCCGACCATGCCTGCCCGCGGAGCGTAGGTGGCCGTCAGCGGGGACGACGGATCACGCAGCGTGACGGTTTCGAACACGTCCATGCTGCGATCCTGCCATGCGTTGCTCAACTGGCCAGAGGATCGTGCTGGATCCGTTCGGCCGGGGCGCCTTTGGCGATCAGGGCCGATTTGGTCGCCCGCACCATCTCGGGCCGGCCGCACAGCAGGATCTGCCGGTCACCCCAGTTGCCGTACCGCGTCACCACCTCTGGAAGCAGACCCGTCTGGCGCACGTGCAGTCCGCGCGGCGGCGTGACGTCGGGAAACTGGGCCGCCCACGGCGGGTCGAAGTTCAGCTCCGACACCGGCGTCACCGACAACCACGGGTTGGTGGACGCGATCTCCCACAGGGTCCGCAGGTCGTACAGTTCGCAGGGGTGCTTGGCGCCGAAGAACAGGTGCACGCGCGGGTTCTCGCCGAACCGGGTCAGGTCCATGATCAACGTCCGCAGCGGCGCCAGGCCGGTGCTGCCGGCGACCATGAGCACGTCACCGCCGCCGCGGTCGATCTCCATCGCGCCGTGCGGATTGGCCACCCGCCACCGGTCTCCGGGCCTGGTCTCGCCGACGATCGCGGTGCTGACCATCCCTCCGGGGACCGAACGGACGTGGAACTCGACGTAGCCCTGCGGGTCGGCCGGGATGGCGGGGCTCAGGTAGCGCCACCGGCGCGGCCACTGCGGCACCTGCACGGGCACGTACTGACCGGGGTGATATGCCAGCGCGTGATCCATCTTCAACCGGATGACCGAGACGTCGCGGGCGGGCCGGAGGTGTTCGAGCACGGTGCCGTCACAGAACGGTGGACTGGTCTCGGCGTCCGCGGCGCCACTCATCACCCCGACGACGAGTTGGACGACGTCATCGACGGCCTCGGCGAGCCGGCGGTCCCACTGCGCGACCAGCGCCTTGCGCAACGAGACCAGCAGGGCGTCCGTCAGGGACGCGTAATGCGATTGTGTGACACCGTACTTGCGGTGGTCGCGGCCCAGTTGGGCCAGGAACGCGACCGGTTCCTCGGCGCGCTGGGCGATCAGCTCGTCGCACAGCCAGCACATCGCCTGCGCGAAGACCTGGCGCTGCTTGGCCATGTCGGGCGGGAAGAGGTCGCGCGCGGACAGGTCGGCAGCGAACCACCGCGTGTAGAAATCGGCGATCAGCGACTCGGACCCGCCGTCGCCGTCGAGCGCATCCCGGAGGATGCGCATCGATTCGCGGTCTTCGAGTCCCACGCCGCACGATCCTAAGTCACGGCGTCCGCACGGCTCCTGTCCCGAACGGCGGCGACGATGACGAGCGCTGTTCCGGCCAGCGCCCAGCAGGCCAGCACGACGACGGCGGTGGTGGCGCCGGCGCCGCCGAACGCGGCCGTCGAGCGCAGCAGCGTGGCCGTGGCGCCCTGTGGAAGCAGCTGGCCGAGCTGGCCCCAGCCGGCGGGCAGCATCTCGGGGGCGCTGGCCAGCCCCGACAACGGGTTGCCCACCAGCAGTGCGATCAGCGCGCCGACGGCGAGGCCGGCTCTGCCGAACAGCGAGCCGAGGCCGAACATGAACAACAGCGCCGCGGCGATCCCGAGCGTGAGGCCGGCCGCGACGCCCCAGAAGTTCTCGTCGACGGACCCGAGGACGTACCGCAGCAGCGCTGCGATGGTCAGCCCCGCGACGGGGGAGAACACCACGGCGGCGGCGAAGCCGGTCCAGATCTCGCGGCGTAGCGCCAGGACCAGCGCGATGGCGGGCAGGATCCCGGCCAGCGTGATGGGCAGCGCGGACGCCGCGATCCCCGCACCGCGTGGGTCTCGGGCAGTGGGTGGAGCCAGGTCCTCGGTGCGTATCGCCGTGCCGGTCTGGCGTCCGAGTTCGTTGCCGACCTGGGTCAGCATCTGCGCGACCATCGGGCTGCCGCCGGAGGCGATCAGCAGCACGGGCTGATCCCCGGGCTGGGACGGCAGCACGAGCCCGCCGTAGACGTCGCGGTTCTCGATCGCCGCACGCAGCGCGGCTTCGCCGGGGTAGTAGGTCACCGCGAAGGCGCCGGGCATCTTCTCGTCGAGGGTGGCGGTCAGGTGACCGCCGGCGGCCTGGGGTCCGGCCGCCCCGATCGGCACGTCGTGGGGTCCCGACCGGGCAGCGGGCAGCGCGAACGCGATCGCCACGAGCGCCAGCAGCGCGGTGATGGCGACGATGATGCCACCGGCGCGGGCGGTGGCCGAGGGTTCGGTGTGTGAGCGCGTCGACGTCATTGACGATCTCTTTTCATCATCTGTTGAATTACATCTGAGGCGAGCGTAGGCCTGATGCGCCATCTTTTCAATAGGCGTTGAAATGGTAGCGTCGGCGCATGTCGCGACCAGCCGAAACAACGAGGCGCCGGGGCCGTCGTCACGGCGAACCGGTGTCGAAGGATGCGGTGCTGGCGGCGGCGAAGCTGCGCTTCGCCCGCGACGGTTATCAGAAGACGACGTTGCGGGCCATCGCCGACGATGCCCGCGTGGACCCGTCGATGGTGCTGTACCTGTTCGGGTCCAAGGAGCAGCTGTTCCGCGAGGCGTTGCGGCTGATCATCGACCCCGCGGTGCTGGTGGCGGCGCTGGCCGGGACCGACGGTGGCGGCGCCGACATCGGGACCAGGATGGTGCGGACCTACCTCGGTATCTGGGAGGCTCCCGAGAGCGCGGAGACCATGCGCGCCATGCTGGCCTCGGCGACCTCGAATCCGCATGCCCACGAGGCTTTTCGGAGCTTCATGCAGAACTACGTGCTGACCGCGGTCTCGGGGGAGCTCGGCGGCGGGGAACAGGCCAGGCTGCGCGCGATGCTGGCCGCGAGCAGCCTGGTCGGCACGGCGATGCTGCGGTACGTGATGGGGGTGGCGCCCTTGTCCGAACTACCCACCGAGGACGTGGTCCGGCTGGTGGCCCCGACCGTGACGCGGTATCTCACCGCGCCCGCCGAGGAGCTGGGCCTACCCGAGTAGTGCGTGAATTCCCTTGTACAGCACCAGAAGACCGATGACGACGAGGATCACCGCGACCAGTGTGGCGTGCTGGCGTTCCATCCAGTCGTTGAGCCGGGTGAGCGTCGGCTCCAGCCGCTGCCCGGAGAGCGTGTAGCCGAGGATCGGCAGCGCGACCGTCGCCCCGGCGACCACGACGAACCAGACCACCGCGACCCAGACGGCCGGTGAATCCAGTCCGGCCGAGCCGATCGCCAAACCCGCTGCGATACAGATGAACAGCACCTTCGGGTTGAGCACGGTCAACGCCGCTGCCATCCCGCCCGCCTTCGCCGGTGTCAACGTGCTCATGCGTGTCATCCAGCCGGGCATGTGTTCGGATTTCCTGCGCATCGCCCAGCGGTAGCCGCCGAACACGATGAGCCCGGCGCCGACGACGATGCGCAGCCAGGACGCCCAACTCGGTGGCTTCGTGCCGATACCGCCGATCAGGGCGGACAGTTCCAGGAACACGGCCGTCAGCACGGCCAGGCCGGCCAGCCAGCCGAGCAGGAACGCCAAGCCCGTCGGCCGCGGCGCAGGGCTGCGCAGCACCAGTAGCGCCGGGATGACCGACAGCGGCGACAGCGCGATCACCAGGGCGAGTGGAATGAGCTCTGTCAGGATCGATCCCCAGCTACCCGGCACCGGAAGAACTTAGCAAGGACCGTCGCCGATGTCGCCGATAACGGTTGCGCCCCGGCGATGAGTTCAGCGGACTTCCCAGGTCGTCACCTGAGACGAGAGGAGAAGCGCATGTCGATCACCCATGTGCTGGCGGTCGTCCACGTCACCGACATCGCGACCAGCAGGCGGTGGTACGAGTCGTTGTTCGGTAGGCCCGAGGACAACAACCCGATGCCGACGCTGGTCGAATGGCAGGTGCTGCCGGGCGCGTGGGTTCAGGTCTTCCATGACCCCGACAAGGCCGGGATCGACGAAATCAATTTCGCCGTCGACGATCTGGAGGGCCACATCGCCGAACTGGCGGGCCGGGGCCTGGCCCCCGGCGACATCGTCGACGCGAGCAAAGGGGTGCGGTTGTCCGCTGTCGAGTCTCGACCGGTTCGGCCGTGGCGGCACCTGGTACGACCTACGATGACCGAGCTGCGTTGTCAGACAGTGGATGTCGGCGGGGTGGTGGGAAGCCGGATCGGTCGGTGAAGCTTCAGTGTCCGTACTTGGCTACCGCCGACAGGCGAACGACGAGAAGTACTTCGGAGACCGCGTCACCGTTGTTCGCGAAGCGGTGCGGGGACCCGGCGTCGAGGCTGATGGCGTCGCCGGCCTCCAGCTCGTTCTCGACGCCGCCGATCTGGACGGTCAGCCGCCCGTGTTGGACGACCACGATCTCATAGCCCTCGTGGCGGACGAGTTCCACTCCGGTGTGCGCTCCCGGCGCCAACCGCAACGACGCGACTTCCACCCCGTTTGTTCGGCTACGTTGAATCACCCTGCGGGTGACGCCGGGACCGACGGTCACGGCGTGTTGCTCGTCGAATCGCACCAGCGATGGTTCCGGCGCCTTCGACGGATGGAAGAGGTCGCTGACGGCGACTCCGAGCGCCGAGGCGACGGCGACCAGTGAACCCACCGACACACCGGTCTTCCCGCGTTCCAGCATCGACAACATCGATGCGCTCAAACCGGTTTCGGTCGCGATGTCGACCAGGGTCAGGCCTCGTTGCAGCCGGATGCGCCGGATCTCGGTTCCAAGCTTGAGGTTGGTCGCCTCGGATGCTGCCTGGATGTCGAGAGGTAGTCTCTCGCCAGGGACGCGCATGTCCATTCCCCCGTTATTGATGTGGCCTGAAAATTCTGGCCGTCTATTTCACTGTAGCTTATATTGTGTGAGGGCCCGCGTCTTCGGTGTCGGCCCTCGTCGCGCGGCGTCTTTCAGCAAGAATGAAGGCGGTCGACGTCAGGGCGCCTGAAGTCCCGAACTCGCCACTGGCGCGAGGCGGGGTGCGGAATCCGCGCGTCACGGATCGTCGCGATCGACGGTGCATGCGCTGAATCCGCAGCTTGTGACGGTTCGCCCGGCGGGCGAACGTCGTGCTTGCGATCTGCGTCACACTCACATATTCTTTCAATCGCTTTGAACTTCGGGTGTGTGACGCGCCGACGGATTGGTATCGTCGCCACTCGTTACGCTGCAAGATTTTCAATGGGATTGTACGCTCAGCCATGTCGCAGATGGCTGCGGTTCACCATCAGCCGGAATACGGACTCAGTGTCGGAGGTCATGAAAGTGAAGTTGAAAACCTGCTGTCGCGTCGTCGCGGCCGGAGCCGCTCTCGGCCTCGTCCTGACCTCGTGCGCGGAGGACGGCGACCGAGGGGCGGGTTCTTCCTCCTCGTCCTCCAGCGGCGACATCGTCTTCGGCCAGCTGATCGGCGTCACCGGGGACTACGCGCCCTTCACCCCGCCCGCGATCGCCGCCGCGAAGATCGCTGTGGACGAGATCAATGACGCGGGCGGCGTCATGGACCGCAACGTCGTTCTCGTCACCGAGGACAACCGCTCCACCGTCGACGGCGCTGTCGCCGGGTTCTCGAAGCTGACCACCGTGGACAAGGCCACCGTGATGGGCAGCCTGGAATCCGACGGCCAGGTCGCACTCTTCGACCAGATCGAGCAGAGGCAGCTACCGAACATCTGCTCGTCGTGTGGCACCACGTTCCTCGACGAGCGGGGCGGGAAGTTCTCCTTCCGCGTCACCGCCTCGGACAGCGACGCCGGCATCATCGTCGCCCAGGTCGCCCGCGACGCCGGTGTGAAGAAGCTCGCGATGATCGTCCAGAACACCGAGGGCGCGTCCGGCCCGGCCGAAGTGGCCACGGAAGCCTTCGAGAGGACCGGCGGAACCGTCAATGCGGTGACCATCGAACCCGGGGCATCGTCGTACAACAGCGAGGTGGCCAAGGCGTTCGAGTCGCAACCCGACGCGCTGTACCTCGGCACGGGCGTCGAGGCCGGAATCCCGATCCTGCGCGAGATCGGGCGGCGCGGATACGACATCCCGATCTACGTCTCACCCGACCTGATCACCGACGACGTGGCCGCGCTGCCGAACGCGTCGCAACTGACCGCGGCGCTGACCGCGTTCGACACCGAGAGCCCGGCATACCAGTCCTATGCGGAACGGTTCCGCGCCGCCACCGGCGGAGATCCGGAACCCGGCATGTACGACGCCAACAACTACGACCAGTACGTCCTGTTCGCGTTGGCCATGGAGGCGGCCGGGAGCACCAGCGGTCCGGACATCGCGGGCAAGATCATCGAGGTCGCCAGCGCCCCCGGCAAGAAGGTCTACTCCTTCGCGGAGGGCAAAGAGGCACTCGCAGCGGGTGAGGACATCGACTTCGACGGCGCGTCGAGCACGCTCGACATGAACGAGTTCGGCAACCTCCAATCGCCGATCCTCGCGGTCCTGACCGTCAAGGACGGTGTCTGGACTCCCGGCGAACAGGTCGAGGTCGATCCCGCCCTGCGCCCGGAGTGATCACGACGGGGCGGTGCGCGCGGCGCACCGCCCCGGCCAGTCCACCGATGAAAGGTAAACCGTTGGACAACCTCTTGTTCGGGTTACTGACAGGCAGCATGCTGGCAGTGGCGACGTCGGGGTTCGCGCTGCTGCGGAACACCGAGCGTTTCCTGCACATCGCCCACGGACAGTTCATGGCGCTCGGTGCTCTGCTGGCCGTGGCGCTGGGGGAGATGTTCGGTCTCATCGCCGGGATCGTCCTGGCGGTGCTCATCACCTCGGTGCTCGCCGTGGCGTGCGGCAAGTTCCTGTTCGACCCCGTCAAGCACCGCGGCGGCAACGTGCTGCTGTTCACCTCGGTCGGTCTGGCCTTCGTGACCTACGCGGCGATGATCGCGCTGTTCGGCACCGATCTTCGCGTCTTCTCGGTCGAACTCGGTGCGGCCCAGCACATCGGGCCGTTCCACGTCGCCCCGGGCGAGATCGTGATGCTGCTCGTGGCGGTGGTGGTCATCGGCGGATTGTGGCTCCTGCTCGGGCGAACGAGCGTCGGGCGCGACATCCGGGCCGTCGCCTCCAACCGGGAGCTGGCCCAGATCCGCGGCGTCGCGATCAACCGGGTGAGTACGACGGTCTGGGCGATCGCCGGAGCGCTCGCCGCGGTGGCCGGGATCATGACCGGCATCCTGGGTTCGGTGTCCACCGAATCAGGTTGGGGCTACATCCTTCTGGTCCTGGCGGCCGCTGTGCTGGGCGGGACCGGCAACATCCTCGGAGTCATCGCGGCGGCGCTGGTGCTCGGCATCGTGATGGACATGAGCTCGCTGTTGATCGACACGGCCTACCGGCCGATCGTCGCGTTCGCGATCCTGATCGGGGTGCTGCTGATCCGCCCCCAGGGCCTCTTCACGTTCCAGTCCCGTAAGGAGGCTGCGGCATGATCTCCATCGAATTCCTGGTCACCATCGCCACACTGGCCTTCGTCTTCGCGATGGCCGCACAGCTGCTGAACCTCGAGGCCGCGTGGGGCGGGATGTGGGACCTGGGCATCGCCGGCCTGATCGGCGTGGGTGCCTACTCGTACGTCCTGCTCACCGGCTCACCCGACGCGGCCGTGCCCGGCGCCGGTTTGCCGTGGGCCCTCGGCATGCTCGGCGCCGGACTGATCACCGGGGCGGTGGCGATCCTCATCGGCTGGCCGGCGCTGCGGCTCAGAGGTGAGTACTTCCTGATCACGACGTTCGCCTTCGCGGAGATCCTGCGCCAGCTCATCGTCATCCAGCGCGACCTCACCGGTGGCACCTTCGGGCTCACGTCGATCGTCAAACCGTTCGAGTTCGAGTTCACCATCGACGGATATCCCTATGTGCGCCTGGCACTCACGATCGCACTGACGGCGGTCGTGTGGCTGATCTGTTCCCGGATCGCCACCTCCTCCTACGGTGCGAGCCTGCGCGCCGCGAGGGACAACGAACCGTTGGCGATGGCCATGGGGAAGAAGATCAAGAGCCTGCGGTTGTCGACCTACGCGACCGTGGGGCTGATGTGCGGCCTGTTCGTCGGACCCGCGTACGCGTGGATGCTCGGGGCGCTCGTGCCGTCGGTGTTCAGCTCGCATCTGACCTTCACTCTGTGGGCCGGACTGGTCATCGGCGGTCTGGGCAGCCGGTTCGGTCCTGTGGTGGGCGCGCTACTTCTCACCGGCGCAAGCGAATTGGTGCGCCTGGTGCACGTTCCGGCCGAGTTCGCCAACCTGCACGCCGCGGCCCACCCGGCGCTCGTCGGCGTGCTGCTGATCGCGGTGCTGCGCTGGCGGCCCGACGGACTGCTCAGCGAAAGCGGCACCTTCGCCCGGTTGCGGCGACGATACGTGCGGCCGGACACCGGCCGGTCCGGTGGCAGCGCGGAGCAGACCGCGGATTCGACGTCGATCCTCTCCGGGAGCACCCATGAACACCACCCCGCCTGAACTCGAGGTCATCGCCGTCAACAAGTCGTTCGGCGGCGTCCGGGCCCTGCACGATGTCAACATCACGATCTCGACCTCCGAGATCACGGCCCTCATCGGTCCGAACGGCGCAGGTAAAACGACGCTGTTCAACGTGATCTCGGGGTTCGGCACGCCCTACACGGGACGCGTGGTCTTCGGCGGACAGGACCTGACGGGCCTGCCGGCCCACAAGGTGGCCCGCGCGGGCCTGGTGCGCACGTTCCAGACCCCGGTCGGTTTCAGTTCGATGACCGTGGTCGAGAACGTGGCGCTCGCGATCGCCGGCTCCGACCTCGACAACCCGTGGTCACCGTTCCTGTACTGGCGCAGGGACCGTCGACGTCGGAAGGAGGCGACCGACGCGGCATGGGCGCAGCTCGAACAGGCCGACGCCGCCCAGCTGGGAGACCGCGCGATGAGCGACCTCTCACCGGGCGACGCGAAGCTCGTCGAGATCCTCCGGCAACTGGCGCTCGCGCCGCGCATGCTGCTTCTCGACGAGCCGGCCGCCGCGATGACGGTGAACCAGATCGGTGTCCTCTCCGGGATCATCCGGGGGATCGCGGAGCGCGGTATCGGCGTGCTGGTGATCGACCACAACCTGAGTTTCGTGCTGGAGCTCGCCGCCCGGGTGCACGTGCTGGAGTCCGGCGCGGTCATCGCCTCCGGGACACCCGTGGAGATCGGCAATGACCCCAACGTGAAGCGGATCTACCTCGGAGGAGACGAAGATTCCGATGTTGCTTGAGACCAACGCGCTGAGCACCGGGTACGGTCCGCTCACCGTCGTCCGGGATGCCACGCTGACCGTGGCCGCCGGTGAGATCGTGGCCATCGTCGGACCCAACGGTGCAGGCAAGTCCTCGCTGATGAAATGCATCGCCCGATCGCTTCCGGTGCACGGCGGGTCGTTGAAGTTCGCCGGCCAGGATCTCGCGGCGGTGCCGCAGAACCACATCGCCAAACTCGGGATCGGCTTTGTGCCCCAGCAGGGCAACGTGTTTCCCGAACTGTCGGTGCAGGAGAATCTGCAGGTCTCGTGCCGGGGCAGCCTCGCCGAGGCGAAGGCGATCACCAAGGAGGTGCTCGCCCAGTTCCCCCGGCTCAACGAACGCATCAAACAAGCGGCCGCCACGTTGTCCGGCGGTGAGCGGCAGATGCTGGCGATCGCATGCGCACTCGTCAGCTCGCCGTCACTGTTGATGCTCGACGAGCCCACCACCGGCTTGGCGCCGCTGATCGTCCGCGAACGGATCGCCGACATCCAGCGTCTGCGCGACAACGGGGCCGGCGTGCTGTGGATCATCGAGGAGCATCCCAGGATCTGCCTGCCCGCGGTGGACAAGGTGCACTTCATGTCCGACGGCACTCTGGGCCCGGCGCTGGAGGCTGCTGCACTCCTCGAGGAGGGGGCACTGGAGGAGTTGTTCTTCGGCGTATCGCACTGAGCCGCCGGGTGTTTCGCCGGATCACGCGCGCCGGTGGATCGGTCCCCGTGTCTCGGTGAGGGGCAGACCGGTGCCGCCCCAGCGCGCGGCGATGATCTCCGACGCGATGCTGATCGCCGTCTCCTCGGGTGTGCGCGCACCCAGATCCAGTCCGATGGGGCTTGAGAGCCTGCTGATCTCGTGGTCGGACAGGCCGGCGGTACGCAGCCTCTGCAGGCGGTCCTCGTGCGTCCGCCGTGACCCCATCGCGCCGATGTACCGCACCTCGGGGAGGCGCAGCGCGACCTCGAGCAGCGGCACGTCGAACTTCGGGTCGTGGGTCAGCACGGTGAGGACGGTGCGCGCATCGATACGGCCTGCTGCCTGCTCAGCGGCCAGGTAACGATGTGGCCAGTCGACGACCACGTCGTCGACATCGGGAAACCGGGCCGCCGTGGCGAACACCGGCCGCGCATCGCACACCGTCACTCGGTAGCCGAGGAACGTGCCGATCCGTGCCATCGAGGCAGCGAAATCGATGGCGCCGAAGACGATCAGCCGCGGTTTCGGGGCGAAAGACCAGACGAACACCCGCATGCCCTCGCCGCGACGCTCACCGTCCGGCCCGTAGGTCAGCGTGGTGTCGGTGCCGGAAGCCAACAGCCCCAACACGTCGTCCCGCACCGCGGCGTCGGCGTGTGCCGAACCCAGCGATCCGAGGTGTTCCCTGCCCGGTGAGACGATCAGGCGGCACCCGACCCGTGACCGATCGGGATGCTCGATCACCGCCGCGAGGGCCACCGGGGTCTCCGCGCGGATCGCCGCCGCCAGTTCGCCGAGTTCCGGAAAGGTCTGGCGGTCCACCTTCTCGACGTACACGTCGAGGATGCCGCCACAGGTCAGGCCGGCGGCGAAAGCGTCGTCGTCGGACACGCCGTAGCGCTCGAGAACGGGCTCACCCGATTCGACGACCGACAACGCCAAGTCGTACACCGCGCCTTCGACACAGCCGCCGGACACCGAGCCGACGGCGGTGCCGTCCGGGCCGACAAGCATTGCCGCACCGGGGAGCCGGGGCGCGGAGCGGAAGGTTGCGACGACGGTACCGACCCCGACCGATTCGCCGGCTGCCCACCAGCTGACCAGGTCATCGAGTACGTCGCGCACCGGTCAGCGCCGGGGTACCCCACCGGAGGTGGGAAGCGATGTGCCAGGCGGGAGTTCGATCTGGTCGACGTCCACTCCGGCGGCACGCAGCATGTTGACGTCGGCCGGGCACGGGCCGCCCACGCTGATCACCCGCTCGCCTCGGTCCGCGGCGACGGCGTGCCAGTATCCGATCTCGATGTGGATGGTGTCTCCCGGGCCGAACTGGAGTCTCTCACCGGTGGTGACGTTCTCGGCCGTGCCGTGCCCTTCGAGGATGTGGATCGTGTCCTCGGAATAGGCGTGCACGTGCTCCTTGTTGCGCTCGCCGGGTTGCAGGACGACATAGTTCATGTTGGCGGCCACGGCGCCGATCCCGAGCCACACGACCAGCCGGGCGTCCTGGGAGATGATGGGCACGAGCAGACCCGGGGCGTCACGGTGGTGCACCGAGATCTCGGGCCAGATGTCGGCGGCTTCGGCAGGCACCACGGGTGCGCCGGTGACGGATGACCCTGCGGGACATGGTCCTCCGACCATGCGGGTGCCTGCCGACGCGCTCAGCAGGTAGGGCGTTCCGGGGCGGACGTGCACCATCGATCCCTCGCCCAGCGGCTGCGTCCGCCCGGTGGACTCGTGGACGACCGCGCCGGCGCCGGAGACGACGTAGTACGCGGCCTCCGACGCGTGCGTCAGCGTCACCGACCGGCCGTCTTCGGTGAAATGGAGATCGTAGAGACCGCGGCATTCGGCGCCTGCGCCCGGACCGACGATCTCCCGCCACGAGCCGCCGTGGAGTAACCCTTGGTCGGATCCCCAGTCCTCGCGGGAAATGACCCTCATGCCCGCGGTAGTCGTCTGCTGTTCAGCCACGGAGCGAGAGTAACACCAGTTTCAACATCATCAAACTTATTTCCCTGTAACTGAACTCGGTTATACCGCGTTCCGCGATACCGGTCCGTGCTGAGTTCATTTACATTGAATGCTGTTCGCTCTCGCTAACGGAGAACCACGGTGAAAGAGAAGGTCGCATGGGCATGACCAGTACACCCGGGCCGGAGGGGCCGATCGTCTGGCGCCCGGATCCTGCGCAGGTTCGCGACACGGCCATCGTCCGTTTCGCCCGCTGGGCACGAATGTGCCGGGACACCGGCGTCGACGACGAACTGGACTACCGCGCGCTGCACGCCTGGTCTGTCCGCGACCCGGCCGGGTTCTGGTCCGCGGCGGCAGGCTTCTTGGAGGTCGTCTTCCGGGATCCGCCGACCGACACCCTCGGTCGCTCCGAAATGCCGGGTGCGCAGTGGTTCCCCGGCGCCACGCTGAACTACGCCGAACACGCACTGACCGACGGGCCGGGCCGGCACGACAGTGACACCGCCGTCGAGTTCGCCCGCGAGGACGGTGTCGAGCGCACCGTCAGCTACGGCGAACTCCGTGACCTGGTCGCCCGAGCCCGCACCGGACTAGTCGCCGCCGGCGTCACGCGGGGCGACACCGTGGTGGCGCTGGCGCCCAACTGCGTCGAGACGCTGGTGATGTTCCTGGCGACGGCGTCGCTGGGGGCGATCTGGTCGTCGTGCTCGCCTGATTTCGGGTCCCGGGCGGTGCTCGACCGGTTCCAGCAGGTCGAACCCCGGGTGCTGCTCGCGGTCGACGGTTACTGCTACGGCGGGAAGCGCTTCGACATCCGTGACCGGCTCGGCGAATTGCGCGAGAAGCTTCCGACGCTGCGGGCGACGGTGCTGGTGCCCTACCTGGATCCGGCGGCGGAGTTGGCCGGTTCACTCAGCTGGGCGGATTTCGTCTCCTCCCGCGGAGCGCTGGAGTTCGACCCGGTGCCGTTCGACCATCCGTTGTGGGTGCTGTACTCGTCGGGGACCACCGGCCTGCCCAAGGGCATCGTGCACGGGCACGGCGGAATTGTGCTCGAGCACCTCAAGGCGCTGCGGCTGCAAAGCGATCTGGAGCCGGGTGACCGCTTCTTCTGGTACACCACGACCGGCTGGATGATGTGGAACTTCCTCATCGGCGGACTTCTGGTGGGCGCCACCGTGGTGCTGTTCGACGGCAGCCCCGGCCACCCCGACATGGGGGCGTTGTGGTCACTGGCGGAGCGGCACCGGGTCCGGCTGTTCGGGGTGTCGGCCCCATACATCCAGGCCTGCATGGATGCCGGGTACCGGCCCCGGGAGCGCCACGACCTCTCGGCCATGCGCGCGTTGGGGTCTACCGGTTCTCCGTTGTCGGTCAGGGGTTTCCGCTGGATCGCCGAGCACGTCGGCGAGCACGTGCAGATCTGCTCGATCTCCGGTGGCACGGACGTCTGCACGGCGTTCCTCGGCTCCGCTCCCACGGTCCCGGTATGGCTGGGTGAGCTGTCGTGCGCCGCACTCGGAGCCGACGTGCATTCTTTCGACGAGCACGGTCGCGACCTGTGCGGCGAGGTGGGCGAACTGGTGCTGACCCAGCCGATGCCGTCCATGCCGGTGAAGTTCTGGAACGACCCGGACGGCTCCCGGCTGCGGGCCGCCTACTTCGAGGACTTTCCGGGCCGGTGGCGGCACGGTGACTGGGTGGTCGCCACCCCGCGCGGCTCGTTCGTCATCCAGGGGCGCTCCGATTCGACCCTGAATCGCGGTGGGGTGCGGATGGGCACCGCCGACTTCTACGCGGTTGTCGAAGGATTCGCCGAAGTGACCGATTCCCTGGTGATCGACACCACCGAACTCGGTGCGGACAGCGAGGGCGAGTTGCTGTGCTTCGTCGTGCCGGCCCCGACCGCCACGCTGGAGGAAATCGAGCCGGCGCTGCGAGCGGCGCTGCGCAAGGAGTTGTCGCCGCGGCACGTGCCGGACAGGTTCATCAGGATCGACGCGGTGCCGAAGACGCTGAGCGGGAAGAAATGCGAGGTTCCGGTCAAGAGGATCCTGGCCGGAGTGCACCCCGACAAGGCGGTCAGCCGCGAGGCGCTGCAGGACCCGGAGGCCATGGCGCCGTTCCTCGCGCTGGTGTCGAACGATCTGTTGCGCTCCTGATCTCGGTTCACCTAAAATTCAAGCCTATTGAAAGTTGGTGCCCGGAGGTGAGCACGATGCGGATGGTTCCCCGGTTCGCGTTGTTCCGCCGCGGGTTGGTGGACGGCGGGGACTGGCGACTGATACCCGGGTGAACCCGGCATCTCACGCCGCAGCCCGTCACAGTCCACCCACCCGAACGGAGTAACGACCCCATGTCCCAGCCGGCACTCGCCGCCTTCTGGCACCCCATCGCCGCCGTCGAAGACGTCACCGAACAACCCAAGCGGTTCACCCTGCTCGACGACCATGTCGTCGCCTTCCGCGACGAGAACGGCGTCGCCGCCTTCCGCGACCTCTGCATCCACCGGGGGGCGGCCCTGTCGCTCGGCTGGGTACGCGACGGCAACCTCGTCTGCCCGTATCACGGGTGGCAGTACGACCGCACCGGCACGTGTGTGCGCATACCGTCGCGCCCGGTGGGTGCATCGATCCCGTCGAGCGCCCGCGCCGCCGCCTACCACGTGCGCGAGAAGTACGGCCTGGTCTGGGTGGCGATGGAGCAGCCCCGCGACGAAATCCCTTTGTTCCCCGGCGATGTATATGACCTGCCGGGGTGGAAGGCGTTCATCTCCTACCGCGCGGTGTGGAACACCTCGGCGGCACGCGCGGTGGAGAACTTCATGGACTTCTCGCACTTCCCCTACGTGCACGAGGGTCTGCTCGGGACCGAGGACACCGCTGAGATCGCGCCGTACACCGTCGAGAAGCTGGACAACGGGCTGCACTACTGGCTCGAGCAGGAGGAGCCGAGCGATCTCTACGGCGCCGGCGGCAGCCAGAAGGTCCGCTATGAGTACACGCTGGTCGTCCCGTTCACGATCCATCTGAAGAAGATCGAGATCGGCACCGGCCGCGAGACGATCATCTCGCAGTTCACGCTGCCGCGGACGGAGACGACGACCGAGCTCTTCGTGTTCATCCTGCGCAATCACTCGCAGGACGAACCGGACGGCAAGTTCGGCGACTTCACGAACACGATCATGGAGCAGGACCGCAGAATCGTGGAGAGCCAACGACCGGAGAAGCTTCCGGACTCGCTGCGCGAGGAGCTGCACATCAAGGTCCCCGACGCGGCGAGTCTGCTTTACCGGCAGCGCTTGTCGTCACTGGCCAAGGTCGAGGCGTTCGGGCCGTACGGCGCGTAAGCGGGGCATTGGCGACCGGGACCGGGCCCGTTCACGTAGGCTGAAACACGCTTTTCCAGTCGACGAGCCGCATCGGAGCCACCCATGACGCCATCTCGATCCGCTGCACCGACCGGTCGGCGGAGCGCCACGGCCACCTCGGGCGCGAAGAAGACCGCCAAACCCAACAAGCCCCGTAGCGCGGGCAAGGGAGGCAAGCCGGTCACCAGGGCCGCCGAGCGCAACGGCGGCCTGGCCGCCGCGGATCCGTTCGTCCCCGCACGCGACTCCGACACCGCCGAACAGACAATGCTGCTCGTGGGCGCCCGGATCCGCGCGATGCGCCTGCGTCAGCAGTTGACCCTGCGTGACGTCGCGGACCGGACCGGGGTCAGTGTCTCGATGCTCAGCATGCTGGAACGCGGCGTGTCCACCGCGTCGGTGGGGACCCTGGTGGCCGTCGCGTCGGCGCTCGGCGTGCACATGTACGACCTGTTCGCGCACAAGGACGGCGCCGACGGGTCGCCCGTGACCAAGCTGTCCGAGCAGACCGTCGTCCGGCTCGGGGAGGGAACGACCCGCCGCGTCGCCCACAACGACGCCTCGGCAGGACTCGAGCTCGCGGTCAACGAGTACGACGTCGGCGGCGCGAGCGGGCCCTCGCCCACCCACCACGAAGGCCGGGAGTTCGGCGTCCTGATCTCGGGGCAACTGACGATCGAGCTGGACGGCCAGAGCCACGTGCTCGAACCCGGTGACGTCATCGCGTACTCGTCCGACCGGCCGCACCGCATCGCCAACACCGGGGACGAACGCGCGGTCGCGGTCTGGGTGAACCTGGACGAGAGCTGAACCGGTCCTTCAATCTCACTTAATGACTTCGATGCCATTGAATGTTACGCTCGCCGTGTGACGGACGAACGGAACACCTTCACCGTCGCCCTCGAGCAGATCGACGTGGCGGTCGGTTCCGTCGGCGACAACCTCGGCACCGCGTTGACCAGGACACGCGCGGCATGCGTCGCCGGGGCGAACCTGGTCGTGTTGCCCGAACTGGCGATCAGCGGCTACGTCGTCGACCGCGAACTCGCCGGAGCGGTCGCCGAGCCGCTCGACGGTCCGTCCTCGGCGGCGTTCACCGCGCTGGCGCGTGAATTCGACGCGCTGGTGGCCTACGGCTTCTGCGAACGGGTCGGCGACGATCTGTTCAACTCGGTTGTAGTCGTTGACGGCTCGGGTCCTGTTCTGCACTATCGCAAGCTGCACCTGTTCGATCTCGAGAAGGCGGTGTTCACCCCCGGCGATCTCGGTCTGCCGGTGGCCGATACGCCCTTCGGCCGCATCGGCGTCTGCATCTGTTACGACCTGCGGTTCGTCGAGGTGCTGCGCGCACTGTCGTTGCGCGGCGCCGACGTGGTGCTCGCACCGGCGGCGTGGGTCGGGGGATTCGACCGGACCGTGCCCGTCGCGGGAGGCACCAGGCACGTGGATTCGGTTCTGGCACAAGCCAATCTCGATCAGGTCGCCGTCGTCGCGGTCTCCCAGGTGGCCGGTGCGGCACGCGGCGGACCGGCCACCCTCGGTGGGTCGGTCGCCTGCGACGCGTACGGCGAGCTGCTGGCCGGACCGCTGTCGCGCACCGCGGCCGATTCCGCGCTGGTCGACATGGACCTGGACGCGATCCGGGCGGCGCGTGTCCGCGCGGAGCGGATCAGACCGCGTGAGGACCGACGTACCGATGTGTACGCCCTGACCTATGGAGGCGATGTCTGGTGAAGCCGCGGTCCTTCGTGTACCACGCGCCGGCGAGCCTCGAAGAGGCGCTGGGGCTTCTGGCCGCCGACCCCGACGACAGCAAGGTCCTGGCCGGCGGTCAGAGCCTGGTGCCGATGATGAACTTCCGGCTCGCCAGCCCCGCCCAGCTGGTGGACATCAACCGGATCCCCGGGCTGAGCGGCATCGAGTCCGCCGGGGACCGCGTCACGATCGCCACCAGGACGCGGCACATCGAGGTCCAGCACAACCAGTTGACCGGACCTCTCGGTTCCCTGCTGCGGAAGGCGGCCGCTTATGTCGGTCACCTGCCCATCCGCACCCGCGGCACGTTCGGTGGCTCCATCGCCCACTGCGACGCGGCCTCCGAATGGTGCGTCGTGGCGTCGCTGCTCGACGCCGAGATGACGGCGGTCAGCCTGGCCCGCGGCCGGCGGACCATACCGGCAGCCGACTTCTTCCGGTCGATCTTCACCACCGCGCTGGAACCCGACGAGATCCTGTTGAACGTGTCGCTGCCCCAGCTGGACCACACATGGCGGGCTGGGATATCGGAGTTCTCCAGACGCGCAGGTGATTTCGGGATCGTCACAGCCTCCGCGGCGATCAGCGTGGTCGGCGACGAGGTGCGTGGGGCGCGGGTCAGCCTCGGCGGTGTCAGCGAGGTGCCGTTCCGGAGCGCCGCGGCCGAGCAGACCCTGCTTGGGCAACCGCTGAGCGAGGAACTGCTGACGGCGGCCGCCGATGCCGCCGCGGAGGAAGTCGACCCGCCGAGTGACACCCACGGCGACTCGGAGTACCGCCGTGACCTGGTGCGTGCATTGCTTCCGCGTGCACTGGGCAGGGCGACGACGGCCGAGGCATGATGTCGTCCGCACCGACCGAACCGACGACCTGGACCGGGCGCGCGCTGCCGCGCCTCGAAGATCCGGCCATCGTGCGTGGCTGGGGCAACTACGTCGCGGACATCGCGTCGCGCAACAGTGGTTGCGGGCATGTGCGTTTCGTCCGCAGCACGGTGGCATCGGGGCGGATCGTCTCCGTCAGCGCCCCTCCCGGCGTCACGATGTTCACCGCGCGCGACCTCGCCGGTGTGCAACCGATCCGGGCGGTCCTGCACCGCCCGGACTTCGTCGAGGTCGGTACGCCCATCTTGGCCACCGACGTGGTGCGCTTCGTCGGCGAGCCGATCGCATTCGTGGTCGCCGAATCGGAGGCCGCGGCCGAAGACGCCGCGGAACTGGTCGACGTCGACATCGAACCGCTGCCCGCCGTGCTCTCGGCGGTGGCGGCGCTGGCCGACGGTGCCCCACTGGTGCACGACTCCGTCCCGGCCGACCACCAGAACGCGCCCAACACCATGGTCGACGGACGGATCACGACGCCGGGAGCCGACGCGGCCTTCTCGTCGGCGGATGCGGTCGTCTCGGTCCGGGTCAGCTCGGGACGGCAGAGCGCGATGCCGCTGGAGGCCAGGGCCGCGCACGCCGCGTACGACCGCGCGAGCGCACGCACCACGCTGCACGCCACCCTGCAGATGCCACACATCACCCGGACGGGCATCGCCGACTGCATCGGCATCGCCGAGGACGACCTGCGGGTGATCGCCCCGGATGTCGGCGGCGGATTCGGCGCCAAGATGACACTCGCGCGCGAGGACGTCGCGCTGGTGTGGGCGTCGCGGCATCTGCGGCGCGACCTCGCCTGGATCGAGACCAGGGAGGAGAACTTTCTCGCGGCGTGGCACAGCCGGGAGCAGGTATACGACATCGAGGGAGCATTCAGCGCAGACGGCGAATTGCTCGCGCTCCGTGGCGATCTGATCTGTGATGTCGGCGCATACTGCTGCTATCCGGTGACCTGGGCGGTGGAACCGCTGATGGCCCTGGCCGAGCTGCCCGGCCCGTACAAGGTGGGCGAGTATGACGTGCGCTCCCGCGCGGTCGCCACCAACAAGTGTCCGATCGCCCCGTACCGCGGGGTGTCCCGGCCCATGCAGGTGCTCGCGATGGAGCGGCTGATGGACCGCGCCGCCGCCCGGCTCGGGATGGACAAGGTGGCGATCCGCGACCGGAACCTGATCTCGGAGTTCCCGCACCGCGCCCCCACCGGCTTGGTCCTGGACCTGGCGTCTCACCGCGAAACACTGGCGGCGGCAGTGAAATTGGCCGACCTGGACGATTTCGCGGCCCGTCAGGCCAAGGCGCGCGAAGAGGGTCGATACCTCGGCATCGGATTCGCCTGCTTCGCCGAGCGCACCGGTTACGGCACGCCGGCTTTCGCCGCACGGTCCCGTCCCTACCCGCTGGATCCGACGAAGCCGGCCCCGGTGATCACGCCGGGGTTCGAGCGCGTGATCCTGTCGATGGACCCGTCGGGTGGCCTGACGCTGCGGATCGGTGCGTCGCCGCACGGGCAGGGGCTGAAAACCACACTGGCCCAGGTGGTCTGCGACGAGCTCGGCATGCGTCCGGACCAGGTTCGGGTGATCGCCAGTGACACCGACGCCACACCCTACGGGTGGGGCAGCTTCGCGAGCCGGGCGATGGTGATCGCAGGCGGCGCCTCGCTGATCGCGGCCAGAGACCTGGCGGAACGGCTGCGTACGCTGGCGGCCGACCGGCTCGGCGCCCTGCCCGACGACATCGTCCTGGAAGGCGGCAAGGCCAGGCGCACCGGCAGCGAAGACGCGGTCGACCTGGCGGTGATCGCGCGGGACACCTACCATTCCAGCCACCTCGTCCCCGACAAGGGCGAGCCCGCGCTGGAGAGCGTCGGCACCTACGACCCGTCCGGGACGTTCGCCAACGCGTGCCACGTCGCCGAGGTGGAGGTCGACCCACTGACCGGCCAGGTGAAGATCACGCGCTTCCTCGTCGCCGAGGATGCCGGCAAGTTGATCAACCCGGCCATCGTCGACGGCCAGATCCACGGCGGCATCGTGCAGGGAATCGCCAACGCGCTGTTCGAAGAGCTCGTCTACGACGACCGCGGCGTGCTGGTGACGACGTCGCTGATGGACTTCCTCCCGCCGACCGCCGCCGAGGTTCCCGACATCGAGATCGCGCACATCTACACGATGTCGCCGGCGTCGCTGACCGGAGCCAAGGGCGTCGGCGAAGGCGGCACCATCGGTGCCCCGGCCGCCATCGCGAATGCGATCAGCGACGCGCTGGGCCCCCTCGGGGTCGGGGTGTTCCATCTGCCGGCCACACCACATCGGGTCCGTTCGGCGATTCGCACGGGGTGCGACATCGGGTCGGCCCCACACCCGGCCGACTCCGTGCCGGCCCGGACACCGGTATCGCATCAGCAGGAGAGCACATCATGAGTTCACTTCGCCTGTACGTCAACGGGGATCGCTACGACCTGGACGTCGAGCCGCGCCGCACGCTCGCCGATGCGCTGCGCGACGACTGCGGGTTGACCGGCACCCATCTGGGCTGTGAGCACGGTGTGTGCGGCGCGTGCACGGTACTGCTCGACGGCCAACCGATCCGCGCGTGCCTGATGTTCGCGGTCCAGGCCGAAGGCGCGTCCATCCGTACGGTCGAGGGGCTGGCTCCCGACGACGCGACCCTGCACCCGGTGCAGCAGGCGTTCTGGGACAACCACGGGTTGCAGTGCGGCTTCTGCACACCCGGCTTCCTGACACTGATCGCCGGGTACCTGGAGGAGCGGCCGGACGCCGGCGAGGACGAGCTGCGAGACATGCTCTCGGCGAACCTCTGCCGCTGTACCGGCTACCAGAACATCCTCAAGGCCACACTCTGTGCCCAGAAGATGATGCGCGGTGACGAACCCGCCGACGACGAGACCACCGCATGATCGGCGCCCGCGCCAAGCGCATCGAAGACCCGGTGCTGCTTCGGGGAGCCGGACGGTTCGCCGCGGACACGGTCCACGCGGGCGAACTGCACATGCGCGTGGTGCGCTCCCCGGTCGCCTACGGGCGGTTGGTGTCCGTCGACGTGTCCGCAGCCCTGCTGCTCGACGGCGTGGTGGCCGCGTGGTCCTATGACGACATCGCCGCACTGCCGGCCATCGGCTTCCGGCTCACGCCGCGCCCCGAGTTGCTGCCCTACCGGCAACCCGTCCTCGCCCGGCGGTTCGTGCGCTACGTCGGCGAACCCGTCGCGGTCGTCTTCGCCACCTCACCGTATCTCGCCGAGGATGCCGCCGAGCTCGTCGACGTCGACATCGAACCACTCGAGGCCCGCATCGACGCCGATCTCGACCCGGTCACCTGGATCGACGGCGAGCAGGCGAGCTGGGCGGCCGGCACCGGTGCCGAGCTTCCCGAACAACATTCCGAGGCCACGTGTTTCGTGGAGGAGTACGGCGACGTCGACGGCGCCTTCGCCCGTGCCGGGGACCTGGTAGCCGCCGGCACCCACCGGATCTTCGAGATGGACGCCCGCATCGGACGCCACACCGGGGTGCCGATGGAGTGCCGCGGTCTGGTGGCGAGGTTCGACGAGGCGGAGCAACTGCTGGTGGTCGACGGCGCGGCCAAGGTGCCGTTCTGGAACCGCGAGGCCATCGCGGCGATCGCCGGACTTCCGCCGCACCAGGTGCTGGTGCGCGAGACCCATGTCGGTGGCGGGTTCGGGCCGCGCGGTGAGCTCTATCCCGAGGATGTGCTGGTGACGGTCGCGGCGATGCGGCTGCGCCGCCCGGTCAAGTGGATCGAGGATCGGCAGGAACACCTCGTCGCCACCAATCACTCTCGGGGCCAGCACCATCGGTTGCGGGCGCTCGTACGCGTGGCGGACGGGTGGATCGAAGCCCTGGACGCCGACTTCATCCTGGACCAGGGCGCCTATGTGCGCACGCACGGCGCGACCGTGGCCTCGCTGACCGCCTCGATGCTGCCCGGGCCGTACGTGATCCCGCACTTCCGGGCCACGGCGCACGTGCGGCTGACCAACAAGACCCCGGCGGGTACCTACCGGTCCCCGGGCCGCTACGAGGGGACTTTCGCGCGCGAACGGCTGGTGGACAAGATCGCCAGGGAGCTGCGACTCGACCCGGCACAGCTTCGGCGGGTCAACTTCATCCCGGTCGCCGAGATGCCCTATGAACGCCCCATCCAGGCGATGGGCACCCATATGGTGCACGACTCCGGTGACTACCGGCTGCTCCTGGACAAGGTGTCCGCACAGTACAACTTCCCCGCGATCCGGGCCGACGTCGAGAAACGCCGTGCCGCAGGAGAAATCGTCGGATTCGGGTTCGGCTTCTTCGTCGAGAAGAGTGGCATCGGACCGTTCGAGGGTGCCCGCGTCTCGGTCGACGGCAGCGGGAAGGTCACCATCACCTGCGGCGCGTCGTCGGTGGGGCAGGGCGTGGACACCGTGCTGGCGCAGGTGGTTGCGGACCGCCTGCAGATCCCGCACGACTCGATCCGGGTGGTGCGTGGCCGCACCGACCAGTTCGAATACGGACGGGGCGCGTTCGCCACCCGGCTGGCGGTGATGGCGGGTTCGGCGGCCAAACTGGCCGTGGACGCCCTGGCGCAGAAGGCCGTCCGGGTCGCGGCCCATCACTTCAAGGTCAGCACCGAGGAGGTGGACGTCAGGGACGGCGCGGTCGCCGTCGTCGAGGACCCGTCACGGACCCTGACCCTCGGGGAGATCGCCCGGCTGCTGGAACCCGTCGGCGCCGGTGAGATGAAGGAGGACCCGGGTCTGAGCGCCGACGGCTGGTTCCGGTCCGATCACATGACCTACCCCTACGGCCTGCACGCCGCGCTGGTCGCCATCGACAAGGGCACGGGGAATCTCACCATCGAACGCTTCATCGTCGGCTACGACGTGGGGCGGGCGTTGAATCCCACCCTCGTCGAGGGGCAGATCGCCGGCGGTGTGGCCCAGGGCATCGGCGGCGCGGTCTACGAAGAGTTCCTGTACGGCGCGGACGGCACGCCGCAGTGCACGACGTTCATGGATTACCTGATCCCGACGCTGCTCGAGGTGCCGGACGTGGAAACGCTGGTCACCGAGGACGCCCCGAGCCCGATCAACCCACTCGGCGTCAAGGGTGCGGGGGAAGGCGGGACGACGGCGGTCGCGGCAGCCATCGCTTCGGCCGTCGACGACGCCCTGAGAATCCCGGATTCCATTGTGTCCGTGCCGATCCGGCCGGATCTGGTGCGCCGGCTGGTCAAACGTATTTCAGTAGCATAGAATCCTGTTCAATACTGTTGAGTGTTTTTGGAGCGGAGAAGTCACATGCGCATTGTCGATCTGACCCATCCCTGGGGCCTGCACACCCCGGGCTGGGTGGGTTATCCGGGCAACAAGATGTACTACACCCAGAACCTGCAGACGAACCAGATCGTCTCGCAGCGCATCGAAGCCTCGCTGCACTCCGGCACCCACCTGGATGGACCCATGCACGGCACCGACGGCGGACTGGACATGGCGTCGCTGCCGCTGGACTACCTGATCCACCCCGGCGCCATCGTCGACGTCTCCGACGCCGTCAGCGACTGGGAGCTCATCGAGCCCGAGCACATCACCTCGAAGGTGGAGGTCAAAGAGGGTGACATCCTGATCATCCACACCGGGTTCATCGACTACTACCAGGGCATGCCGAAGCAGGACCTGGTGCGCTACTTCACGATGCACCCGGGCGGCAGCGTGCGGCTGGCCCGCTGGATGGCGGAGATGGAGATCCGTTGGTGGGGTATCGATGCCGGTTCCGGGGACCACCCGATGAACACCACGATCCGCAACATGCGCCCGGATCTGCTGAAGAAGTTCGAAGAGCACGTGGGGATGACCTACACCGAGTTCTTCGGCGGAGAATACGAGTACACCCACCATCTTTCGGGCCGTGAGATCAAATCCGACATCTTCCCGATGCACCACCTGGCGTTCCAGGACGGCTGCATCCACGCCGAGAACGTCGGCGGCGACCTGAAAACCGTGCTGAACCAGCGCGCGATCATCGGCGCGTTCCCGTGGAAGATCGAGGGCGGCGAAGCCTGCCCGTGCCGGATCATGGCCTTCTTCGACTGCGGAGCCGACGAGGTCATCGAGGGATTCGCGGGCTGACCGGTCATGGCGATGCAGCTGAAGAACCAGTTCGAGATCGACGCCGGTCTGGAGCAGACGTGGAATCTGCTCACCGATCTGGAACGGATCATGCCCTGCATGCCGGGAGCCGCCCTGGACGGGATCGAGGGCGACAACTACCTGGGCAACGTCAAGATCAAGGTCGGCCCCATCGGCGCCCACTTCCGCGGCACCGCCCGCTTCGCGCAGAAGGACGACGCCACCTACAGCGCCGTCATCGCCGCGTCCGGCAAGGACCCCAAGGGTCAGGCGGCGGCCAACGCCAAGGTCCACGCCTGGCTGGAGCCGGTGACCGACACCCGGACCCGGGTGCTGATCGACACCGATCTCGACATCAGCGGCCGGATGGCCCAATTCGGCCGCGGCGCCATCGCCGATGTCAGTAACCGGCTGATCGGACAGTTCGTCGCGAACATCTCCGCGCTGCTCGACCAGCCCGCGGGTACCGCGCCCGGCGGTGGCCCGGCGCCGATCCCGGCGACGGGCACGGCCACGTCCGCCGCCTCCGTCGCCCAGCCGGCCGGCGCCGACGCCGGCATGGATGTGATGGCGTTGGTGCTCCCGATGATCAAAGACCGGTACGGGCAGGCCCTGCTCGGTGGGCTGCTCGGATTCCTGCTGAGCTGGGCGGTGTTCGGTCGCCGGGTCAACCGCCAACCCCGCTATCACTACCTGCCCTTCCCGCAGGGCCCTCAGTGAGCCGGCGTCTCAGGTCGCTGACCCCCGCCGATCTGACCGACGAGCAACGCGTCGTCTACGACGGCATCACCGGCGGTGACCGCCTGAAGGGCACGCAGCATTTCCCGGTGGTGGCGCCGGACGGATCGCTGACCGGGCCGTTCGGGGTCATGTTGCACGCCCCGGGAATCGGCGACGCGCTCCAACAGCTCGGCGCCGCGATCCGCTACCGCACCGGGTTGTCGGCCAGGATCCGCGAGATCGCGATCCTGCTGGTGGCCACGGCGACGGATTCGGAGTTCGAGTGGTGGGCACACGAACGCGTCGGCCGCGCCGCCGGTCTCACCGACGACGAACTGGGCCAGCTGTCCACCGGGACGTTCGACGCGGAAGACGCCACGGAGCAGGCCGCCGCTGATCTGTGTAGCACGCTGCTGGGCAACGGTTCTGTCACCGACGAGGACTACCGCGGGTACGCCGAGGTGCTGGGCGTGGAAGGGATCGTCGAGCTCACCACGCTGGTGGGCTACTACCGCACGCTGGCGCAGCTGATGGCGGTGTTCGACATCGGGTTGCCGGATTGACCGGCGGCGAGTTCCGGTTCGACGTCCTGGTCGAGGAGAAGGCCGCCGTCGCCGAGGGTGTGGTCGCGCTGACGCTGCGGGAGATCGACGGGCGGCCGTTGCCCTGCTGGGCGCCGGGCTCGCACATCGACCTGATCCTGGACGGAGCGCCGACCCGCCAGTACTCGCTGTGCGGCGACCCGGCCGACCGGTCGTCCTGGCGCCTGGGCATCCTCAGGGACCCCGACGGCCGCGGCGGATCGGTGTATGTGCACGATGTGCTGCGACCTGGCGACGCGGTGCGTGTATGCGGTCCGCGCAACAACTTTCCGATGGTCGACGCCGCGCACTACCTGTTCATCGCCGGCGGCATCGGCATCACCCCGCTTCTGCCGATGATCTCTGCCGCCGAGGCCGCGGGCGCGGACTGGCAACTGGTCTACGGCGGGCGCCGGCGCGCGTCGATGGCTTTTCTCGACGAACTCGCCCGTTACGGTGACCGGGTGTCGGTCCGCCCGCAGGACGAGACCGGCCTGCTCGATCTCGACACCGTCCTGGACGCGTCACCGCCGGACGCCGAGGTGTACTGCTGCGGCCCCGAGCCACTGCTCGCCGCGGTCGAAAAACGTTGCAACGCAAGATTTTCGCGTTCGTTGCACGTCGAGCGCTTCACCGCCAAGCCGCTCGCCGGAACGGCACGAACCGGGGCCTTCGAGGTCTACCTCGCCGGCAGTGGCCTGACGTTGCAGATACCTTCGGACCGTTCGATCCTGGACGTCGTCGAAGAAGCCGGCGTGGACCCGCTGTACTCGTGCACCGAGGGCACGTGCGGGTCGTGTGAGACCGCTGTGCTCGACGGTGAACCCGACCACCGCGACTCGGTGCTCACCACCGAACAGCAGCGGGCGAACGACTGCATGATGATCTGCGTCTCACGTTCGCGCACACCGAGACTCGTTCTGGACCTGTAAGCCCAAACCACCCGACGAAGGGAACAGATATGGAGACCTGGGACGCCGTCAGGGCGCGCAGGAACGTCAGGACCTACCGTCCGGAACCGGTTGCCGAGGCGGACCTGCTGCGCATCGTCGAAGCGGGGTGGCGGTCACCCTCGGCCAGGAACCGGCAACCCTGGGATTTCGTGATCGTCACCGACGCGGATCAACTGCAGGACCTGTCCACCGTGTGGCAGGGGGCTCGCCACATCGCGTCGGCGCCGGCGGCGATCGCACTCGTCGCGCCCGAACCGCCCGACGAGCAACGCCGGGTGGTCGATTCCTACGATCTGGGTCAGGCCACCATGGCGATGGCCATCACGGCGACCGGCCTCGGAGTGGGAACGGCGCATTCGTCGGTGGGCGACCAGCAGAAGGCCAGGGAGATCCTCGGTGTCCCCGACGACCATTTCGTCGCCTACCTGCTGGGCCTCGGCTATCCGGCCGACCGGCCGCTGACGCCGATCCGCAAGCCCGACCGCCGTCCGTTCGACGAGGTGGTCCACCGCGGTCGTTGGTGACCCGCTCACACCCGCGCGGATGCCTCCGACCACGCGGAGGTCAGCACGGAGGAATCGGTGACCAGCCCGAAGTGCAGCGAGATCATCGCGGTGGCGGCATGTTCGAGTTCCTGGTTGGTGCCGCGCACCAGATCGGCCGGCACGACGACGCGGTACCCGAGATTCGACGCCTCGAATGAACTGTTCAGCACACAGCAGTCCGCCATGATGCCGTCGATGACGACGGTGCGGATTCCCATCTGGCGCAACAGGAAATCGAGGTCAGTCGGGTAGAACGCCGACAGGCGCTTCTTGCCGCTGACGATCTCGTCGCCCGGAAGCACCTCGGTGACGAACTCGGTCCACTGCGTGCCGGTGAGGGCGTGCTGGTCGGCGCCCGGTATGGGCCCGGCGAACTGCGGGAACGTGAGCCGCCACGCGCTGGGACTGGTACCCAGGACATCGTCGCGCCCCGAGGGGCGCAACTCCGACCGCACATGGATGACGGGCACGCCGTGGGCGCGGGCGTCTGCGTGAAACGCGTTGACGCCGTCGATGATCTGGCGGCCGCGCGGGGCCGGGCACGGGCAGTCCGGTCGCTCGGACAGGTGCCCGGCGTGCATGTCGATGGAGACGACGGCCGTGGAGGCGGGGTCGAGGTACGCCGCGAACGGGCCCCGCGGATCGAGTTCACGTCGCTCGCCGTTGACGAAGTGGTGATGCATGTTCCCGCCTTGTCTCATCGGTTGCCGAACAGATGGGTGAAGAGTTCGGGCCGGTTGTAGTGACCGGCCACGTCGTGGACGAATTTGGCTCCGACGACGTCGGTGGGATCGACGTCGGCGTAGACGATCTGCGGTGTGCCGTCCTGCGCTTCGGCGAGCACCTGGCCCGCCGGCCCGATGATGGAGGCGCGTGCTCCGGCGTCGTCGGACACCAGGTAGCCGGAGTGCCCGCCGTACCCGTAGGCGTCCACCATCTCCGGTGTGACCGTCCCGACCGCGTTGACCACGAAGCACTTCAGCGAGTACGCGAGCCCTCGCGACACCAGCTCGACCACCGGCCGGATGGCCAGGGCCGGGCTGAAGTGCTGAGGCCACGATGCGACGTGCACCGTGGGGTATGCCACCGCGGCGGCGTACTGGGCGAGAGGGTTCGAGTTCTCTCCGCAGATCAGCCCGCTGACGGTGATCCCCTGCGCGGGATAGCTGTTGGTGCTGCCGGTGGTGCCGGGGCCGTGCACCAGGCGTTCCCCGATGGTCGGAACGTACTTCTGGTGCCGGTCCAGGAGTTCGCCGCGCTCGTCGATGAACAGCTGGGTGTTGTAGAGCGTGCCTGTCGTGTCCGCAGTCCGCTCGCACACCCCGACAACCGCCGCCACCCCCGCTTGCCGGCATGCCGCGCGAAGAACGTCCACGCTCCGGGACCGGACTTCCACGGCGTTGGCGAACAACCGTGTGTTGAGGGCGACGAATCGGTCGTCGAACGGTTGCAGCTCCGCCCAACCGGGGTGGCCGGGAATGAATCCTTCTGGAAATCCGACGATGTCGGCGCCGGCCCGGCCGGCGCGTTCGATCAGGTCCGCCGCCTTCGCGGTGCTGGCGTCCCGGTCGAGGAACACCGGGGCGTCCTGAACCGCGGCCAACCTCATGGGACGACGGGTTCGGGCGGGGACTGCTGCGCCGACGGTCCGCCCGCGCCGAGTGCCTGCCGCCGCTCGAGGAACGGGCGGATCCCGAAGTTCACGACGATGTTCAGGCCGATGAGCATCAGGATGCCCAGCATCATCGGCGTGGTGAGCACGCTCGAGATCTGTGGCGGAAGGGATTCCACGATGTCGTCGGGAAGCCATTGTCCGCCCAGCGCGACGATGAACGAGGTCGCGGCCACCGCGATGTTCAGGTCGTCCCATTCGACCTGTTTGAGCATCTGGACACCGCTGAAAGCGATGATGCCGAACAACACGGTGCTGGCCGCGGCCAGCACGGAGCCCGACAGTCCCGCGATGAACAGGCTGAGCTGGGGCAGGAACGCCAGCGCGAACGCGAAGAGGCCGGCCGCCATCGTCACGAACCGGCTCCCGATGCGGGTGATGCGGATGATCCCGACGTTCTCGGGGTACGAGGTGGTGCCGATGCCGCCGAACATCGAGCCGATGGAGGAACCGAGGAACTCGGTGAACAATCCGCGGTTGATCCGGTTCAGCGACAGCCGTTCACCGCCCCAGCCGGCGACCAGGGTGTACATCCCCATCGCCTCGGCCCCGGCCTGCAGGAAGGCGAGCAGCATCAGCACGACGACCGGCCAGGCCACCCCGAATCCGAACGGGAACAACGTGGGAGTGCCGATGAAGGCGGCCTCGCTCAGGTCCGGCGGCGACCACAGCCCGGCCACCAGGGCCAGCACGGATCCGACGGCGATCCCCCAGACGATCGCGCCGCGCTTGACGAGGGTGTCGCCGCCGAAGATCATGCAGGCCAGGATCACCACGACCACCGCGGCGCCGACCCAGAAACTCGACCAACCGTAGGAGCCGGTCCCGGGGGTGCCGAACCAGCCTGGCAGACCGATGTTCGCCAGCTGAGCGCCGATGATGATGAACAGTGTGCCGAAGACGAGGGGGTCGGCGGCGAACTTCCTGATGTGCCCGAACAATCCCCACTTTCCGATCGGGATCGTCAGGAACATGAAGATGACACCGGCCACCAGCATCGAGCCGAAAGCGGTCCCGAGGCCGTAGGTGGCTCCCGAGACGAGCAGTGCGGCGAAGAAGGCCGCCGTGGGGCCCTGCACGATCGGCAGCCGCACGATGCGGCTGGACTGGAGGATCGTCACGATGCCGGTGAGCAGGAAACAGGCCTGCACGATGTGGCTGACATCGGTCGGGCTCAACTCCAGCGCCGATCCCAGGAGCACCGGGAATATCCAGATCCCGGTCAACGCCAGCAGATGCTGCAGTCCGAACAGCCCGAGCTTCGGCAGCGGCAGGCGGTCCTGGATGCCGACGTCCAGCACTGGCCGAGAGTCGGGCCTGATTTCAGCCATATGGAAATCGTCGCCGCGGCGGCGCGGTTCCGCAAGTCGAACCACGACCGGTGTGTCGCTGCTGTGCCAGGGTGTCCGATATTCACTTGGGCATTCCGGCCACCACCGCCTCCGGCATATGTTTTGATGTAGTTGAATCAATCGGAGTCGCTGGACGGCGGTCCGGCTGGGTCGCGCCTGACATCGTGCGCGGCCGCGCGGTTTCGAACCGCCAGTAAGCAAACAACTTTGGGCTGCCCGGAGGTATGTCGATGAGGAACTCACTCCCGCGTCGCGCGTCGGGAGCGGCGTTCCGCCCGGCTTCCGTCGGCCCCGTCGAAGTGCGGAATCGCCTGATCCGGGCCGGCACCGGAGAATCGATGGCCGATGCCGCCGGCCGGATCGGGGCCGACTACGTGGCGCTGCACGAAGCCCTCGCCGAGGGCGGTGTGGGCCTGTCGTTCACCGGCCACATCTTCAGCCACGTGCGCGGCCGCTACGGCGAACTGCAGGCAGGTCTGGATTCAGACGACGCGATTCCCCGTTTCCGGCAGGTCACCGACGCCGTACACCGGCACGGGGGCCGCATCTTCGCCCAGATCGCCCATGCCGGAAGCCAATCGATGATGCTCGGCACGGAAGCGCTCGCGCCGTCCGAGGTGAGCAACGTGATGACCGGTCGCCAGGTGCGCGCGGCGACCGGCGACGAGATCGAAGAGGCGATCGACGCGTTCGCGCAGGCCGCACGCCGGGCCATGGAGGCCGGATTCGACGGCGTGCACCTGCACGGAGCCAACGGATATCTGATCAGTCAGTTCCGGTCGCCGCTGACCAACCGGCGCGACGACGAGTGGGGCGGCACGCAGCAACGCCGTGAGCGGTTCCCGCTCGAAGTCGTCCGCGCCATCCGCGCGCAGGTGCCACCGGACCGGGGCTTCACGATGAAGGTGGGGCTGGCCGACCTCGTCGACGATCCCGGGGGCCTCGACATCGAGAATTCGCTGCCGGGAATCGCCGGCTTCGTGGCGTCGGGACTGGACGGTGTCGAGGTCTCGTCAAACCTGATGAGCGACTACGTTTCCGCCTCGATCCGCGGCTACATCGCCGTGACCCCGAAACGGGCGGCGCAGGACCTGCTCTTCCACCGCCTGCACAAGAGCCCCGAACCCGAGGGGTACTTCCTGCCGTTCGCCGACGCCGTCCGGTCCCGCATCGACACCACGATCATCCTCGTGGGTGGTCTACGCACGGTCCACACGATCGACGAGATCATCGCCTCCGGGCGCGCCGACTTCATCTCCATGGCAAGACCGTTCATCCGCGAACCGGATCTCGCCCGGCGGCTGGTGAACCGGGAGCAGGTCAGTGCGGCCTGCGTCTCGTGCAACATCTGCCTGATGCACGACGAGCATCACGCTCTGAAGTGTTGGCGCACCCCGCGGTCCAACCTCTGGGAGCACGCACGGTACAGATTGTCGGGTGGGTTCAAGCACAAGGGTTCCGGGCGGAAGCCATCGGCCGCGAAGCATTGAGCACGTGGTGACGCGCCGCCGGAGCTCACTCGGCGCACCGATACTCGTCGCGGTGTCGATCTTCGGCCTGGCCGCGTGCCTGCGACCGGCGATCACGGCCGTCGGGCCACTGGTGCCGGAGATCAACGCCTCGACCGGCCTCAGTTACGGCGAACTCGGCATGCTCGGCTCGCTGCCGCTGCTGCTGTTCGCGATCATCGCGCCGTTCGCCGCGGTCGCGCTGCGCCGTGGCGGCCCGGCGGTGGTCGCGCGTTGGGTGGCGCTGATCCTGGTGCTCGGCATCGTGGTCCGGTCGGTCGCCGGAATCCCCGGGTTGTGGCTCGGCACGGTGCTGCTCGCCGGAGCCATCGCCGTCGGCAACGTGCTGGTTCCCGTGCTGGTGCGCCGCGACTATGCGAGAAGCGCTGCGACCGCTTCCGGGGTCAACGCGGTGGTGATCAGCGGTTTCGCCGCTCTCGGATCCGGGCTGGCGATCATGTTCACCGACTGGACCGGGGACTGGCGCCGCACCCTGCTGCTGTGGGCCATCCCGCCGGCGGTGCTGGCGGCGGTGTGGTTCCTGCGTCGCGACGAGCGGCAGGACGCCGGCATCGGACCCGAACCGCCCCGCACCAGTCAGCTGCGGCGGCCGATCGCCTGGGCCGTCACCGGGTTCATGGGGCTACAGTCCCTCACCTTCTATCTGGTGATCACCTGGATGCCCAGCATCGAACTCAGCCGCGGCGTGAGCCCCGAGGACGCCGCGTTCCACCTGCTGGTCTACCAACTGTTCGGCGCTCCGTTCGGACTGGTGTACGGCTGGTTTCTGCAGCGCACCGGCCGCTACGTGCTGATCACCGTGCTGACCAGCGTCCCGGTGCTGATCGGCGCGGTCGGACTGCTGGCCACCGACGGCAGCGCGCTGCCGTGGCTCGCCATCGCCGCCCCGGGAAGCGCGGGTGCGCTGTCGGTCGCGCTGTTGCTGATGGCCTATCACGCGAGCGACGCGCGGGAGGCGGCCGGGTTGTCGGCGATGGCCAACAGCGGCGGGTATCTGTTGGCGGCCACCGGGCCGTTCACTGCCGGCCTGCTGCACGAGTGGACAGGATCGTGGACCTCGGCGCTGGTGCTGCTCGTCGTCGCCAGCGCAGTACAGGTCGTCGTCGCGGCACTGGCGGCCAGGCCGTCCCGTCGGACCGCGGCCGTCGCGGCTCAGGTGCCCTCGAACTGATTCTGTCCCAGGCTGTCGACGAACCTCGGCCCCAGCCGGTCGAGTTCGCGTCGGTAATCGTCGGCCCACATGCCGAACGGATGGTGTGCCAGGTGCTCGTTGCGGAACCGGTCGTCCTCGGAGACCTCGGTGAAGCAGAACGAAGGTATCGGCAGATCCACCACGGGGCCGCCCCGTTCCACCTCGGAGAGGATCAGCGGAGCGTTGCCGCCCAGGAACCGGTCGATGACCCAGCCGTCCTCGCCGAGCCAGACCGACGACCGGATCTTGAGTACGACATGCTCGGCGCGCGCCACGATCTGCCCGGCGACCAGCGGATCGATCTCGCGCTCGGCCTCGTAGCGGGTGCCCCCGGCGGCGGGGCCCTTGGCGGTCATGGTGCCGATCGCGTCCCCGCCCAGCGCGGTCACCAGTTCGGCGGGGGTTCCGTCCGGGTCGGCCGGCGCAGGCCCCTGCAGGCGCACCCGGACCGCGTAGCCGTCCGCGGCGAACACATACGCCTGCGCGATCAGGGCCGGACTCGGATCGGACGCGGCCACGGCAGGCATCTCGCGGACGAAGAACTTCCGTTCGAACTCGAAGTCACCGAAGTCGGACTCGGACATAGAGCGACGCTAACCCGGTGGGGCCGCAGACCGCGGACATCGCACTCGTGTCCGATCCGGAGAATCTGGTAAAACTGACAAGACTTGAGCGGAACACACTCAACCTTGACGACGTTGGAGTAGGCGACAAACATTTCAAGGGCCCCCCTGTGCGGCCCCCTATGTGAAAGGGAGGTGTCGTGGACTCGTTCAATCCGACGACCAAGACCCAGGCGGCCCTGACTTCGGCGCTGCAGGCGGCCACCGCCGCGGGCAACCCGCAGATCATGCCCGCGCACCTGCTGATGGCGCTGCTGACCCAGAACGACGGCATCGCCGCACCGCTGCTCGAGGCCGTCGGCGTCGAACCCGCGACCATCCGCGCCGAGACCCAGCGGCTGCTCGACCGGCTGCCCAGTGTCACCGGCTCGAACTCGCAGCCCCAGCTGGCCCCGCAGTCGATCGCCGCGATCACCGCGGCCACCCACCTGGCCACCGAGATCGACGACGAATACGTCTCCACCGAGCACCTGCTCGTCGGCCTGGCCAGCAACGACACGGACACCGCCAAACTGCTGACCGGCCACGGCGCGTCCCCGCAGGCGTTGCGGGAGGCGTTCGTCAAGGTCCGTGGCAGCGCCCGCGTCACCAGCCCCGATCCCGAGGGCACCTATCAGGCGCTGGAGAAGTACTCCACCGACCTGACCGCCCGTGCGCGGGAGGGCAAGCTGGACCCGGTCATCGGCCGCGACACCGAGATCCGGCGCGTGGTGCAGGTGCTGAGCCGCCGCACCAAGAACAACCCGGTGCTCATCGGTGAGCCCGGCGTCGGCAAGACCGCGATCGTGGAGGGCCTGGCCCAGCGCATCGTCGCCGGCGACGTGCCGGAGAGCCTGCGCGACAAGACCGTGGTGTCCCTGGACCTGGGCTCGATGGTGGCCGGCGCGAAGTACCGCGGAGAGTTCGAGGAACGGCTCAAGGCCGTGCTCGACGACATCAAGAACTCGGCCGGTCAGATCATCACGTTCATCGACGAGCTGCACACCATCGTCGGTGCCGGCGCGACCGGTGAATCGGCGATGGACGCCGGCAACATGATCAAGCCCATGCTGGCGCGCGGCGAGCTGCGGCTGGTCGGCGCGACCACCCTCGACGAGTACCGCAAGTACATCGAGAAGGACGCGGCGCTGGAACGCCGCTTCCAGCAGGTGCTGGTCGGGGAGCCCTCGGTCGAGGACACCGTCGGCATCCTGCGCGGTCTCAAGGAACGCTACGAGGTGCACCACGGCGTGCGGATCACCGACTCGGCGCTGGTGTCCGCGGCCACGCTGAGCGACCGCTACATCACCGCCCGCTTCCTGCCGGACAAGGCCATCGACCTCGTCGACGAGGCCGCGTCCCGGCTGCGCATGGAGATCGACTCCCGGCCCGTCGAGATCGACGAGGTCGAGCGGCTGGTCCGTCGCCTCGAGATCGAGGAGATGGCGCTGGAGAAGGAGGAGGACGCCGCGTCCAAGGAGCGGCTGGAGAAGCTGCGCTCCGAGCTGGCCGACCACAAAGAAAAGCTGGCGGAGCTCACTACCCGCTGGCAGAACGAGAAGAACGCCATCGACGTGGTCCGCGAGCTCAAGGAACAGCTGGAGGACCTGCGCGGTGCGGCCGACCGGGCCGAACGCGACGGCGATCTGGCCAAGGCCGCCGAGCTGCGCTACGGCCGCATCCCCGAGGTCGAGAAGAAGCTCGACGCCGCCGTACCGCAGGCCGAGGCTCGTGAGGATGTGATGCTCAAGGAGGAGGTCGGACCTGACGACATCGCCGACGTGGTGTCGGCGTGGACCGGCATCCCGGCCGGCCGGATGCTCGAAGGGGAGACCGCCAAGCTGCTGCGCATGGAGGACGAGCTGGGCAAGCGCGTGGTCGGGCAGAAGAAGGCCGTGCAGGCCGCGTCCGACGCGGTGCGCCGGGCCCGGGCCGGTGTCGCCGACCCGAACCGCCCCACCGGCTCGTTCATGTTCCTGGGCCCGACCGGTGTGGGCAAGACCGAGCTGGCCAAGGCGCTGGCGGAGTTCCTGTTCGACGACGAGCGGGCGATGGTCCGCATCGACATGAGTGAGTACGGCGAGAAGCACTCGGTGGCCCGCCTGGTCGGTGCGCCTCCCGGCTACGTCGGTTACGACCAGGGCGGTCAGCTGACCGAGGCGGTGCGGCGGCGTCCGTACACGGTGATCCTGTTCGACGAGATCGAGAAGGCCCACCCGGACGTGTTCGACGTGCTGCTGCAGGTGCTCGACGAGGGCAGGTTGACCGACGGGCAGGGCCGTACGGTCGACTTCCGCAACACCATCCTGATCCTGACGTCCAACCTGGGCGCCGGCGGCACGGAGGACATGGTGATGGCGGCGGTGCGCTCGGCGTTCAAGCCGGAGTTCATCAACCGCCTCGACGACGTGATCATCTTCGACGGGCTCAACCCCGAGGAGCTGGTGTCCATCGTCGACATCCAGCTGGCTCAGCTGCAGAAGCGGCTGGAGCAGCGCCGGCTGCATCTGGAGGTGTCGCTGCCGGCGAAGAAGTGGCTGGCCCACCGTGGCTTCGACCCGCTCTACGGCGCCCGGCCGCTGCGTCGGCTGGTGCAGCAGGCCATCGGTGACCAGCTGGCCAGGCTGCTGCTGGCCGGCGAGGTGCACGACGGCGACGTCGTGCCGGTCAACGTCAGCCCGGACGGCGACTCGCTGGTGCTGGGCTGAGTTTCCGTCTGCCCACCCTTATTGACGTTTCCGTCGGGCCGAAGCCGGCTACTCCTCGCCTGACGAGGAGGTCGGCGAATGTCCCAGCAGACAGTGGTTCTCATCGCGGTCCTGGTTGTGGTGCTCGGCATCGCGGCCATCGTGGGATGGTGGTTGTCCCGCAGGCGCAAATCGGCGCGGCTCCGACAACGGTTCGGCCCGGAGTACGACCGGGCGCTCGACGAACGGGGTGACCAACGGGCCGCCGAGGCCGAGCTTCTGGCCCGCGAGGAGAAGCGCAATAAGCTCGACATCGTCGAGCTGACGGCCGAAGCCCGGCAGGAGCACGCCGACACCTGGCGCAGGGTGCAGACGGAGTTCGTCGACTCCCCGCAGGAAGCGGTGGGCCGCGCCGAACGGCTGGTGACCCGGGTGATGCGCGAGCGCGGTTACCCGATCGACGAGTTCGAGCAGCGCGCCGCCGACATCTCGGTCGATCATCCCGATGTGGTGGAGAACTACCGCCACGCGCACGCCGTCTACCTGTCGCAGCAGCAGGGCGACATCACCACAGAGCAGGCGAGACAGGCGTTCGTGCACTACCGCGCGCTGTTCGACCGTCTTCTGGGGTCCGATTCCGACCACCGCGCCGACACCCACAGGGCCCATGACAGGAGGCAGACCCATGACCACGCCTGAGCATCGATCCGACACCGTGCGGCTCGACCGGGACGAGAACGTGCCGTTGGAGACGGTCGGACCCGGCCACGACGACCTGATCCTCGAACCCGCACGGACATGACGGGGGCACCCGAGACGGCCGCGCATGAGCACGGCGCGGGGAACGACGTGGCGGGGCGCCTCTTCGGTGACAGCGAGCTGACCGGACTACGTGCGCGCTGGAACGACGTCCAGGCCGCGTTCGTCGACGACCCGCGGGAGTGTGTGCAGAAAGCCGACGGACTGGTCGCCGACATGGTCGAGCAACTGACGGCCGGATTCACCGAGGCGCGATCGCGGCTGGAGGCGCAGTGGGCACGGGGAGAGCAAGTGTCCACCGAGGATCTGCGCATCGCGCTCAAGCGCTATCGCGACTTCTTCGAGCGTCTGCTCACGGTGTGAGCGCCGGCAGACGTGATCGGTCTGTGACCCATTCGGATTCGGAGCGCACCGCGTTGAGCGGATACTCTTGACGCAATGGTTCCGCTTTGGTTCACGCTGTCCGCACTCTGTTTCGTGGGTGCGGCAGTGCTGCTGTACGTCGATCAGGACCGACGCCGTGGGCTCGGACGTCGGCGTAAGTCGTGGGCGAAGTCGCACGGGTTCGACTACGAGCACGAATCGACCGACATCCTCAAGCGCTGGAAGCGCGGGGTGATGTCCACCGTCGGCGACGTGACCGCCCGCAACGTGGTCCTCGGCCAGATCCGCGGCGAGGCGGTGTTCATCTTCGACCTCGACGACGTCGCGACCGTGATCGCGCTGCACCGCAAGGTCGGGACCAACGTCGTCGTCGACATGCGGCTCAAAGGCATCAAGGAGCCCCGCGAGAGCGACATCTGGCTGCTCGGGGCGATCGGCCCGCGCATGGTGTACTCCACCAACCTCGACGCGGCCCGCCGCGCCTGCGACCGCCGCATGGTCACGTTCGCCCACACCGCGCCGGACTGCGCCGAGATCATGTGGAACGAGCAGAACTGGACGCTGATCAGCATGCCGGTGACCAGTACCCGCGCCCAGTGGGACGAGGGACTGCGCACCGTGCGGCAGTTCAACGACCTGCTGCGGGTGCTGCCGCCGGTGCCGTCCGCGGCCACCGGTCAGCCCGGTCTCGACGCTGCCGGTGAAGTGCAGGCGCCAGATGTCCGGATGCCGAACCAGCAGGTCCCCGGTGGCTGCCCCGCCCTGGATCACGTTGAACACGCCCGGACCGAGAGTGCCGGTGGCC
>NZ_LMVQ01000056.1 GCF_001545925.1 Mycobacterium sp. NAZ190054 | reverse complement strand
CTTGTAGCGCCGCGCTGGTCTGGCGGCTGCTCGGCGACGCGGCCGCCGGCGGCGCCGCCGTGCTGGTGATCACCCACGACATGCCGTCGCTGCTGCGCGCCGCGGTGTGCGACGACGTCGCGGTGATGGCCCGGGGCACCGTGCTGTCGCGGCAACCACTCGCCGATGCGCTGCGCAGCACCGACCCGTACCTGCGGGCGCTGCTCGGGACGGTGCCGGTATGACCGGAATCGAGGCGCGGGGCGTCACGGTGTCGTTCCGCGGCCGGACCGTGCTCGAGGGCGTCGACCTGGCCGCGCCGGCCGGTGCGGTCACCGGGGTCACCGGCACGTCGGGCAGCGGCAAGACCACGCTGCTGCGGGTGCTGGCCGGCCTGCAGAAGACCGACGCGGGGCAGGTCCGCTACGACGGCCGGCCGGCGCCGGGGAAGGGGACGGTCGCGCTGCTGGCCCAGCATCCCCGCCTGGTGTGCAACCCGCGCTGGACGCTGGCCCAGATCATCGCCGAGCCGGCCGTGATCCGCGGCGAGCCGTCCGAGGTCGACGAGACCGCGGTGCGTGTCGGCCTGGAGCCCGAACTGCTGGACCGCTATCCGGGGCAGGTCAGCGACGGGCAGCTGCAACGGGCCTGCCTGGGCCGGGTGCTGACCCAGCGGGCCCGCTTCGTGCTGTGCGACGAACCGACCGCGATGCTGGATCCGATCGCCACCGGGTCCGTCGTGTCGATGCTCGCCGAGTTCGCCGCGGACGGCGCCGCGGTCGTGCTCGTCAGCCACGATCCCGCGTTGATCGAGACGCTGACGGCCGACGCGCTCGCCTTGCCGCGCCCGTTAGGGTGAGACCGTGACCCACTTTGACGTCGTCGTACTCGGAGCAGGCCCCGGCGGATATGTCGCGGCCATTCGCGCCGCCCAACTCGGGCTGAACACCGCCATCGTCGAACCCAAATACTGGGGCGGCGTGTGTCTCAACGTGGGGTGCATCCCGTCGAAGGCGCTGCTGCGCAACGCCGAACTGGCGCACATCTTCACCAAGGAGGCCAAGACCTTCGGCATCAGCGGGGAGGCGACGTTCGACTACGGCGCCGCGTTCGACCGCAGCCGCAAGGTCGCCGAGGGCCGGGTTGCCGGTGTGCACTTCCTGATGAAGAAGAACAAGATCACCGAGATCCACGGCTACGGGAAGTTCACCGACGACCACACCATCGAGGTCGATCTCAACGAGGGCGGGACCGAGACCGTCACCTTCGACAACGCGATCATCTCCACCGGCGCCAGCACCCGGTTGGTGCCCAACACGTCGCTGTCGGAGAACGTCGTCACCTACGAAGAGCAGATCATGTCGCGGGAACTGCCCGGCTCGATCGTGATCGCCGGAGCGGGCGCGATCGGCATGGAGTTCGGCTACGTGCTGAAGAACTACGGAGTCGACGTCACGATCGTCGAGTTCCTGCCGCGCGCGCTGCCCAACGAGGACGCCGAGGTCTCCAAGGAGATCGAGAAGCAGTTCAAGAAGCTGGGCATCAAGATCCTGACCGGCACCAAGGTCGAGAAGATCACCGACGACGGATCGTCGGTGACCGTCGCGGTGTCCAAGGACGGCAAGGCCGACGAGATCAAGGCCGACAAGGTGCTGCAGGCCATCGGCTTCGCACCCAACGTCGAGGGTTACGGCCTGGACAAGGCCGGCGTGGAACTGACCGACCGCAAGGCCATCGGCATCGACGACTACATGCGCACCAACAAGCCGCACATCTACGCGATCGGCGACGTCACCGGCAAGCTGCAGCTCGCCCATGTCGCCGAGGCGCAGGGCGTCGTGGCGGCCGAGACGATCGCCGGCGCCGAGACGCTGCCGCTCGGCGACTACCGGATGATGCCGCGGGCCACCTTCTGTCAGCCGCAGGTCGCCAGCTTCGGGCTCACCGAGGAGCAGGCCCGCGACGAGGGTTACGACGTCAAGGTCGCCAAGTTCCCGTTCACCGCGAACGGCAAGGCGCACGGGATGGGCGCCCCGGCCGGCTTCGTCAAGCTCATCGCCGACGCGAAGTACGGGGAGCTGATCGGCGGCCACCTGATCGGGCACGACGTCTCCGAACTGCTGCCCGAACTCACCCTCGCGCAGAAGTGGGATCTGACCGCCAACGAACTGGCCCGCAACGTGCACACCCACCCGACGCTGTCGGAGGCGCTGCAGGAGGCCTTCCACGGGCTCGTCGGCCACATGATCAATTTCTAATTGAGGGAGATCTGGGTCGCCGGAGTCGGCGGATTGGTGGTCGGCCACATCCTGTGGCTGGCCGGGATCTCCGCGGCCATCGCGTCGTCGAACGTCCCCACCTGGGTGCTGGTGGTGGCTGCGGTGTCCTTCGTCGCCGGCGCGGCGTGTGTCGTGCTGGGGCGCAAGAAAATGCAGCGCAAGGACCCCCGGTCGGAGATCTGGGCGGCGTTCCTGTGGGCGCTGCCGGTCTCGCCGGTGCTGTTCTCGCTAGCCGTGCTGGGCGTGACGTACCTGTAGGTGCGGGGCCAGGAAGGTCAGCACGTCGTCGGCCTTCGCGAAGCCGCCGAGGTGACTCTCGTCGGGCATCAGCAACAGTTCGGCGTCGGGCAGATGCGCGGCAGCCGCTTGTGCGTCGGCCAGCGAGATGATCGAGTCCGCGTCGCCGTGCCACCACCGGACGGGGACCTTGACCTCGGCGAGCCGGAAACCCCAGTCGCGGCCGAACAGGCGGGCGTCGTCGAGCAGGGCCTGGAACCCGCCCGCGGCGGCGTGCACGATGTCGTCGATGAACATCGCCTCGATCTCGGGGTCGGCGAAGACCTGCTTGTCGCCGTCGGGCATCGCGGTGCTGAGACCGGTGTAGGCCAGGTGCGCCAGCGGCATCACCGCGGTGAGCACGCCGGCGGTGACGGCCGCGAACGGGCGTCGCATCACCGAGGTGACCGGGGCGAACCTGCGGGCCAGCTCGATGGCGCCGCTGCAGGTGGCGTCGGGCCCGACCGACGGGGTGACACCGCCGAGGACGGCGACGGCGGCGACGCGCCCGGCCAGCACCGGCATGGCGGCGCACGCCAGCGCGAACGGGCCGCCGCCGGACAGCCCGACGACGCCGAGTCTGTCGGCGCCGAGCACGTCGGCCACCTGCGCCATGTCGGTCGCCCAGTCCCCGATGCGGTCGTACCGGTGCGGGTCGCTGAGACCGGATCCGGCGCGTTCGACGAGCACGACCCGCAGCCCGAGTTTCTCGGCCGCCCGGCGCCCGACGATGGGCAGCTGCCTGCGGCCGCCGGGGGTGCCGTGGAACCACAGCACGAGCGGCCCCGACGGGTCGCCGAACTCGGCGTACCCGATCCGGCGGCCGTCGGGAAGGAAGACGGCACCCTCGGCGCGGGGAGGCTCGCAGCGCGGTACACCCGGCGGGTGACGCCACGGGTTCGACATCATGGACGCATGGTAGCCGTGGGGTTTACACCTGCGGACCGCTATGTCAATCCTGTCAGTCCGGGAAGTCCAGCGGCACCTGCAGCGTGGCGATGGTGGCGGCCAGGCCGTCGTATTGCGCTGCCAGCAGGCAGAACTCGATCAGCTGGGGCTTCGTGTAGTGCGATGCGAGCGACTGCCAGGTCTCGGGTGAGACGCCGCGGGTGACGACGAACTCGTCGGTCGCGGTGATCAGGACGCGTTCCCGCTCGGTCAACCCCTCGGCGTCCGGGCCGGCGAAGATCCGGGCCTGGGTCTCGGCGTCGAGACCGCGGCTGCGGGCCAGCCTGCGGTGCTGTTGCAACTCGTACTCACTGCCGCGCAGATGCCCGACCCGCAGGATGACGATCTCGGCGTCACGCCGTGACAGTTTGCCCGCGTACAGCAGGTGGCCCGACAGCGGCAGCCAGCTCAGGAACAACAACCGGTGCTGACCGAGCACGTTCATCAGGCTGAACCGCGGCCTGCGGATACCGCGGGCCCCCAGTTTGGCGATGGCCCAGTTGAGCGGGCCGAGCTCTTTGAAACCGCCGGGCTCGATACGGGCGGGTGTACTCATGGCTGCCTCACCAGATAGGGCGACACCGTCGAACGGTGCTCGTCGATGTCGAGGGCGCGACCGAGCGCCGGGAACGCGCGCTGCGGGCAGTTGTCCCGCTCGCACACCCGGCAGCCGGCGCCGATCGGGATCGCGTTGTCACCGGACAGATCCAACCCCTCCGAGTAGACCAGCCGCTGGGCGTGCCGCAGTTCGCAGCCGAGGCCGATCGCGAACGTCTTACCCGGCTGACCATAGCGCGACGCGCGCCGCTCCACGGTCCTTGCCACCCACATGTAGGCGCGCCCGTCGGGCATCTCGGCGATCTGCACGGAGATCTTGCCGGGGTTGGCGAACGTCTCGTAGACGTTCCACAGCGGACACGTCCCCCCGCTGGAGGAGAAGTGAAACCCGGTGGCGGACTGGCGTTTCGACATGTTGCCCGCCCGGTCGACTCGGACGAACGAGAACGGGACGCCGCGCATCGAGGGCCGCTGGAGAGTGGAGAGCCGGTGGCAGGTGGTCTCGTAGCTGACCGAGTAGTAGGCCGAGAGCCGCTCGACGTCGTAGCGGAACTTCTCGGCCACCGCGTGGAACTGGCCGTAGGGCAGCACCGTGGCCGCGGCGAAGTAGTTCGCCAACCCCATCCGCGCGAGCTTGCGCGACTCGTCGCTGGTGAACTTGCCCTCCTCGACCAATCTGTCGATCAACGCGCCGCATTCCAGGTAGGCGAGTTCGGCGGCCATCCGGAACACCGTCTGGCCGGGTGACAGATGTGCGGCGACCAACAGGCGCCTGGTCGCCGGGTCGTAGCGGTGCAGCACACCGTCGCCGAGGTCCATCCCGCGGATCACGGTGACGCCGTGGACGAATCGCAGCCGGTCGGTCAGGTCGCCGGTGAGGTCGCCGCGGTGCACCCGCATGTCCGCGGTGAGCGCCTCGGCGGCGGTGTCGAGGTCGTGCAGATAGTTCTGCCGCTGGTAGAAGTAGTCCCGCACCTCTTCGTGCGGCATGGTGATGGAACCCGACCCAGAGCTCAGGCCGCTGCCGCCTGCGACGTGGAACCGGTCCTCGGTCGCGGCGGCGAGCTGGGTGGTGGTGAGCTGATAGCGGCGGTGCAGGTTCACCATCGCGCGCGCCAGCGTCGGATGCGCGCCCACCATGTCGGCGACCTCGGACGGATCGACGTCGACGTCGAGATCACGGTCCAGCAGCACCTCGCGCAGCTCGGCGATCAGGCGGGTGTCGTCCTGAGAGGCGAAGAAGGTCGCGTCCACCCCGAAGACCTCGGTGATGCGCAGTAGCACCGGCACGGTCAGCGGCCGGACGTCGTGCTCGATCTGGTTCAGGTAGCTGGGCGAGATCTCCAGCATGTGGGCGAGGGCGGCCTGGCTGAAGCCGCGTTCGCTGCGGAGTTGCCGGACGCGTGCGCCGACGAAGGTCTTGGCCACAGTAGGTCAGGGTAGCCGGGTACTAACACGGCTGCGAAGGGTGAATTCACAGCGTTGGCATGGTGCCGACATGTGGCAGTATCGAAGTTCGTGAGTACCACCCGGGCGGCTGCAGGCCTGGCCAAGACGATGATGCCCGTCCCCGATCCACATCCGGACGTCTTCGACATCCAGTGGCCGCTGCGGGTCGCCGACGTGGACCGGGAGGGCCGGCTCAAATTCGACGCGGCGACCCGGCACATCCAGGACATCGGTACCGATCAGCTGCGGGAGATGGGTTACGAGGAGACCCATCCGCTGTGGATCGTGCGGCGCACGATGATCGACATGATCGAGCCCATCGTGTTCAAGGACATGCTGCGCCTTCGGCGCTGGTGTTCGGGCACGTCGAACCGGTGGTGCGAGATGCGGGTGCGCATCGACGGGAAGCGGAGTGGGGGCCTCGTCGAGTCGGAGGCGTTCTGGATCAACATCAACCGTGAGACCCAGGGGCCCGCGCGTATCTCGGACGACTTCATCGAGGGGCTGCGCCGCACCACCAGCGAGACGCGGTTGCGCTGGAAGCCGTATCTGAAGGCCGGCCGCCGCGAGGATGCGGTGCACATCCGCGAATTCCCCGTCCGGGTCAGTGACATCGACATCTTCGACCACATGAACAACTCGGTGTATTGGAGCGTCGTGGAGGACTACCTCGACTCGCGGCCCGAGCTGATGAAGGCGCCGCTGCGGGTGACGATCGAACACGACCTGCCGGTCGCCCTCGGCGACAAGCTGGAGATCTTCCGGCACGTCCACTCGGCGGGCAGCACCGATCAATTCGGGGAAGAACTCGCCGATCGGACTGTTACAACGCTCACATATGCCGTCGGCGACGAGACGAAAGCGGTCGCGGCGATCTTCCCACTCTGTACTTAGCCGCCAAACAGTACGGGCGTACTGACCTGCGGGAATTCGCTACTCGTCAGTAGCTTCTGAACCGGTTCAGCAAGCCAAGGCTTTGCAATATTTGCAAATTGGCTGATTTCGTTGGCCGAAATTGGCACTGGAAACGGGTGGAACTGCGGTAACGGGTTGGGGCATCCTCTGATTAGCAAGCCAGCGAACCGCTGGAGCCTTAACAACCGCTGAAGTTCGCAAGATCGTCAGCGATTTGCAACAACGAAGGAGCAGCCCAATGTCGACCGTTGGCACGCCGAAGTCGCCCGAGCAGATCCAGCACGACTGGGACCACAACCCCCGCTGGAAGGGCATCACCCGCACCTACACCCCGGCCGACGTCGTCGCCCTGCAGGGTCACGTCGTCGAGGAGCACACCCTGGCCCGCCGCGGCGCCGAGGTGCTGTGGGAGCAGCTTCACGACATGGACTTCGTCAACGCCCTCGGCGCGCTGACCGGCAACATGGCTGTCCAGCAGGTCCGCGCCGGCCTCAAGGCCATCTATCTGTCCGGTTGGCAGGTCGCCGGCGACGCGAACCTGTCCGGCCACACCTACCCCGACCAGAGCCTGTACCCGGCCAACTCGGTGCCGCAGGTGATCCGCCGCATCAACAACGCGCTGCTGCGCGCCGACGAGATCGCCAAGGTCGAGGGCGACACCTCCGTCGAGAACTGGCTGGCCCCGATCGTCGCCGACGGTGAGGCCGGCTTCGGCGGCGCACTGAACGTCTACGAGCTGCAGAAGGCGATGATCGCCGCCGGTGTCGCCGGTTCGCACTGGGAGGACCAGTTGGCCTCGGAGAAGAAGTGCGGCCACCTCGGTGGCAAGGTGCTGATCCCGACCCAGCAGCACATCCGCACCCTGACCTCCGCGCGTCTTGCCGCTGACGTCGCAGGCGTGCCGACCGTCGTCATCGCCCGCACCGACGCCGAGGCCGCCACGCTGATCACCTCCGACGTCGACGAGCGCGACCAGCCGTTCATCACCGGTGAGCGCACCGCCGAGGGCTTCTACCGGGTGAAGAACGGTCTTGAGCCCTGCATCGCCCGCGCCAAGGCCTACGCGCCGTACTCCGACCTGATCTGGATGGAGACCGGCACCCCGGACCTGGAGCTGGCCAAGAAGTTCGCCGAGGGCGTCAAGAGCGAGTTCCCCGACCAGATGCTGGCCTACAACTGCTCGCCGTCGTTCAACTGGAAGAAGCACCTCGACGACGCGACGATCGCGAAGTTCCAGAAGGAGCTCGGCGCGATGGGCTTCAAGTTCCAGTTCATCACGCTGGCCGGCTTCCACGCGCTCAATTACTCGATGTTCGATCTGGCCCACGGCTACGCCCGCAACCAGATGAGCGCCTACGTCGAGCTGCAGGAGCGCGAGTTCGCGGCCGAGGAGCGCGGCTACACCGCGACCAAGCACCAGCGCGAGGTGGGCGCCGGCTACTTCGACCGGATCGCCACCACCGTGGACCCGACCTCCTCGACCACGGCGCTGGCCGGCTCGACCGAAGAAGGCCAGTTCCACTAGGTCGTCGTTCGTGTCATCAGGCCCCGTCCTTATATTGGGCGGGGCCTGATGCTGTGGTGAGGAGAAGTTGTGAGTATTGAACGAGTCGGCGTCGTCGGCGCCGGGCAGATGGGCTCGGGGATCGCCGAGGTGGCGGCGAAGGCGGGCGCGAACGTCGTGGTCTACGAACCTTCGCAGGAGTTCGTCGACGCGGGCCGCGACCGCATCACCGCATCGTTGGAGCGCGCCAAGGCCAAGGGCAAGCTGGCCGCCGACGACTTCGAGGTGACGCTCGCGCGGTTGTCGTTCACGACGAACCTCGCCGACCTCGCCGACCGGCAGCTCGTCATCGAGGCGATCGTCGAGGACGAGGCCGTCAAGGCCAAGGTCTTCGCCCAGCTCGACGAGGTCGTCACCGATCCCGACGCGGTGCTGGCGTCGAACACCTCCAGCATCCCGATCATGAAGATCGCCGCCGCGACGAAGAACCCGAGCCGGGTGCTGGGCCTGCACTTCTTCAACCCGGTGCCGGTGCTGCCGCTGGTCGAACTGATCAACACGCTGGTCACGTCCGACGAGGCCCTCGCGCGCGTCGAGCAGTTCGCGACCGAGGTGCTGGGCAAGAAAGTGGTGCGCTGCGGCGACCGGTCCGGCTTCATCGTCAACGCGCTGCTGGTGCCCTACCTGCTGTCGGCGATCCGGATGGCCGAGGCCGGAGTGGCCACCGTCGAGGACATCGACACCGCGATCGTGGCCGGGCTCTCACACCCCATGGGGCCGTTGCGGCTGTCCGACCTGATCGGACTGGACACGATGAAGTTGATCGCCGACTCGATGTACGACGAGTACAAGGACCCGAACCTCGCCCCTCCGCCGCTGTTGCAGCGCATGGTCGAGGCCGGTCAACTCGGCAAGAAGTCGGGCAAGGGCTTCTACAACTACTAAGCCTGCATATGCATTCGGTGCCCGGCTTCGTTACCCTGCGAGGCGAAATGTTGACGCGCCGGTTAAGCAGGCAGCCGGTACTGCGGCAGGGCCCGGTTCGGCCCGCCCGGTGGCCGCTGCCTCTGCGCCGGCCGACGAACCGCTAGGGGTTGCCTGCCGCATGTCGAATGCCGTGTCTGATCTGTCTCCTTACTACGAGGAATCGCAGTCGATCTACGACGTGTCCAACGAGTTCTTCGCGCTCTTCCTGGGGCCGACGATGGGGTACACGTGTTCCTACTTCGAGCGTGACGACATGACGCTCGATGAAGCGCAGATCGCCAAGTTCGACCTCGCGTTGGGGAAGCTGAACCTGGAGCCGGGGATGACACTCCTCGACGTCGGCTGCGGCTGGGGCGGCGCCCTGCGCCGTGCTGTCGAGAAGTACGACGTGAATGTCATCGGTATCACGTTGAGCCGCAACCAGTTCGAGTACAGCAAGGCGCTGATGGCCAGCCTGGACACCGACCGCAAGGCCGAGGTGCGGCTACAGGGCTGGGAGGAGTTCGACGAGCCCGTCGACCGCATCGTCTCGATCGGTGCGTTCGAGGCGTTCAAGGCCGAGCGCTACCCACTGTTCTTCGAGCGGGCCTACGACATCCTGCCCGCCGACGGCCGCATGCTGCTGCACACGATCCTGGCGCACACGCAGAAGTTCTTCCGCGACAACGGGATCAAGCTGACCATCTCGGACCTGAAGTTCATGAAGTTCATCGGCACCGAGATCTTCCCGGGTGGGCAGCTGCCTGCGGTCGAGGACATCGAGCAGCTCGCGGCCGGGTCCGGGTTCACGCTGGAGCGCACCCATCTGCTCCGGCCGCACTACGCCCGCACGCTCGACATGTGGGCGGCCAATCTGGAGGCCAACCAGCAGGAGGCGATCAGGCTGACCTCGCCCGAGGTCTACCAGCGCTACATGCACTACCTGACCGGCTGCGCGGATTTCTTCCGCCGCGGCATCACCAACGTCGGGCAGTTCACGCTCGTCAAAGGCTGAGGGTCTGCCGGGCCAAGGCCGCCTTGGCCCGGCTCACGATGTCCTCGGGTGCGTCGCGCAGCTGACGCGCGCTGACCCGCACGATGATCCACCCTCGCTCCGCGAGGAATTCCAGCCTCTCGATGTCTTCGGCGTGGGTGTCGGGGTCCGTCCAGTGTTGTTCGCCGTCGTATTCGACACCGACCAGGTGCTCGGGCCAGCCCATGTCGATGCGGCGCACCACTTTGCCGGTGTCGTCGCTGATCGGGATCTGCGTGACCGGGCGCGGTAAACCTTTGCGCGTCAACAGGAGTCGCACTCGTGTCTCCTGGGGTGATTCGGCGCCCCCGTCCACCAGGCCCATCGCCTTGCGTACCCGGCGGATTCCCCGCGCCCCCGGATAGCGGGCGACGATCGCGTCGACGTCCGACGGTGGGCAACGGGTGGCGTTGAGCAGCGCGTCGATGCGCACGACGGCCTCGTCACCGGCGATTCGCCGTCCGATGTCATAGGCGGTGCGCGCGGCGGTAGTGCAGTCGATGCTCTGGATCAGGCACACCTCGTCGTCGGCGAGGGCGCCGCGGTGCACCACGATACCCGGCGCGCAACCGGCTCGAACTCGGGTGAGCTCGGCCGGGGCATCGGAGGGCAGCCAACGGGCGCCGTGCATCGCGGCAGCCGAGAGCCCGGCCAATGTCGCTTTGCGTTGCGACCACAGCCACGCCGCGCAAGCGCGGTCTCTCGCGGTCAACGTCATCTCGCGCGGGGCGTACACGTTGTGGTGCAGCTTCACGAAGCGCCGGCGAAGGTCCTGACGCGTCACCCGCCCGTCGGCGAGCGCCTCTGAAGCCACGACGAGTTCCTGCATACCGGTTAGATGCCGGGCGGGTCCGATGGGTTCCCGGGGGTGGGTGGCGTCAGGAATCGTACGTTCGGCGGGGGAGCCGCCGCGGCGGGTTGGCTGTTGGGCGGAGGGGCAGGTGCTGGCGACGACGCGGGCGTGGAGGACGCAAGCGGCGGTGAAGCCTGATTGCTCAACGGCTGCATCGGTGTGGCTCGGGAGGCCTTGGCCGCGTCGGCGGGGGCCGCCCCCGTGGTTTGCCCGGCAGCTGCTGCTCCCGTGGGGGAGGCAGCGCCGGTTGACGGGGATCCCGATGAGGAGGACGGGCTGGCTGTGGACGATGCCGGTGATCCGGAGGGCGAGCTGGCGCCGCCGGACGATCCGCTAGATGTGCCTAGCGAGCTGGAGGGTGAGCTGGAAGAAGGGCTTGAGGGGGAGCTGGGGCTGGCCAGGCCGCTGGGGCTTGTGGGAGCGCCGCCGGAACTCGCTTGTTGGGTAGTGGACAGACTCTGTGCAGGATCGAATGGAGCGGCGGCGCCGCCATCAGGGGTTGAACGTGTCGGATCGACAGGTGGAGCCACGCCACGTCCTGGCGCAGACCCCGCTAGCAATCGCTCGATACCGGATCTTGTTGGTCGTGGTGGTACTCGGGATGGGACAGGTGCGGATGACGGAGATGCGCCATCGCCCGGTACTGGGGTGGGCGAGCGTGTAGGTAGTGGCGGCGGTTGCCACATTTCGAAGGGCACGACCTGTGGCACAGCGCTCGCCACAATTCCAGTGTTCAACGCATTTGTTGCTACGACCCACGCTTGTATTGCTGCCTCCTTTTCGGCAGCATCTAGGTCGGGCGAGCTTCGAGTTGTCTTGAAGAATTCTTGCGCGTATTCGAGGTTCTGATTCACCGAAACCTTGGTCTGCGTTATTACCCGGGCCACCATCGTGTACCAAGCGATCGCTTTTTCGAGGTGTTGGTAGACACGCAACATTTCATCTATGCGGGTTTGGACGGCGCCGCTTGCAGCATTTGCCGCACCGCCGGACCAGACATTTCCTTCAAAGATGTGAGAGTGTTCACGTTGCCAACTGGCAAGAACGCCGATGACCTGGCAGACCTTTTCGACTAGCTCGGCAGCACGGGCATTCAGTCCTTCCTCGTCAATGTCCGGCCAACCAGCCGGTTCTGTCATCTCTTCGATGTACTCGCCAAACGCCTTCGGAATTCCCATATCTACGTCCCGACAGCCTCACACGCGCTCGAAATCGCGCCAGCCACAGAACCGGCTGCTAACTGCAAGTAGTCGTCGGCGACGGTGTACGTTGACAGGGCACTTACGTAGGCTCTACGGTACTGTGCGCTCAAGGTTGCGTAGTCAGCCCAGACTGCATTATCGCTTCGGTTTCCGAGCAACTGGGTTTCGGTCGCGAACGCCTCCATAATCGGCATGACGGAGGCATTTATTGCGCGCTCTTCTTGGGTGAGCTCCGTCGCCGGAGTATTCGGATCGATCGATCGCCACGCTTCAGTATCCGCGAGGAATTTGTTGACCACCTTGAGCCACTCTGGGCATACCGGATTAGCTTCGCTTAGAAAAACTTCCGCACTTCCCGGATCGGCAGGAGAAGCAACACTTATAGGTGGTCCTGCGGGAGGTACTAAAGGTGCTCGCGCCCCTGCAGCCCCGTAAGTGATAGCGCCGCATATACCACTCAAAGCTTCAGAGGTGCTGACCGCGACACGCGCAAATATGTCGGCTCTTTCGGTGTAGGAGTCAATCCGCGAGACGTATTCGCGGCTGTATGCAATGAACTGTTCGTAGATCTCGCGCATCACTCGATGCGGCGTTTGACGTGCCAACTCGACTGTGCGGTCTGCCGCATCACGTAAAGCGACTTCGACCGCCTCGTATTGCATCCTCTGTTCCGGAGTCCAGTTCGTTGCAGGGATAGCGGGGTCACGGGTGTCCCAACCGCCGCTGGAAGCGTGCCCAAACGCCGCTGCGATCGGCGTCCAACTCTGGCAGGTCGGATCGTCGAGAATAATCCCGGCGGGGCTTCTATCATTGGCACTCGCAATATCGGAAGTATCAACCGTCGCACTCTGCGGTGTAGATGCGATAGGTGGGTTGGAAGAGTCCGAGTCCGGTTTTAGGACAAGGATGGTTGCAACAACGGTCACCACGACAATTACCAGCACTGCGAGCCCGCCGAGGGCCCACTTGCCACCGCCGATGCTTCGGGAGCTTGCCTGCTGCTGATCCGAAGATTGCGGGCCCCACAGCCCACCCCGCGGGTCGCCCTTGGTCGGTTCCGACGGCGGTCGAGGCGGCGGCCATTGCCCGGGAGGCGGCGTAGTCACGCGACCAACTCCCGCTGGTGACCGATCATCTTCAATCCCTTCCATGTCGAAGTGACCCGCCGGTTGGTCTTCTGCAGTGTCTTCCCACTCAGCGTACGAGAGGTTCCGCCAACCCAATGTCGCTGTTTTCGTTCAATCCTCAACTCCGGATCCGGAATCTCCGTCGTCATCTTCCGGACGACCGCGTTTATCCGGTCGCGGTTGGCATCAATCGACGCTGGCGCTTGCACCCATTTGCGGGCCCTTAGCCTCGATCCGTGGACTGAAGTGGTTGATGTGTCTGCTGGGGTTGTTTTTCGTCGTGTAGGGGTGTGGGCACGAGGTAGTCGCTGGTCTGTCCAGCTTTTCCTGTGTGTTCCGGTAGGGCCTGTTCGGCGGGGCGGTCAGGGTGTTGCTGGTCGTGGTGGGCTGTATCCGATGGTGTTGCGCCACAATGTGAGCCAGTGGTCAGCCCAGGGCCAGTGACTGGGCAGGTGCAGGATCGGTCGGCGTTGAGGCCGGGCCAGCCGGGCGGGAATGGTGACGATCTTGCGGCGCAGGGTAGCGCCACGGGCGACTGCGTGAGCGCCGCCGGCGAGCACTCCGACGGCGCGCAGCAGGTTGTGGGCGATCCCGGCGCAGAGTAGCCACGCGCTGTTGGCGCCGAACCGCCCCGAGGGCATGTGGGCCAGAGGTCCGTCGATGAGATCGGAGAACACCGTTTCGATGATGGCGTGGCGGCGGTGGGTGATATCAGCGGCATCGACGGGTTCGTCGGAGTCGGTGAAGAACGGGTGATACCGCCATACCGGGAACAGTGCGTCGGGGTAGCGGGCATCTTTGACCCGGCGCACGATCAACCGCGCGGTGGCTGGCCGGTCGGTGGAACCGAAAGCTGTGTAGGTGGTTTCGGCGACTTCGGCATCGGAGATCCATCCGCCGGTGTCGGGGTCACGGACCGCGCCGGGATACTTGACCGGGGTCCAAGCGTCGTCGGGAATCGTCGCGATGGCCGCGGCCACGGTGGCCGATTTGGTCAGCACCAGCGAGAACCTGGCACCGGCCCGACGGCAGGCCGCCACGACGGTGCTGTTGCCGTAGGCGGAGTCGCCGCGCACCAGGATCTGTCCGGTGACCCCAGCCCCGCGGGCGGTGGCCACTGCTTGGGCGATCATGCGGGCCGCGCCCTTGCCCGAGTTGGTCTTGCCCGCCCGCAACCGGGCGCCGGTGATCACCGGCGCACCGGTGGCAGTGCTGATCGTGGTGATCAACGGCGAGAGCCCTTTGCGCAAGATTTGCTTGCCGGCGATTTTGGTGTGGCCGTAGCTGGCACCTTGTTTGGCGTGACCGAAGACCGGCCGCAGTAGTGAATCGATGTCGACGAACGCCCGGGTATCGGCACCGGGCAGCAACGCGACGCGCTCGCACA
>NZ_LMVQ01000055.1 GCF_001545925.1 Mycobacterium sp. NAZ190054 | reverse complement strand
CGCGGGAAGGCGATGGCCAGCGCCACGCGTTCGGGCAACCAGCTCATCGGCGGCGACACCGGCACCTCGGCCATCTCGATGAGGCATCCACCGCCCTCGAGGTCGTGCAGCCGAAGCGTGATCCGCGGTGGCCGGAGGGGCGCCGCGGCCAGACCAGATCCGCTGCGGTGCCGCAGCATTCGGCATCGCCGGACGCTTCCGGAACCGCCGGCCACCGTGGCTGGCTGGTCGGCCCGCCCTCGGCTGACGGTCAGCCCCGCACCGGTGCGCTGTCAGGTCTCGCGGTGGCGGTCAAGGACAACATCGATGTCGCCGGGCTGCCCACCCGCAACGGCACGCCGGGCGGACAATGGCGTTTTCCCATCGTGTCCGCGACGGCGTGGCAGACACTGGCCGACCACGGCGCCCGGTGTGCCGGCAAGGCGGCGATGCACGAGATGGCCTGGGGGGTCACCACCGCGACGATCGAGGGCCCGGTGGATCCCCGGCGCATGGCCGGCGGCTCGTCGGGCGGATCGGCCGCGCTGGTCGCCGCGGGAGTGACGGCAGGCGCGCTGGGCACGGACACCGGCGGCTCGATCCGCATCCCGGCCGCACTGTGCGGCGTGGTGGGCCTGCGGCCCACCCACGGCATGATCAGTCGGGCCGGGGTAACCGAACTCGCATCCGCGCAGGATGTCGTCGGCCCCCTCGGCGACTGTGTCGAGACCACGGCGCTGCTCTTCGAAACGCTGACCGGCGCCACGGTGATGCCCGCAGACGCCGACCTGCGCGGCTGGCGGATCGGGTACCTCTCGCACCTGGGCCGAATCGACACCGCGGTCGAGGACGCCTACCGTGCCACCATCGCCGCGCTGGTCGGTACGGGCGCCGCCCTCGTCGACATCGACACCGTGCTTCCGCGGCTGAGCGCCGGGGTGTCCCTGCTGCGCATGCTGGTCTGCTCGGAAGCGCTGTACGGCGACGACGTCCGCGGCCACCCGCACGGCTACGGCCCGGAAGCCCGGGCGCTGCTGACGCTGGGTGCCGACCTGGCGCTGGACGACGACACCCTCGACCGGGCCGCCGGCACGCTCAGGGCGGAAACCGCCGCACTCTTCGCCGACAACGACGTCGATGTGATGCTGACGCCCATGTCCCCGTGCGTGGCGCCGTTGCGCACAGCGGCCACCGTCGAACTCGGTGGGAGGCCCGAGCACGTCGACGCCGCGCTGACGCGTTACGCGGCCCTGGCCGCCGTGACCGGTATCCCGGCGGTGTCGGTGCCCGCGACGGGCGCCGGAGCACTGCCCGTCGGTGTCCAGGTCATGGCGCCGCCGGGCCGCGAAGATGCCTGCCTCAGAACAGCATTGATGATCGAGCGATCAGCACGAGAGAAGGGTATGCGATGACGGCACTGTCCCCGGTGGATCCGATCGGGCTGCAGACGATGCTGAGCGACGACGAGCAGGCGATCACCGAGACGGTGCGCGAGTTCGTGAGATCGGCTGTGCTCGACGGCGTCTCGGACTGGTTCGAGGAAGGCCGTTTCCCCGCCCGTGAGCTGGCCGGGCCGCTGGGCGACATCGGGTTGCTCGGTATGCATCTGGAGGGGTACGGCTGTGCGGCGACGTCGGCCACCGCGTACGGGCTGGCGTGCCTGGAGCTCGAAGCCGGTGACTCGGGGCTGCGGTCGTTCGTCTCGGTGCAGGGTTCGCTGGCCATGTTCCCGATCAGGACCTACGGCTCCGAGGAACAACGGCAGCAGTGGCTGCCGGGTATGGCGTCCGGCGAGTACATCGGGTGCTTCGGCCTCACCGAACCCGACAGCGGGTCGGATCCGGCGTCCATGCGCACCAGCGCGCGCAGGGACGGTCCGGACTGGATTCTCAACGGGGTCAAGACCTGGATCACCAACGGCTCGATCGCCGACGTCGCGGTGGTGTGGGCCAGGACCGACGAGGGCGTCCGCGGATTCGTCGTGCCCAGCGGACTCCCCGGTTTCGAGCAGCGCGAGATCCACCACAAGATGTCGTTGCGGGCGTCGGCGACCGGAGAGCTCGTCTTCGACGACGTCCGGCTGCCGGCCGATGCCGTGTTGCCGGGTGTCGTCGGGATGCGGGGCCCGCTGTCGTGCCTCAACGAGGCCAGGTTCGGCATCCTCTTCGGCGCGCTCGGCGCCGGACGCGCATCCTTCGAAGCCGCACTCGACTATGCGGGCAGCCGGACACAGTTCGGCAAGCCCATCGCCGGATTCCAGCTCACGCAGCAGAAGTTCGCCGACATGGCAGTCCGGTTGAGCCAGGGACTGACCCTGGCGTTGCACCTGTCCCGGCTCAAGGACGCCGGGCAACTGCGGCCCGAGCAGGTCAGCATCGGGAAGCTGGCCAACGTCCGCGCGGCGATCGAGATGTGCCGGACTGCGCGAACGATCCTGGGCGCCAACGGCATCAGTCTGGAGTATCCGGTCATCCGGCACATGACCAACCTCGAATCGGTGCTCACCTACGAGGGAACCGAGGAAGTGCATGCGTTGGTGATCGGCAAGGCGCTGACCGGGGTGGCGGCGTTTTCGTGAGCGGCCCCGGTGTCGAGTCGACGGCCGGGCCCGCAGGGGCGGTGGTGCTCAGCCTCAACACCCCGGAGCGGCGAAACTCGTTGCGACTGGCCACCGTCGACGCGATCAGCGCGGCGCTCGGGGAGAATCCGTCCGCGGTCGCGGTGATCCGGAGCAGCCGCGCCGGGATCTTCTGCAGCGGCGCGGATCTGCGGATCGACGATGACGAACGCCGGCTGGTCAGTGACCGGCTCTACGCGCTCTACGAGCTGATGGTCACCCGGCCCGGCGTGGTCATCGCGGTCGTGGACGGTCCGGCGGTCGGCGGCGGCGCACAGCTGTCCGCGGCGGCGGACGTGCGGATCGCCGGTCCCCAGGCGGCGTGGAAATGGGCCGGCCCGGCACACGGATTGGCAGTGGGCGCTTGGATTCTGCCCGACCTTGTGGGCCGCGGGCGGGCACTGTCCCTGATGCTCGGGCAGCGGTGGCTGCGCGCCTCCGAGGCCGTGCAGTACGGGTTGGCCGACGAGATCTCGGCCGAACCCGATACCGCCGCGACCGAGCTGCTGCACGGGCTGGCCGCTCTCGACGCCGGCGCCACGGCACGGATCAAGCAGATCGCCTCCGCGCCGGAGCTTCTCACGCGTCTGCGGGTGGAACGGGCGCAGAACGAGAAGAACTTCTCCGGCGCGGTTCCGCTGCGCAAGCGCTAATACCGCGCTATGGTATACCAAATATCACCGATCAGAAGGGGAACCATGGAACTCAACCTCACCGACAAGACGGCTCTCGTCACCGGCGCCAGCAAAGGGATCGGGCGCGCGGTGGCGTGGCAACTCGCCCGTGAGGGAGTCGACGTCGCGATCACCGCGCGCACGGCGTCGGACCTGGAGGCCACCGCCAAGGAGATCTCGAATTCCACTGGACGCAAGGTGGTTCCGCTCGCCGGCGACATGAGCCGGACCGAGGACGTGAATCGCTGCGTGGCGGAGGCGATGGACGCGCTCGGGTCGGTCGACATCCTCGTCACCTGTGCGGGCAGCTCGCCGGGAGGGCTTCTCGAGGAGCTCACCGACGAACAGTGGCTGGAGAGCCTGGGGTTGAAGTTCCTCGGCTATGTCCGGACCGTGCGCGCCGTGGTGCCGCACATGGTCAAGGCCGGATCGGGCTCGATCGTGCTCGTCGTCGGCAATGACGGCCTTAAGCCGAGTTTCTGGGAGATGACCGCGGGCGCCGCCAACGCCGCTGACATCAACTTCGCCTCTTCGATCGCCGACCAATACGGGCCCAAGGGAATTCGAGTCAACACCGTCAACCCGGGGCCCGTGGACACAGACCGCTGGGACACGCTGGAGAAGGCGTTCGCCCGCGACATGGGCGTGGATCAGGCGGAGGCGCGCCGGCGCGCGGAGGCCTCGATCCCGGTCGGCAAGATCACCCAGCCCGAAGAGGTGGCCGCGCTGGTCGCCTTCCTGGCCTCGGACCTGGCAACCACCCTGCACGGCGCGCACATCCCAATCGACGGCGGACAGCGCAAGCCACTGATGGAGCGCTGACACACCGTGCCGTACGCCCCTACCGATGACGGTTTCCGGCTCTACTACGAAGAGGCGGGCGCCGGGATCCCCATGGTGTTCGTCCACGAGTTCGGCGGGGATCACCGGTCGTGGGAGCCCCAGATGCGGCACTTCTCCCGCTGGTACCGCTGTATCACGTTCGCAGCGCGCGGTTTTCCGCCGTCCGACGTCCCCGCCGACCCTGCCCACTACAGTCAGGGCCGGGCGGCCGCCGACATCGCCGCGATCCTCGACGGGGCGGGCGTCGACAAGGCGTACGTGGTGGGCAATTCGATGGGAGGGTTCGCCGCGCTGCACTTCGCACTGCGCATGCCCGAGCGCTGTATCGGAGCCGTCGTCGCCGGGTGCGGCTACGGTGCAGACCCGGCGATCAACCCGACGTTCCGGGCCGAATCAGCGTTGATCGCCGACGCTTTCGAGAACGAGGGGTCGCAGAGTCTGTCGCGGTGGTACGGCGTTGGCCCGGCCCGCGTGCAGTTCGAGGCCAAGGACCCGCGCGGCCACGCCGAGCACGTCCGCATCCTCGCCGAACACGACCCGGTGGGCGCCGCCCTGACCATGCGCAACGTTCAGATCACCCGGCCCATGCTGTTCGAGATGACCGAGGAACTCCGCAGGTGCGAGACACCGGTCCTGATCATCGCCGGCGACGAGGACAACGGTGTCCTCGAAGCCGACCTGATGCTCAAACGCACGATCCCCAGGGCGGGCCTGGCCATCCTGCCCCGCACCGGTCACGTCTCGAACATCGAGGAGCCGGCCCTGTTCAACCACTTCGTCGAACGCTTCGTCCTCGGCGTGAGCAACGGGACGTGGACCCCGCGCGATCCGAGGTCGATATCGGCGTCGATGACCGGCGCCGGCACCGCAACCGAGTGAGTGTCAGGACGTAACGTCACGTAATCCGGCCGAAATGAAACATTACATACCATACACCAGTTAGTGTTCACCTTGTCGTCCGTGTCAGTGCGGGCGCAGGGTCTGCCCAAGGGAGTTGGAACGATGTCCGACACAGCGAAGAAGTTCGCGGCCGCTGCGCTAGGAATGGCGATGCTGGTCACCGCGACCGCATGCAGCACAGGAGGCGGCGGCAGTGACGCCGGCGGTGACGACGGCACGCCGGTGGTGCGGTTCCAGGTGCTCGAATCGGACCCGGCCTCCATCCCGCTGCAGATCATGATCGATCAGGGGATCGACAAGAAGCACGGCTTCCAGGCGGCCGAGGTCGTCGTCGACCCCGACGCCAGCCTGAGCACGTTCCTGCTGGGCGAAAGCGACATCGCCACCGATCAGGACGGCATCAGCCTGGCGATCGCGCAGCAGGAGGGCAAGAACGCGGTGGGATTCGCGGGAGCCCTCAACATGATGACCGGCGTCGTCGCCTCCGACGCGTCCGGCATCAACGATCCCGAGGGCCTGCGTGGCCGGCGGGTCGGCCACTTCGGGCTCGACACCGGGACCACCACCGCGATCAACGTCATGTTCGAAGAGTTGTACGGCATCAAGATCCAGGACGATCTCGACCTGCGGGAGGCCGGCGCCGCGGCGCTGCCCGAACTGATGGCCTCGGGTCAGGTCGACGCCATCTTCGACTACGAGCCGTTCGCCCTGCGAGCGACGATGATCGGGCCCGGTAAGTACATCTTCCAACCGGCGAAGGCGTGGGCCGAGCACACCGGCGGCTATTCACCCAACTTGGCGCTGCTGGCTGCCAGGACCGAGTGGCTGGATGAGAACCGGGACCTGGCGCTCAAGGCGCGGGACGCATGGTTCGAGGCCGTGGGCGTCATCGCCGACAGCAACTACGAGATCTTGAAGGAGCCGAAGTACGCGGAGATCCTGGCGCTGCGCGATGACGCCGAGCTCGACGCCTTCGTCAAGTACTGCGCCGATCTGCCCTGCTATCCCACCGAGTGGTCCCAGCAGGACGTCGACGGAACGATGGACTGGCTGCAGCTGTTCGCCGATCGCAAGCTGCTCATCGACGCGATGCCCGCACAACCTGTCGCGGTGAACCTCGAAGAATCGTGACCGGCCGAAGCAGAACGCTTCCGACGGGTTCCGTCGGTCCACAGGTGACGGCCACCCCCGGCGCCGGACGGTCGAAGCGGCCGCGGCGGAGTTCCCGCTCCGCCGCGGCCCGGCTTCGCGACAAGCTGTTGTCCGTGCTCGCGCTCGCCCTGGTGGTGCTGGCCTGGCAGGTGTGGAGCGCCAGTTCCGATCTGCTCCCCACCATCCCCGAGGTCGCCGGCGCCGCAACGGAGTTCTTCTCCGACCCCGACATCTACCGGAACATCGGTGCGACGTTTCAGCGCGTGGTCATCTCGGTCGTGATCGGTCTGGTGCTCGGCCTGGCCGGTGCCATCCTGAGCCTGCGCGGCGGGCTGGTCGGTCAGGTCGTCGACGTGTACGTGTCGCTGGCCATCGCGATTCCGAGCACCGTGGCAGCGTTGTTGGCGCTGTTCATCTTTCACCGCTCGGAGATCGGCGTCTACGCCGTCGTCGTGCTGGTCATCTGGCCGTTCATGGTGATCACGTTGCGCGGCGGCCTGCAACTGATGGATCCGAGGCTGGACGGGATGGCCGAGGTCTACCGGTTCTCCCGGGGCCGTCGGCTCCGCAAAGTCGTCGTCCCGCAGTTGATCCCGTACGCGTTCGCCGCGGTGCGCAGTGAGAACGCGCACGCGTGGCGCGTCGTGGTCCTCGCCGAGGTGTTCGCCGTCAACAGCGGCATGGGAGCCAGTTTCACCAAGGCGTACGACCGTTTCCTCATCGACGAGGTGGTGTTGTGGATCGTGACATTCGTCGTGATCCTGCTGTTCGTCGAATACGTGGTGCTCAGACCTTTGGAGAACCACTTCATGCGTTGGAGGTTCCAAGATGTCCGTTGACGTGCAGAGCCGGAACGCCGAGCCGCAGATCAGCTTCCGCGACGTCGAGGTCACCTATCCGAACGGGGCGGTGGCGGTCGAGAACATCAGCCTCGATGTCCGGGCGGGGGAGTTCCTGGCAATTCTCGGCCCGAGTGGCTGCGGGAAATCCACTCTGCTGCAGGCGACCGCCGGTCTGTTGGGAGTGTCCCAGGGCAGCATCAGCGTGGGTGGACAGTCGGTCGGTCAGCATTCCCGCGCCACGGCACCGTCGATCGGCTATGTCTTCCAGGAGCACCGGTTGTTGCCCTGGCTGACCGTGGCGCAGAACATCGAAACCGTGCTCGCGGCGACGTCGATCCCGAAGTCCGAATGGCAGCAGCGGATCACCGAGTACCTGTCGATGCTGCAGATCGAGCACCTGCGCGACAGGTGGCCCAATCAGCTGTCCGGCGGGCAACGGCAACGCGCCTCGATCTCCCGTGCCCTGTCCATCGATTCCGACGTCGTGCTCATGGATGAGCCGTTCGGCACCCTGGACGAGGTGACGGCCCGCACCATGCGCGCCGAACTGCTGGAGGTGTGGCACCGCACCAACCGCACTTTCGTGTTCGTGACGCACTCGATCCGGGAGTCGCTCTTCCTCGCCGACCGGGTGGCCATCTTCACCAAGGGACCTGCGTCGCTGGTCGAGATCATCGACGTGGAGCTGCCCCGGCCACGGGACTACGACAGCCCCGCGCTGTCACAGTTGGAAGGCGATGTGGTGCGGCGGGTGCTCGAAATCTGGGGTGCCGAATGAGCACCGTGGACACCACGGATCCGTTGGCCGGCGCGGCGTCGGCCGCCGGAACGAAACGGGAACGCGCCAAGCCGCTGTCCGTCGTCGTGGCGATCGGTCTCATCGTGGCCGCTTGGCAGGTCGTGGCGTTCATGTCCTCCGGGTGGGTTCCCGGAATACCCGCGATCGCCGAGGCGATCGTGTCGCTGCTCGGCCGGTCGAGCACGTACAGCGATCTCGGAATCACGTTGTTGCGACTGCTGATCGCTTTCGTCGCGGCGACGGTGCTGGGCATCCTGATCGGATCGGCGATGGGGCTGTGGCGGCCGTTCGAAGCCTTCGCCCGACCGCTGGTCGTGGTCGGCCTGGCGATCCCCGACCCGATGTACTTCATCTTCGCGGTCCTGCTGCTGGGCACCGACCAGGAGGTCGGGATGCTCGCGCTGGTGCTCGCCGTGATTCCTTTCGTCGTGCACGGGGCCGACAGCGGGGTCCGTAACCGCGACCGCAACCTCGACGAGATGAGCCGGGTCTACAAGCTCTCACGACGCTCGTACTTCGTCGATGTCCTGGGCCGCCAGATCGCCCCGATCGCGCTGGCCTCGATGCGGACCTCGCTGGCGTTCTCCTGGAAGATCGTCGTGCTGATGGAAGCGCTCACGCAGCCGAACGGTGTTGGGGCACAGATCTATTACTCGTTCCGGCTGCTGCGGCCCGCGGAGATGATCGCCTATGCGCTGATCTTCGTGGTGATCATGCGGGCAGTGGAGTTCATCGCGTTCAAACCGCTCGACCGCCGGCTGGCCGGCTGGGTCGGGTCACGGTGAGCGCAGCGCTGCAACCGCCCCCGGCCCGGTGATATACCATCGGCGATTGTGGGGAGCGCGCGGCGGCGCGAAGGATCACGGAGGTCTGGAATGACACCTGAGCCGACTACCGGTATGACCGCGCCAGTGTTCGCGTCCAAGGCGGATGTCGTCTGCGCGCTGATGCGTCAGATGATCATCAGCGGTGAGGTACAGGCCGGCGATGCGTTGCGGCAGCGGGATATCGGCGCGCGATTCGGGGTCAGCCAGACCCCGGTGCGGGAGGCGCTCAAGCGACTCGAATCCGAAGGCCTCGTCACCATCGATCCGCACCGCGGGGCGGTGGTCTCCAAGTCGAGTGTCGGGGTCCAGCGGGAGCACGGTGATATCCGCGCCGCGCTGGAGGCGCTGGGAGCCAAGTTCGCCGCCGCCGTGATCACCGAAGAACAGATCGCCGAATTGCGGGCGCTCAACGCGGTGATGGCCGACATGAGCGATGACGACCCCCGCTACGCCGAGGCGAACCGGGCATTTCACTTCAAGGTCTACGAGTGCGCTGAGTCACCGATACTGCTGTCGATCATGAGGTTGCTGTGGCAGTCGATCCTGCTCGGTCCGATGACCGCACGTCGGCACGGGGAGTCGTGGCAGCAGCACGAACGGCTCATCGACGCCCTCGAAGCGCGTGACGGTGAACTGGCCGCCAGACTGATGAGCGAGCACATCCTCGGTTCCGGATCCGATTGAGCACCGCGCACCTGCCCCGCCGGCCCAGGGGGATCCTCTTCGATCTCGACGACACGTTGCTCGACCATCGCGGTGCCGCGCGGGACGCGCTGCGGGAATGGGGCCGGTACGCGGGCCTGGACATGCCGGCCGAGGATCTGGAGAAGACGTGGTACCGCTTGGAATCCCACTACTACAGCCGGTATCAGAAGGGTGAGCTGACCAAGGTCGAGCAGCGCCGGGCCCGGGTGCGGGACGTGTTCAGCCCTCTCGATCTCAGCGACGGCGAAGCCGACCGGCTGTTCGACGCGTACTGGAACAGTTACTGCCGGGCGTGGCGGGCTTTCCCCGACGCCGAGCGTGCGGTGCGCAGGGCGCTGGAGGCCGGGCTCTCGGTGGGGTTGCTGACCAACGGTGACGCCGGCGATCAGCGGCGCAAGGTGGAGGCCACCACGCTGAAGTCGTTCGGTCTGCCGCTGTTCGCCTCCTCGGAGCTGCCGAGCGCCAAACCGGACCCGCGGGCCTTCCGGTCCGCCTGCACTGCAATCGATGTGGCACCCGAAGAGTGTCTGATGATCGGTGACTCGCTGATCAACGATGTGCACGGTGCACTGGGCGCGGGTCTGTCGGCCGTGCTGCTGGACCGCTACGGTGCGAGTGAGGCTGCGGCGCAGGGCTACTCGGTGGTCCGTTCGCTGGACGCGGTGCCGTTCTGAGCGGCGGTGCCGACGCCGCAGCGACGCCGTTCGGCACAGTCGGCGATCGCATCGACGATGGTCTGGTAGCCGGTGCAGCGGCACAGGTTCGAGGCGACGACTTCGCGGATCTCTTCCCGGCTCGGGTGCGGCGTCTCGGCCAGATAGCCCTCGGCCAGCATCAGGAAACCCGGCGTGCAGAAACCACATTGCAGGCCGTGATGCTCCGAAAAGCACTGCTGCAGATCGTTCATCGCGCCGTCCTCGCCGGCCAGTGATTCGACGGTGCGGATCTCCGAGCCCTCGGCCTGCGCTGCGAACATCAGGCACGCGCGGGCGGGGGCACCGTCAACCAGCACGGTGCACGCGCCGCAGATGCCGTGCTCACATCCGACGTGAGTTCCGGTGAGGCCGAGATCGTGGCGCAATACATCCACCAGCGTGCGCCGCGGCTCGACGATCACTTCGCGGCGAGTCCCGTTGACCGACAATTCAATCAGCTGCACGTCAGCCATCGAGCCCCCTCGGGTGATCGGAGGCCATCGCCTCCAGCGGTGAGCACAGTGGATTCTCCAGTGCCCGGTAGACCAGTTCGCGTGGGATGGGTGTGCTGTCCAGTTCGACGCCGGTGTGCCGCAGCGCGTCGTTGACCGCGTTGAGAACCGCGCCCGGTACGCCGATCGTGCCGCCCTCGCCCGCGCCTTTGGCACCGGTCTCGGTCAGTGCGCTCGGCGTCTCGAGATGCTCGATGCGGATGTCGGGTATCTCCATCGCCGTCGGCACCTTGTACTCCATGAACGTCGGGCACAGCGGCTGGCCGTTGGCGTCGTAGGTCACCTGCTCGAACAACGTGCTGGCGATGCCCTGCGCGATGCCGCCCCGGGCCTGTCCCTCGACGACCTGCGGGTTGATCGCGACGCCGACGTCTTCGACGCAGATGTAGCGCAGTATCGCGACATCTCCCGTGCCGCTGTCGATTTCGACGACGACGCCGTGCGTGGCGTTGGAGAACACGCCTTCAGCAGCCAGGTCGAAGCTGGCCGAGGCGCGCAGCCCGGGTCCGATGTCCTTGGGCAGTTTCGTCGACTGCAGATAGGCGACGAAAGCCAGGTCGGCGAACGACATCCTCTTGTCCGGGTGGTTGCGGACCCGCACCCCGCCGTCCCCGTCGAGTTCGACCGAGGTGACGTCGACTTCCATCAGATGTGCTGCGAGCGCGCAGAGTTGGTCGGCGAGCTTGACGGCGGCGATGGCGACGGCGCTGCCGCCGATGGTGATCGAGCGGCTCGCGAAGGAACCGAAGCCGTAGGTGATCTTCTCGGTGTCTCCCTGCACCACTTTGACTTTGTCCATCGGCAGGCCCAGCCGGTCGGCCACGATCTGGGCCATCGTGGTCTCGTGGCTCTGGCCGTGCGAGAGGGTGCCGGTGGTGACCCGCACGGACCCGGACGTGTCCATCGTGATGTCGGACAGGTCGAAGCTGATCAGCGCGCGGGGTTTGCGCTCGGAGAAGGCGCCGGAGGCCAACCCGGTCCGTTCGGAGTAGCAGGCGTAGCCGATGCCGAGAATCCTGCCCTGCGCGGCGGCCTCGCGCTTGCGGTCGTACCATCCTTCGTCGCGCAGCGTCTGTTCACAGAGGTTCAACGACTCCAGATAGGAGCCGGGATCGTAGGTGATGTTGTTGACGCCACGGTAGGGGAACACCGTGATCAGGTTCCGGCGCCGCAGGTCCAGCGCGTCGACGCCGAGCGTGCGCGCGGCGCGCTCCATCAGCAGTTCCATCACGGTCACACATTGCGGGCGGCTGACGCCGCGATAGGCGGCGGTCGGCGCCTTGTTGGTGGCGATGGCGCGGGACCGGATCCGGTAGGCGGGCACCACGTACACGCCGGGCAACTCGGTGGCTGCCATCATCGGCTCGATCGCCGCGGTGAACGGGAACACCGAGTAGGCGCCCATGTCGCACACGACGTCGTTGTCGAGGGCCAGCAGGCGGCCGTTCTCGTCGAAGGCACCGCGGGTTTTGAAGTGCTGCTCGCGGGCGAGGAACGCCGCGGTCAGGTTGTCGCGACGATCCTCGATCCACTTGACCGGTCGGCGCAGCCTCAGCGCCGCCGCGGCGGCGGCCAGCTCCTCCCGGCCCACGGCGGCCTTCTGACCGAACCCGCCGCCGATGTCGGGGGTGACCACCCGGACGTGCCGCTGATCGATGCCGGCACTGTTGGCGAAGCTGTCCCGCAGCATGTGGGGGATCTGGGTGCTGGCCCGGATCAGCAGCTGCTCGTCGCGGTCGACCCACTCCGCCACCACGCCGCGGGTCTCCATCGGGAGCGCGTTCTGGCGTCCGCTGCGGTGCTCGATCTCCACGACGGTGTGGGCACGGGCGAAGATCTCGTCGATCCCGTCGGTGGCGAACATCGTGACGTCGACGAAGGTGTTGTCGGGCGCCCCGGCGTGCAGCAGTGGCGCACCGGCGGCCAGCGCGGCCTGTTCGGTCATGACCGGAGGCAGCAGGTCGTAGTCGACCACCGCCGCTTCGAGTCCGTCTTCGGCGGCATAGGGGTCGGTGGCGACCACGATCGCGATCGGCTCGCCGACGAAGCGCACGACGTCGCGGGCCAGCACCGGCATCGGGGTGGTGCGGAACTCGCTCTCGGGGCGGTTCAACCGCCCGACGAGATCGGCCAGGCCGAGGTCGTCGGCGGTGAACGCGGCCACCACGCCGGGAACATGTCGCACCTCGGACAGGTCGACCGAGCGGAGGCGGGCGTGGGCCTCGGTACTGCGCACGAACTGTGCGTGCAACATGCCCGGGACCGCGATGTCGTCGACGTAGCGGCCCCGGCCGGTCAGCAGCCTCGGGTCCTCGCGGCGCGGCACCGAGGCGCCGACCCACGTTCCGTTGCCCGTGCTGCCGCCGGCTTGCCGAGCGCTCACGCCGCTGCCTCCTCACATGCCCGCTGCACCAGGGTCCGCACCAGACCGCGCCGGTAATGGGCGTCGAACTCGCCGTCGTCGCGGATCTCCACCTGTGTCGCGACCGCGGCCGCCACCCGGCTGTACCGGTCGGCGGCCGTCGGGTCCCACACCGAGTCGTCCACCTCGACCGCCAGCGGCGTGCCGGCCACCCCGCCGAGCACCACCCACGGCGGTCCGGGCCGGTTCGGCCGGCCGGCCAGGTCGACGGCCGCCGACACGATCGCGAAATCGCCCTGCCTGTCCGCGTATTCGGCCAGCGCGGCATGCGGGGCGGGCCGGGGGAAGACGATCTCGACGATCATCTCGTCGGGGTGCAACGCCGTCGTGTAGGGGGCGAGGAAGAACTCGGAGGCGGGCACGGTGCGCCGGCCCGCCGGACCCTCGGCGACGATCTGCGCGTCCAGCAGCCTGGCCAGGCTGCACCACTCGGCGGTCGCGTCGGCATGAGCCAGGCTGCCGCCGACGGTGCCCCTGGTGCGGATCGGCAGATGTCCGATCCATCTCATGGTGCGTGACAGGACGGCGAACTCCGGTCCCAGGTCGGCCTTCTCGACGGCATGGTGGGTGACGAGCGCGCCGATCCGCAGCGCTGTACCGTCCCTGCGGATGTCGTTGAGACCGTCGATGTGGGCGATGTCGACGAGGTGTTCCGGGCGGGCGAGCCGGAACGCCATCATGGCTGTCAGGCTCTGACCACCCGCGATCAACTTCGCGTCGTCCCCGAACTCGGTGAGCAGGCTGATCGCGTCGGCCACCGTGGTGGCCCGGTAGTAGGAGAACCGGGCCGGCTTCATCGCCGCGGCCCGAGACGGCGGACCGACACCAGAATCGCGGTGAGCAGGCCGAGTTGGGTCACCGTCGCGATCGCCGGCAGGGCGCGCTTGAGGGCGGGCACCACGACGACGGTCAGCATGTCCAGCGAGTCCGAGTCCTGCACAGCCGAGCCGGTGGCCGCCGCTCCGGTGGGCGGACGCTCCCCGGAGCCGTTCCCGGCCAGGGTGCGGGCGAGCCGTTCGGCGAACTGGGCGACGATACGGTCGGCGACCTCGACGATGACCGCCCGTCCGAACTGGGCGGCGCGCCCGGTGATGGCGACCTCGGCGCGCATACGCACCTCTGTCTGGCTGTCGCTCAATGCATTCAGTGCACCGGTCACCTTGGCCGCCGCGGTGCCCTGGCCCCGCGAATCCCGGCCGCGCGCATCGATGACGACGGTGTGGGTGGCGTCCTGGCGTTCCAGGTAGGACCCCTTGCCCTGATAGTTCATCGTGATCGGCCCGACCTTGAGCTTGACCTCGCCGCTGAAGGAGTCACCGTCGCACTCGGTCAGGGCGGCCCCGGGGAAGCACGGTGCGACCACCCGCGGGTCCTGCAGCGCTTGCCACACCGCGGGCAGCGGAGCGGCGACGGTGAAGGTGTTCTCCAATTGCACTGCGCCACTCCCATATCCGCCCGAGCCGTCGAGCGATTCCTCGTTGTTCGACCGCGTCAGCCGCAGAGCCCGACGGGACTTGGTATACCATACATCGTCCTCACGACGGTGCGCCGCGCAGCTGAACGCCGCCGGTTCCGTTGCCACCACCGCTGAAATTGCATTCCGGCCGGGCGGTTCTCGGTTTTCCGCTGGTGGAATGCAATTTCGGCCACGGGGTCGTTCAATTTCTGCCAGGTGAAATGGCCGGCCGCGGTGGCGGGTTCAACCAGTCAGATCAC
>NZ_LMVQ01000054.1 GCF_001545925.1 Mycobacterium sp. NAZ190054 | reverse complement strand
CTCGCCCTTACCGCAGAAGCCCAACTCTTCGAGCTGGATCAGGGTGTACGGCGTGAAGTGGTCGTAGAGCACCGCCGTCTGGATGTCGTCGGGTGACAGGCCGCTCTGTTCCCACAGTTGACGTCCGACCAGTCCCATCTCCGGCAGCCCGAGTTCGTCGCGGTAGTACGAGTACATGGTGAACTGATCGGCGCCCGCCGCCTGCGCGGCCGCCTCGATGATCGCCGGCCGGTGCTTGAGGTCCTTGGCCCGCTCCGGGGTGGTCACCACGATCGCGACACCGCCGTCGGTCTCCTGGCAGCAGTCGAGCAGTCGCAGCGGCTCGGCGATCCACCGCGAACTCTGATGGTCTTCGATGGTGATCGGCTTGCCGTAGAAGTGCGCCTTCGGATTGTTCGCGGCGTGCTTGCGGTCGGCAACCGAGACAGCGCCGAAATCCGCACTGGTCGCGCCGTATTCGTGCATGTACCGCCGGGCGATCATCGCCACCGATGCGGCCGGGGTGCTCAGGCCGTGCGGATAGGACCAGCTGTACTCGACACCGCGGGAATCGGCGTTGACCGTCAGGCCGGTCATCACCTGACCGAACCGGTGCTCCGAGCGCTCGTTGAACGCCCGGTAGGCGACGACGACCTCGGCGACGCCGGTCGCGACCGCCAGCGCCGCCTGCTGCACGGTCGCGGCCGCTGCGCCACCGCCGTAGCCGATCTGGCTGAAGAACTTCAGCTCACCGATTCCGGTGGAGCGCGCGACGGCGGTCTCCAGGTTCGAGTCCATCGTGAAGGTCACCAGGCCGTCGACATCCGACGGCGTCAGGCCGGCGTCGTCGAGCGCGTCGAGCACCGCCTCGGCGGCCAGCCGGAGCTCGCTGCGGCCCGAGTTCTTGGAGAAGTCGGTCGCGCCGATACCCGCGATCGCGGCCTTGCCGGAGAGCATCAGTGGTCCCCCAAAACGATTGTCGCCGTGGCGATGACGTGATTACCGAGACTGTTGGCGCCCACCACCTTCACGGTCGCGACGCCGTCGTCGACGGCGGTGACCTCACCGGTGAACGTGATGGTGTCGTATGCGTACCACGGCACACCCAGGCGCAGGCCGATCGACTTGATCCGCGCCGTCGGGCCCGCCCAGTCGGTCAGATAGCGCTGCACCAGACCGGTGTCGGTCAGGATGTTGACGAAGATGTCCTTCGACCCCTTGGCCTGCGCCTTGTCCCGGTCGTGGTGCACGTCCTGGTAGTCGCGGGTGGCGATGGCCGTGGACACGATGAACGTCGGGTCGCCGTAGATCTTGAGCTCGGGCAGCGTGGCCCCGACCTCGATGACGGGCACGCTCACCGGGCCGGCTCCCACGCATACAGCGTCCAGGCGGGGCTGACGTCACTGTCCGGGAAGTCGATATACGTTGCGCGCACAGGCATTCCGATCTGCACTTCGCTGGGGTCGACGTTGCGCAGCTCGCCGAGCATGCGCACGCCCTCCTCCAGCTCGACGAGGGCGATGACGAACGGCAGGCTGCGGCCCGGCACCTGAGGCGCGTGGTGCACGACGTAGCTGAACACCGTGCCGGTTCCGGTGGCCACGACGTAATCGGATTCAGTGATCGGGTCCGTGTGGTCTTTCCAGACCGCGGGCACCGGTGGGTGCTGCAGCGTGCCGTCGGGGCGACGCTGGATACGCAACTCGTGAGCGTTGACGCCGTCCCAGAAGAACTGGGTGTCCTTCGACGAGGCCGGCCGCATGAGCTTGTCCGGGTCCAGGTCGTCCGGCACCGCCGGCTTGTCCTCCGCCCGCGGCTTGAACTTCATGATGCGCCAGTTCATCTCGGCGACCGCTTCGCCGTCCGCGGTGTCGCTGGGAACGGTCCAGGTGATCAGCTGGTTGATGAAGTAGCCCTCGCCGAGCGCAGTCTGCTTGGGGCCCACCACGTCGGTGATCTCGGCGTGGATGGTGACCTCTTCTCCCGGCTGCAGGTACCGGTGGTAGGTCTGCTCGCAGTTGGTGGCGACCACACCCACATAACCGGCGTCGTCGAAGAGCTGCATCATCTTCGACAGCGGATCGTCGTCCGACCGGCCCTGACCGAGTCCTCCCATCGTCCACACCTGGATCATCGCCGGGGGTGCGACGATGCCGGGATGACCGGCCGCCCTGGCCGCCTCTTCGTCGACATAGATCGGGTTCTTGTCGCCGATGGCGTCGACCCAGTGGTGGATCATGGGCTGGTTCACCGGATCCCGGCCGGTGCGCGGATCGCTCTTGCCCGCCGCCGTGATTTCTTCGATGCCCGCCTGCAAGTCTTTCATCACCGCGGAACCCTCGGAACCTTCAGACCGGACGCCGCGATCATCTCGCGCATCACCTCGTTGACACCGCCGCCGAAGGTGATGACCAGGTTGCGCTTGGTCATCTTGTCCAGCCAGTCCATCAGCTCGGCGGTCTCCGGGTCCGCGGGGTTGCCGAACCTGCCGACGACCTCCTCGGCCAGCCGGCCCACCTCCTGGATGCGCTCGGTGGAGAACACTTTGGTGGCGGCTGCGTCGGCGACCGCGATGGTCTCCCCCGATGCGGCCACCTGCCAGTTGAGCAGCTCGTTGACCCGCCAGATGGCCTTGATCTGTCCGAGCAGCCGCTTCACGTCGGCGTGCTCGATCGGGGTCACGCCGTCCGAACCCGGCTTCGACGCCCAGGCGTGCACCCGGTCGTAGATCCCCGCCACCCGTCCGGCCGGACCCAGGCCGACGCGTTCGTGGTTGAGCTGGGTGGTGATCAGCTTCCAGCCACCGTTCTCCTCACCGACGAGCATGTCGGCGGGCACCCGCACGTCGTTGTAGTACGACGCGTTGGTGTGATGCGCACGGTCGGACAGGATGATCGGCGTCCACGAGTAGCCGGGATCCTTGGTGTCGACGATCAGGATCGAGATGCCCTTGTGCTTGGCCGCCTCCGGGTCGGTGCGGCAGGCCAGCCAGATGTAGTCGGCGTCATGGGCGCCGGTGGTCCACATCTTCTGGCCGTTGACGATGTATTCGTCACCATGACGCACCGCGGTGGTCCTCAGCGACGCCAGGTCGGTGCCGGCTTCGGGTTCGGAGTAGCCGATCGCGAAATGGATGTCGCCCGAAAGGATTCCGGGCAGGAACTTCTGCTTCTGCTCCTCGGTGCCGTACACCTGCAGCGTGGGGCCCACGGTCTGCAGGGTGACCAGCGGCAGCGGTACATCGGCGCGGTTGGCCTCGTTGACGAAGATCTGCTGTTCGACGGGACCGAAACCCAGGCCGCCGTACTCCTTGGGCCATCCCACTCCGAGCTTGCCGTCGGAGCCCATCCGCTTGATCACCGCGCGGTAGGCCTCGTTGTGGCGGTCGGACTCCATCGCCTCGGCCTCTTCAGGCCTGATCAGCGTCGAGAAGTACTCGCGCAGTTCGGATTGCAGCCGGCGCTGTTCCGGCGTCAGTTCGATGTACATGTCATTTCCCGTCGCTTCGCTCGCCCAGGCCTGCACCCACCAGATCCAAGCGGTGTGAGGGACCTCCCAGCAGCCGGGTCAGGTCCTTGATCGACGAGTAGTAGCGGTCCATCGGGTAGGTGATGTCCATTCCCATGCCGCCGTGCAGGTGGTGGCAGAGCCGCATCGCCGGGGCCGCCTGCGAGGTCAGCCAGTATCCCAGAATCGCCAGGTCGTCCTCGGCGTCGAGGCCTTCGCTGAGCAGCCACACCACCGAGGTGGACAGCAAAGAGATTGTCCGAGAGGCGATGTAGACCTCCGAGAGCTGGACGGCGACCGTCTGGAACGTCGACAGCGGCCGGCCGAACTGCTCACGGGTGGCGACGTAGTCGGCGGTCAGGCGCAGGGCTCCGGCAACCAGACCGGCCGCGAACGCGCCGACGGACGCCAACACCAACTGGTTGGCCCGGTGCGGGGTCGCACCGTCGAGCAGATCGGCGTCGGCGACGGCGACGTCGACGAACGTCAACACATACTCGTCCGAGCCATTCGACGTCGGCGTCTTGGTCACCGTCAGGCCGTCGGCATCGCCGGGCACCACCACGACGCCGCCGCCGGCCGTCACAACGATCCAGTCCGCTTGGGCGGCATAGCCGACACCGGTCTTGGTGCCGTTGAGTTTGCCTGCGGCGAGGGTCACCGAGGGTTGCTCCGGCAGCGCGGCGCCGGGCTCGTTGAGCGCGACGGTTACCACCGACCCCTTGCCCACTCCGTCCAGGTAACGGTCCTGCTGAGCTTCCGAAGCCAGATCGAGCAGCACCGCGGTCGCCGCGAGGGTGACCAGCGCCGGGCTGACCGTGCCGTGCCTACCGATCTCGGTCAGCGCGGTCGCGATCTCGGCGAGGCCGACGCCATCACCGCCGAGACGTTCCGGCACGCCCAGTGCCGTCACGCCGCCGGCGACGAGGCCGTCCCAGGTGTTGTCGCGCTCGAGCACGGACGTCACCACATCGGCGACAGCCTGCTGCCCCTCGTCTGGACTGAAATCCACCGACTCCTCCTTGAGCCTCGGCGTGCCTACTGGGAGACGGGGCAACCCTTGCCCGTGTAATCCACCTGCCAGTGTTTGATCCCGTTGAGCCATCCGGACTTCAACCGCTCCGGCTCACCGATCGGCTTGAGGTCCGGCATGTGGTCGGCGACGGCGTTGAAGATCAGGTTGATGGTCATCTTGGCCAGGTTGGCGCCGATGCAGTAGTGGGCGCCGGTGCCACCGAACCCGACGTGCGGGTTGGGGTTGCGCAGGATGTTGAACTCGTGCGGGTTCTCGAAGACCTCTTCGTCGAAGTTCGCCGAGCGGTAGGACATCACGACGCGCTGGCCCTTCTTGATCTGTACGCCACCGAGTTCGGTGTCTTCGAGGGCGGTGCGCTGGAACGCCGACACCGGGGTGGCCCACCGGACGATCTCGTCGGCGGCGGTCTCCGGGCGCTCCTTCTTGTAGAGTTCCCACTGCTCGGGGTTCTGGGAGAACGCGATCATCCCGTGGGTGATGGAATTGCGGGTGGTCTCGTTGCCGGCCACCGCGAGCATCACCACGAAGAAGCCGAACTCGTCGTCGGAGAGCTTCTCGCCGTCGATGTCGGCTTCGATGAGCTTGGTGACGATGTCCTCGGTGGGGTTCTTGGCCCGCTCCTCGGCCATCTTCATCGCGTACTGGATCAACTCGAATGACGACATCGCGGGATCGACGTCGGCGTACTCCGGGTCCTCGCCCGCGGTCATCTCGTTGGACCAGCGGAAGATCTTGTCCCGGTCGTCCTGCGGCACGCCCAGCAGTTCGGCGATGGCTTGCAGCGGCAGCTCACAGGAAACCTGTTCGACGAAGTCGCCGGAACCCTCGGCCGCCGCGGTCTCGGCGATCTTCTGTGCGCGGGCCCGCAGCTCGTCTTCGAGCCGTCCGACGGCGCGTGGGGTGAAGCCACGCGAGATGATCTTGCGCAGCCGGGTGTGCTGCGGCGCGTCCATGTTCAGCAGGACCGCTTTCTGCAGGTCGATCGCATCGCGCGTCATGTCCTGGGGCCAGACCGGGATGGCACCGTCGGGGGAACTGCCGAAGATGTCGTTGCGCTTCGACACCTCCTTGACGTCGGCGTGCTTGGTGACCAACCAGTAGCCCTTGTCGCCGAAGCCACCCGTCCCGCCGGGCACGTCGACCCAGTGCACAGGCTCGGACTTGCGGAGTTCGGCGAGCTCTTCTACGGGCAGACGCTCGAGGTTCAGGGTCGCGTCGAGGAAGTCGAAGTCTGGGCTGATCGGGCATGAATTCGGGGCGGGCATAGCTAAGCACTCCTCAATTGCAACGTGTTCTAGTGCCAGTAAAACATGCCTCCACCGCAGATGAAAGGCACGGCGGCATCGCTGCTTGTCAGACTAATGAAACGTGTTCTAGCCTGACGCAATGGGTAACCCTGTCATCGTCGAAGCCACTCGCAGCCCCATCGGCAAGCGCAACGGATGGTTGTCCGGCCTGCACGCCACCGAGTTGTTGGGAGCGGTCCAGAAAGCACTCGTCGAGAAGGCCGGGATCGATGCCGGTGAGGTCGAGCAGATCATCGGTGGCTGCGTCACCCAGTACGGCGAGCAGTCCAACAACATCACCCGGGTCGGCTGGCTGACCGCGGGGTTGCCCGAGCACGTCGGCGCCACCACCATCGACTGCCAGTGCGGCAGCGCGCAGCAGGCCAACCATCTCGTCGCCGGCCTGATCGCCACCGGGGCCATCGACATCGGCATCGCGTGCGGCATCGAGGCGATGAGCCGGGTCGGGCTAGGCGCCAACGCCGGCCCGGATCGCGGTCTGATCCGCGCATCGTCGTGGGACATCGACATGCCCAACCAGTTCGAGGCCGCGGAGCGGATCGCCAAGCGGCGCGGCATCACCCGGGACGACGTGGACGCACTGGGCCTGGCCTCGCAGGCCAAAGCCAAGCAGGCGTGGGCCGAGGGCCGCTTCGACCGTGAGGTGTCCCCGATCTCCGCGCCGGTGCTCGACGAGAACAAGCAGCCGACCGCCGAGTGGGCGCCGGTGACGCGGGACCAGGGTCTGCGCGACACCACCGCCGAGGCACTGTCCTCGCTCAAACCCGTCATGGAGGGCGGCATCCACACCGCGGGCACGTCCTCGCAGATCTCCGACGGCGCCGCGGCGGTGCTCTGGATGGACGAGGACAAGGCCAAGGCGCTGGGCCTGAAGCCGCGCGCCCGGATCGTCGCGCAGGCCAACGTCGGCGCCGAGACCTACTACCACCTCGACGGCCCGGTCCAGTCGACCGCCAAGGTGCTGGAGAAGGCCGGGATGAAACTCGGCGACATCGACCTGGTCGAGATCAACGAGGCCTTCGCCTCGGTGGTGCTGTCGTGGGCGCAGGTGCACGGCGCCGACATAGACAAGGTCAACGTCAACGGCGGCGCGATCGCGCTCGGCCATCCGGTGGGTTCCACCGGCGCTCGGCTGATCACCACCGCACTGCACGAGCTCGAGCGCACCGGCAAGGGCACCGCGCTGATCACCATGTGCGCCGGCGGCGCACTGTCCACGGGCACCATCATCGAGCGGATATAGGGCATCTCGGATGATCCCCGCCGCGGACCGCATCGCCGCCGCGCAGGCCTACATCACCGCGCTGGCCACCCACTGCGCCGACGATGTCCCGTTCGCACCCGGCTGCACCCGGGTCGAGGTCGGCCTGAAGACCGGCTTTTCCGGAGATCACCTGCGCCGCAGCCTGAATCGGGGCCCGCAGTACCGGGTGATCCGGGCGGTGACGGCACCGGAGTTCACCGTCGACGGTGACACCGTCCACGCCCGCTTCGAGCTGTCCACCAAACCGTCGCTGGCCGGACGCCGCGTCGGGGCCCGCATCGACGAGACGTTCCTGATCCCGGCCGACGACCCGTCCGGGCGGGCCCAGATCCACCACATCAAGGCCTCCATCCGCCCGTTCCTGACCAGATAAGGTGCCGCCATGGCCAAACCCCCGCGCCCGTTGAGTCCCAAGCAGGTCGAGAGTCTCAACTCGAAGGCCGTCGGCGTCGGCATCAAATGGATGTCGAAGATCAACACCTGGGCCTACAAGGCCACCGATGGCCGGATCGGATACAACTGGCGTCTCGGGTCGAACCGGTTCTCCTCGCCTCCCCCGGTCGGGATCCTGACGACGATCGGCCGCAAGTCCGGTCAGCCCAGGGAGAGCCCGTTGCTGTTCCTGCGCGAAGGCGACCGCATCGTGCTGGTCGCCTCGCAGGGCGGCCGTGCCACAAATCCGATGTGGTACTTGAACATCAAGGCCAACCCGCAGGTCACCTTCCAGATCAAGAACGAGAAGCTGACGTTGGTCGCGCGCGAGGCGACCGACGCCGAACGCGACGAGTACTGGCCCAAACTCGATGCGCTGTACCCGGACTTCGTGAACTACCGGTCCTACACCGACCGCAAGATCCCGATCCTGATCTGCGACCCCGCCTGAGGCGGTCAGGCGCCGTAGACCGGCACCGGCGGGCGTGCCTTGGCGAGCAGGTCGGTCACCACGGGACCGAGCTCGGCGGGATCCCAGCGGGCGCCCTTGTCGATCTCGGGTCCGTGCGCCCAGCCTTCGGCGACGCGGATCTTGCCGCCCTCGACCTCGAACACCCTGCCCGTCACGTCACGCGACTCGACGCTGCCCAGCCACACCACCAGCGGTGAGATGTTCTCCGGCGCCATCGAATCGAAGTCGTTGTCCTGGGTGGCCATCATGTCGGCGAACACGGTCTCGGTCATCCGGGTGCGCGCCGACGGCGCGATCGCGTTGACGCTGACGCCGTAGCGGCCCATCTCGGCGGCCGCGACCAGTGTCAGTGCCGCGATGCCGGCCTTGGCCGCGCTGTAGTTGGCCTGCCCGACGCTGCCCTGAAGCCCCGCACCGGAACTCGTGTTGATGATGCGCGCGTCGACCGTCTCACCGGCCTTGGACCTGGCTCGCCAGTAGGCGGCGGCATGTTTCATCGTCGCGAAGTGCCCCTTCAGGTGCACCGCCGTGACGGCGTCGAACTCCTCTTCACTGGTGTTGGCAAACATCCGGTCCCGAACGATGCCGGCGTTGTTCACCAGCACGTCGAGGCCGCCGAAGCGCTCGACCGCCGTCTGGATCAGACCCTCGGCCTGCGCCCAGTCCGCGACGTTGGCGCCGCTGGTCACCGCTTCCCCGCCGGCGGCGGTGATCTCGTCGACCACGCTCTGGGCGGCACTCCCACCACCCGCGGGAGATCCGTCGAGGCCGACGCCGATGTCGTTGACCACGACACGCGCCCCCTCGGCGGCGAACGCCAGTGCGTGCGCCCTGCCGATTCCGCCACCTGCACCCGTCACGATCACCACGCGGCCGTCGAGCAGTCCCATTCTTCGTTCTCTCCCTTACTTGATGTCGGCAGTGGTGGTCGACAGGTAGTGCGGCGGTTCCCCGCCACCGTGCACCTCCAGCGTCGCACCGCTGATGTAGGACGCCGCATCCGAGACCAGAAAGGCTGTGGCCCAACCGATGTCCTCGGGCTTGGCCAGCCGGCCCAGCGGCACGTTCTTCGATATCGCGGCGATGGAGTCGGCGTCTCCGTAGAACAGTTCGGACTGTTCGGTCTCCACCATGCCCACCACCACGGAGTTCACCCTGACCTTCGGCGCCCATTCCACGGCCAGCGTGGCGGTCAGGTTGTCGATGCCCGCCTTCGCCGCGCCGTAGGCCGCGGTGCCGGGAGTCGGGCGGTGCCCGCTGACACTGGAGATGTTCACGAGGCACCCGCCGCCGGGCTGCGTCTGCATCACGGCGTTGGCGTGCGTCGAAACCGACAGCGCACCCAGCAGATTCAGTTGAAGAATCTTGGTGCTGAACTTCGCCGAGGCCTCGGCGGCGAGCACGTAGGGCGAGCCGCCGGCGTTGTTCACGACCACATCCAGCCGGCCGTGGTCCGCGACGATCCCGTCGATGAGCGCCTCGACCGACTCGTCCTCACGGATGTCGCAGGGCCGGAACTCGTAGGGCGATCCGTCGACCGGGCGGCGCGCACACGTCACGACGGTGGCGCCCTGGTCGGCGAAGACCTTGCTGATGCCTGCACCCACGCCGCGCACCCCACCGGTGACGAGCACGACGCGCCCGGTGAGCCCGAACCGAATGGCGCTGGGGCCGGGAACGGCCCTGTCGACGGCGTCAGTCACTGTGCTAGCGTACCAAGCAAGTGCTTGCTTAGGTAGCGACCCAGGAGTTTGCATGCCGATCACCACCAAGACCGTGGAACCGGGCATCGTCTCGGTCACCGTCGACTACCCGCCGGTCAACGCGATCCCGTCGCGCGGCTGGTTCGAACTGGCCGACGCCCTCACCACCGCGGGGCGCGATCAGAGCACCCACGTGGTGGTCCTGCGGGCCGAGGGCCGCGGCTTCAACGCCGGTGTCGACATCAAGGAGATGCAGAACACCGAGGGTTTCACCGCACTGATCGACGCCAACCGCGGTTGCTACGAAGCGTTCCGCGCGGTGTACGAGTGCGCGGTGCCCGTCGTGGCCGCGGTGAACGGGTTCTGTGTCGGCGGCGGTATCGGCCTGGTCGGCAACGCCGACGTGATCGTCGCGTCCGACGACGCGAAGTTCGGGTTGCCCGAGGTCGAGCGCGGTGCGCTCGGCGCGGCCACCCACCTGTCCCGCCTGGTGCCGCAGCACCTGATGCGCCGGCTGTTCTTCACCGCCGCCACCGTCACCTCCGACACCCTGCACCACTTCGGTTCGGTGCACGAGGTGGTGCCGCGCGCCGATCTCGACGAGGCCGCGCTGCGCGTCGCCCGGGACATCGCGTCGAAGGACACCCGGGTGATCCGCGCGGCCAAGGAAGCGCTGAACTTCATCGACGTCCAGCCCGTCAATGCCAGATACCGCATGGAACAGGGCTTCACGTTCGAACTCAATCTGGCCGGTGTGTCCGACGAACACCGTGATGCGTTCGCAGGCACGGACAAGGGATCGAAATGACCGATAAACGAACGACTCTCGACGAAGCCGTGGCGTCGATCGAGAGCGGTATGACCATCGGCATCGGCGGGTGGGGGTCGCGGCGCAAGCCGATGGCGTTCGTCCGCGCGCTGCTGCGCACCGACGTCACCGATCTGACCGTCGTCACCTACGGCGGCCCCGACCTCGGGCTGCTGTGCTCGGCGGGCAAGGTCAAGCGGGTGTACTACGGGTTCGTGTCGTTGGACTCGCCGCCGTTCTACGACCCGTGGTTCGCCAAGGCCCGCACGTCGGGGTCGATCGAGTCCCGTGAGATGGACGAGGGCATGCTGCGGTGCGGGTTGCAGGCCGCCGCGCAACGGCTGCCGTTCCTGCCGATCCGTGCCGGACTGGGCAGCGACGTCCGCGCGTTCTGGGGCGACGAGCTCAAGACCGTCAAATCCCCCTATCCGACCGGTGACGGCTACGAAGAGCTGGTCGCGATGCCCGCCCTGAACCTCGACGCCGCGCTCGTCCACATGAACCTCGGTGACGCGCAGGGCAATGCGGCCTACACCGGCATCGACCCGTACTTCGACGACCTGTTCCTGATGTCGGCGCAGAAGCGCCTGCTGTCGGTGGAAAAGGTGGTCTCGACCGAGGAGCTTGTGAAATCCGTGCCGCCGCAAGCTCTGCTGATCAACCGGATGATGGTCGACACCGTCGTGGAGGCGCCCAACGGGGCCCACTTCACCACCGCCGAACCCGACTACCGCCGCGACGAGACGTTCCAGCGTCACTATGCCGAGGCCGCCGGATCGGACGAGACCTGGGCCGAGTTCGTGAAGACCTATCTTTCCGGCAGCGAGGCGGACTACCAGGCCGCGGTCCGCCAGTTCGCACAAGACCAGGAGGCGTCGAAGTGATCTCCGTGACCCGCGCCGAGGTGTGCGCCGTCGCCTGTGCCGAATTGTTCCGTGGCGCAGGCGAGATCATGGTCAGCCCGATGACGACCATCGTGTCGATCGGGGCGCGGCTGGCCCGGCTGACCTTCTCCCCCGACATCGTGCTGACCGACGGCGAGGCCCGGCTGATCGCCGACACCCCGGCCATCGGCGCGGCCGCGACGATCGAGGGCTGGATGCCGTTCGGCCGGGTTTTCGAGACGCTTGCCTGGGGCCGCAGGCACGTGGTGATGGGCGCCAATCAGATCGACCGCTACGGCAACCAGAACCTTTCCGCGTTCGGCCCGCTGCAACACCCCACGCGCCAGATGTTCGGCGTGCGCGGCGCACCGGGCAACACGATCAACCACGCCACCAGCTACTGGGTGGGCAACCACTCCAAGCGCGTGTTCGGTGAGTCGGTCGACATCGTGTCCGGAATCGGCTGGGACAAGGTGGATCCCGACAACCCGGCCTACCGCTTCGTCAACGTCTACCGTGTGGTGACCAACCTCGGCGTGTTCGACTTCAACGGCCCGGACCACCAGATGCGTGCGGTGTCCCTGCACCCCGGCATCGAGCCCGATCAGGTCGCCGAGAACACGTCGTTCGAGGTCCACGGGCTCGGCGAGGCCGAGACCACCCGGCTGCCGTCGGCCGAGGAGCAGAAACTGCTCCGTGAGGTCATCGACCCGAAATCATTGCGCGACAAAGAAGTCAAGGTCTAAGCCATGTTGAAGACCCCGCTGACCGAACTGCTCGGCATCGAGCATCCGGTCGTGCAGACAGGTATGGGTTGGGTGGCCGGTGCGCGGCTGGTCTCGGCGACGTCGAACGCCGGCGGTCTGGGCATCCTGGCCTCGGCGACCATGACGCTCGACGAGCTCGCCACCGCGGTCGCCAAGGTCAAGGCCGCCACCGACAAGCCGTTCGGCATCAACATCCGCGCCGATGCGGGCGATGCGAACGAACGCGTCGACCTCCTGATCCGCGAAGGGGTCAAGGTCGCGTCGTTCGCGCTGGCCCCGAAGCCGGACCTGATCGCCAAACTCAAAGACTCGGGCGTCGTGGTGATCCCGTCGGTGGGGCTGGCCAAACACGCCAAGAAGGTCGCCGGCTGGGGCGCCGACGCCGTCATCGTCCAGGGCGGTGAGGGCGGCGGGCACACCGGCCCGATCGCCACCACGCTGCTGCTGCCCTCGGTGCTCGACGCCGTCGCCGACACCGGGATGCCGGTCGTCGCCGCCGGCGGCTTCTTCGACGGCAGGGGCCTGGCCGCCGCGCTGTCCTACGGAGCGGCCGGAGTCGCCATGGGCACCCGGTTCCTGCTGACGTCGGACTCGACGGTGCCCGACGCGGTCAAACAGCGCTATCTGGAGGCCGCGCTGGACGGCACCGTGGTGTCCACGCGGGTGGACGGCATGCCGCACCGGGTCCTGCGCACCGGCCTGGTGGAGAAGCTGGAGAGTGGATCGCGGCTGCGCGGCTTCGCCGCCGCCGTCGGCAACGCGCAGAGGTTCAAAAAGATGTCCCAGATGACGTGGCCGTCGATGATCAGGGACGGGCTGGCCATGCGCCACGGCAAGGAGCTGACCTGGTCGCAGGTCGTGATGGCCGCCAACACCCCGATGCTGCTCAAGGCGGGGCTGGTCGAGGGCAACACCGACGCCGGTGTGCTCGCGTCGGGTCAGGTGGCCGGCATCATCGACGACCTGCCGTCCTGCGCCGAACTGGTGCCGTCGATAGTCGCCGAGGCCGTCGCGCATCTTCGCTCGGCAGCGGGGATGATCGTCGACTAGGTCTTCGCGGGGCGTGCTTCGGGGTACTGAGAATGCATGTCCGATCTCGCGGAGTGGTTCCTCACCGCGCACGAGCGCGGAAATCCGCACTCCCGCGTCCCCACCTGGTGTGAGGGCAGCCGGGCCGAGCCGCTGATCCATGGTTCGGTCTATTTCGACCAGCTCGCCACCGAGGTCGAAGCGCTGCGCGCCGGTGACTACGTGTTCTTCACCGACTGGCGCGGCGACCCCGATCAGAAACTGCGCGACGACGGCCCGACGGTCGCCGAGTTGTTCTCCCGCGCCGCCGAGCGCGGCGTCGTCGTCAAAGGGTTGATGTGGCGGTCGCATCTGGACAAACTCGCCTACAGCGAGGAAGAGAATCAGCACCTGGGCGACGCGATCGAGAAGGCCGGCGGGGAGGTGTTGCTCGACCAGCGGGTCCGCTTCGGTGGCTCGCACCATCAGAAGCTGGTGGTGGTTCGGCATCCGGGTGCGCCCGAGCGGGACGTCGCGTTCGTCGGCGGCATCGACCTGTGCCATTCCCGCCGCGACGACGCGTCCCACCGCGGGGACCGTCAAGCGGTACGGATGGCCAAGAGTTACGGCGACCACCCGCCGTGGCACGACGTGCAGCTGCGGTTGCAGGGCCCGGTGGTCGGTGCGCTGGACACCACGTTCCGCGAACGATGGAACGACCCCGCGCAGTTGGACATGCTGTCTCCGATCGCGTGGATCCGCGACAAGCTGCGCGGCGCCGATCTGGAACCCGGCGAATTACCCGATCGGCCACCCGATCCGCCGCCGTGCGGCCGGCATGCGGTGCAGGTGCTGCGCACGTATCCCGATGCGCATTTCGAGTACGACTTCGCTCCCGACGGGGAGCGCAGCATCGCCCGCGGATACAGCAAGGCACTGCGCCGCGCCCGGCGGCTGGTCTACCTGGAGGACCAGTACCTGTGGTCCAAGCGGGTGGCGCAGCTGTTCGCGCGTGCCCTTGCCGACAACCCGGAGCTGCACCTGGTGGCCGTGGTGCCACGACACCCCGATGTCGACGGCCGGTTGGCGCTGCCGCCCAACCAGATCGGCCGCCGAGAGGCCGTGGAGGCGTGTAGTCGGGTCAGCCCCGACCGCGTGCACGTGTTCGACCTCGAAAACCCTTGGGGAACACCTGTCTACGTGCACGCGAAGGTCTGCGTCGTGGACGACGTGTGGGCCAGTGTCGGCAGCGACAACTTCAACCGGCGGTCCTGGACCCACGACAGCGAGCTGTCGTGCGCGGTCCTCGACGAGGACGGCGCGTACGCGCGGGAGCTGCGGCTGCGGTTGCTGCGCGAGCACCTGGACCGGGCGCCCGACGGTAGCCAGGACGGCGGGCTGGCCGATCCGCAGACCGCGCTGCCGCTGTTGCTCTTCGCCGCGGCCGCGCACCGGTTGGCGATGGTCACGCTGGGCCTGTTGTTCTACGTGACGCCGGCGATGCAGTTGTCCTGGGGGGTGCTCGT
>NZ_LMVQ01000053.1 GCF_001545925.1 Mycobacterium sp. NAZ190054 | reverse complement strand
CGCCCCCGACGCGCTCCCGTCCCCCGGGGCCGCCGCCCGCCGGGCCGCCTGCGTCCGCACCGACCCGAGCGGCTGAGCCGGTTCACCCGGATGTGGGCCGGACCCGCCTACCGGATGTTCTACGACCCCGACGGGCGGAACTACCGCGACCGGATCCGCGGCCGTTGGTGATCGAGCGGAATCCACCACGGTGGCACTGCGCGGTTCCTACACTCGGCCGAATGAAGACCAACGCCGCCATCCTCTGGGAATACGGATCCGACTGGACCATCGAAGAGATCGACCTCGACCCACCCGGCGACGGCGAGGTGCTGGTGTCCTGGGAGGCCACCGGGCTGTGCCACTCCGACGAGCACATCCGTACCGGCGACCTCCCCGCGCCGCTGCCGCTGATCGGCGGTCACGAAGGCGCGGGAATCGTGCGTGAGGTCGGTCCCGGCGTCGTGGGCCTCGCGCCCGGCGACCATGTCGTCGCATCGTTCCTGCCCGCCTGCGGCCGCTGCCGGTTCTGCTCGACCGGCCACCAGAACCTGTGCGATCTGGGCGCGATGATCATGGCCGGCACCCAGCTCGACGGCACCTACCGGCGCCACGTCCGGGGCCAGGACGTCGGCGTGATGGCACTGGTCGGGACGTTCTCCCAGTACGGCACCGTGCCCGAGGCGTCCATCGTCAAGATCGACGACGATCTGCCGTTGTCCCGGGCCTGTCTGCTCGGCTGCGGTGTCACCACCGGCTGGGGCTCGGCGGTCAACACCGCCGACGTGTCGCCCGGCGACACCGTCGTGATCATCGGACTCGGCGGGATCGGCAGCGGCGCGGTGCAGGGCGCGCGGCTTGCCGGCGCCGAGAAGATCATCGTCGTCGACGTCGTGGAAGCCAAGCGGGAGCAGGCTTTCCGATTCGGCGCCACCCATTTCGCGACCTCGATGGCCGAGGCCACCGCGCTGGTCGCCGACCTGACCCGTGGCGTGATGGCCGACTCGGCGATCCTGACGGTCGGGCTGCTGGAGGGCTCGATGCTCGAGGAGGCCGCCAACATCATCCGCAAGGGCGGTGCCGTCGTGATGACAGCCCTGTCCACGATGGCCGACAACCAGCCGACGCTGGGCATGATGATGTTCACGCTCTTCCAGAAGCGGCTGCTCGGCAGCCTCTACGGCGAGGCCAACCCCCGCGCCGACATCCCCCGGCTGCTGTCGCTGTACCGCGAGGGCAAGCTGCTGCTCGACGAGACCGTCACCCACGAGTACAAGCTGGCCGAGGTCAACGAGGGCTACGAGGACATGCGCGCCGGGCGCAATATCCGCGGAGTCATCCTGCACGACCACTGAGTCCCGCCGAAATTGCATTCCAGCAGGCCCCCACTCGAAAAAGGGCTGCTGGAATGCAATTTCGGCGTCAGCGGGCGAACGCGGGAGTGCTGAACGGCTGGTCCGTCCTGGCCGCCAGGTATTCCGGGCGTGGCGTCTCTGCGCGATACGGCGCGACCAGGCGGTTCTCCATCGAGTTGAACACCAGGAAGATGTTCGACCTGGGGTACGGCGTGATGTTCGACCCGGAGCCGTGCATGATGTTGCAGTCGAACCACAACGCGGTACCTGCCGGACCGGTGACCTGGTCGATACCGAACTGATCGGCGGCCAGGGTGAGGGTCTCCCGGCTCGGGACGCCGATCTCCTGCTTGACCAACGACGACGCGTGGTTGTTGCGAGGCGTCGCCCCGGCACACGGGTAAAAGACCCGATGCGACCCGGGCATCACCATCAACGAACCGTTGAACGGGAAGTTCTCGGTCAACGCGATGGAACACGACACCGCGCGCATCTCGGGCATGCCGTCCTCGGCGTGCCAGGTCTCGAAGTCCGAATGCCAGTAGAAGCCGCTCCCGGTGAAGCCGGGCATCATGTTGATGCGCGCCTGGTGCAGGTAGACGTCGCCACCGAGCAACTGGCGGGCGACCGGCAGCACGGTGTGCAGCGTGACGGCCTCGGCGACCAGATCGCTGAAAAGGTGCGGCTGGAACACCGAGCGGATGCTGCCGCCGGGCTCACGGATGATCCGTGGATCCTCGCGATCTGCGGACGCCGCGATGCGGTCGAGTTCGGCGGTCAGGGCCGGCAGCCAGGTGCCGTCGACGGAGTCGCGGCGCACCAGGTAGCCGTTTCTGGCCATGGTGTCGAGGTCGGCCGCGGTGAGCGGGCCGCTGGCCTCCGAACCCCATACGGTGGGCTCGCTACGGGCGATCGGGGCGATCTCTTCGTCGAGCCTTGTCGGGTATCGGTCTTCGTTCTGCGAAAGGTGCCCGGAACTCAACTCGCCTGCACCGCCGGTGGGTAGGCGCCGTTCTCGTCGTGGACCTCCTGGCCGGTGACCGGCGGGTTGAACACACACAGCATGCGCATCGTGGTGGCACAGGTGACGCGGTGGCGTTCGTGACCGTTGAGCAGGTACATCGTGCCCGGCCGCAGCGGATGTTCCTCACCGGTCTCGTGGTTGGTGAGGGTTCCGGTGCCCTCCACAACCCAGACCGCCTCGACGTGATGGCGGTAGTGGAACTCGCTCACGGAGTTCGCGTCGATCGTGGTCTCGTGGAACGAGAACCCCACGCCGTCATCAGCCAGGATGATCCGCTTGGACCTCCAGTTCTTGGCTGCCACATCGCGATTCGTACCGGTGATCTCATCGGTGGTGCGGACGATCAATGGCCTGCACCTCCCTTCTGTTTGTTGTCGGTGGTTGTTGCTCAGGCGACGGTCACGGCGATCGCCTCGGCGAGGATGTCCAGGCCGGAGTCGAGGTCCTCCTCCGATGTGGTCAACGGGGGTAGGAGCTTGATGACCTCGTCGGAGGGACCGCTCGTCTCCACGAGCACCCCCCGCTCGAACGCCGACCTGCATGCGGCCGCCGCCATCGGCTCGTCGTCGAACTTGAGGCCCTGGGCCATCCCCCGGCCACGCGCACTGACACCCGGGGACGCTGCGGCGATGGCGTCGAGCCGCTCTCGGATACGACGGCCTTTGGCAAGCGTGTCTTCGACGAAGGTTTCTGTCTCCCAGAAGGTTTCGAGCGCCGCTGTGGCAGTGATGAAGGCCGGGTTGTGACCCCGGAAGGTACCGTTGTGCTCACCGGGCGCCCATACGTCCAGTTCGCGCCGGAACAGGGTCAGCGCCATCGGCAGTCCGTATCCGCTGATCGACTTCGACAAGGTCACGATGTCGGGAACGATGCCGGCCTCTTCGAAACTGAAGAACGGTCCCGTCCGCCCGCAACCCATCTGGACATCGTCGACGATGAGCAGTATCTCGCGCCGCCGGCACAGGTCCGCCAGTCCGCGCAGCCACTCCGCTCGAGCAACGTTGACCCCGCCCTCACCCTGCACGGTCTCGACGATGACAGCGGCCGGGCGGTTCAGGCCGCTGCCGGAGTCGTCGAGCACGCGCTCGAACCAGTGGAAGTCCTCGGTGACGCCGCCGAAATAGTTGTCATACGGCATCGGCGTCGCGTGGACGAGCGGGATGCCGGCTCCGGCGCGCTTCATCGAGTTGCCGGTGACCGAAAGTGCGCCGAGTGTCATTCCGTGAAATGCGTTGGTGAAACTGATGATCGACTCTCGACCCGTCACCTTGCGGGCGAGCTTGAGGGCGGCCTCGACCGAGTTCGCCCCGGTCGGTCCCGGGAACTGCACCTTGTAGTCGAGTCCGCGCGGGCGCAGGATCAGCCGCTCGAACGTCTCGAGGAACTTCGTCTTCGCCTCGGTGGCCATGTCCAGTGAGTGCACGATCATGTCGTTCGACAGATAGTCGATGAGCGGCTGCTTCAGGATCGGGTTGTTGTGCCCGTAGTTCAGCGCGCCGGCACCGGCGAAGAAGTCGAGATAGCGGCGGCCCGAGGTGTCGGTCAGCCAGGAGCCCTGGGCGGAAGCCATGGTGGTCGGCCACGCTCGACAGTAGCTGCGCACTTCGGATTCGACGGAGTCGTACACCGCCGGAAGGTTGGGTTCCCCGGGACGGACGATCGTTGCAGGAGTTGACATGTGTCCTTTCGATGGGTGTCAGTCGACCATGGGTGTCGTGATCGGGCCGATACGCAGAAGTGGTTCGTCCTCGTGGATTCCGTCGACGTCCAGCTGGGCGGCGGTGAAATGCGGTTGCTCGACGAGAAGCACGCCGTGTCGCCGGGCGAAGCCCCCGAAGAGCGCCCGCGACGCCGTGTTGCCCGGTGACACGGTGGCTTCCACCGTGACGGGATGACCGTGGCGGTCGCGCCGAACACGCTCGACCAGCGTGTCCAGCATGACACCGGCCAGTCCGGTACCACGCGCCGCTTCGGCCACCGCCACCTGCCAGACGAACAGGACCTCGGGCCGTGCCGGCGGATGGTAGCCGGTGATCAGTCCGCAGAGTTCGCCGTCACGGTCGGCGACGATGGTGGTATCGGCAAAGTCTGTGGCCATCAGCAGATAGGTGTACGTCGAGTTGACGTCGAGCACCCCGGTGTCGGCGACGAGCCGATGCATCGCGATCGCATCATCGTCGCTGGGCCGCCGAAGAAAACGGGCCCACGAATTCTTGCGTACTACAGCACTTTTCGCAGCAGCCGTCCAGGTCCGCGGCTCGACATCGGCGCCACGGGGGACAGGGAAACTCACCTACAGATCACCACCGAACAAAAGGTTTCGTGCGTCATCAGTTACGTCATCGGCGCTCCGACCGTATTCCGGCAAAGGTTTGGAACGCAAGCTCCGACGGCCGGCCGGACGTCACGAACCTCCTCGATGACGGGCTGGACCGACCATGGATCCGCGCAACCGCCCAGCTCACAGCGTTTTCCCAGGTTGTTACCGAATTGTTATCTGAGGCTGGGCGCCAGCGACGAAACTCACATCGATTGCAACCTTCGCCCGTCCGAGAGAAGCGAAGGACCTCCGGCCAGGACGGCTCTTCAGAGCCGCACCCGAACCGGAGGTCCTTGTCAGATCGAGATGAAAGCGGTTGCGCAGGCAGGAAACTAGAGGCGCTCGATGATCGTGACATTGGCGGTGCCGCCGCCCTCGCACATCGTCTGCAGGCCGTAGCGGCCGCCGACGCGCTCCAGGGTGTTCAGCATCGTCGCGAAAAGCTTTGCGCCCGTGGCACCCAACGGGTGTCCGAGTGCGATCGCGCCGCCGTTGGGGTTGACCTTCTCCGGGTCGGCCTTGGTCTCCTTGAGCCAGGCCTGCACGACGGGCGCGAACGCCTCGTTGATCTCCACGGTGTCGATGTCGTCGATCGACAGCCCGGTCTTGTCGAGCGCGTAGCGGGTCGCCGGGAGCGGGCCGGTCAGCATGAAGACCGGATCGGCGCCCCGGGCGCTGATGTGGTGGATGCGGGCGCGCGGCTTGAGGCCGTGGTCCTTGACCGCTTTCTCGGACGCCAGCAGCACGGCGCTGGCGCCGTCGGAGATCTGGCTCGCCATGGCCGCGGTCAGCCGGCCGCCGTCGACGAGGGTCTTCAGACCGGCCATCTTCTCCAGCGAGGTGTCGCGCGGGCCCTCGTCGATGGCGAAACTGCCGCCGTCCACATCGACCGGGATGATCTCGTTCTCGAAGTGGCCGGCCCGGATCGCGGCCTGGGCCCGCTGGTGACTGGTCAGCGCGAACTGCTCCATGTCCTCGCGGGAGATGTCCCACTTCTCGGCGATCAGTTCGGCACCGCGGAACTGGGAGATCTCCTGGTCACCGTAACGGTGCAGCCAGCTCTTCGATTCGCTTGTCGGAGAGGTGAATCCGAACTGCTCCGCCACGGTCATCGCCGAGCTGATCGGGATCTGGCTCATGTTCTGCATGCCGCCGGCGACGATCAGGTCGGCGGTGCCGGACATGATCGCCTGAGCCCCGAACGAGATCGCCTGCTGGCTGGAGCCGCACTGCCGGTCGACGGTGACGCCGGGTACCTCTTCGGGGTAACCGGCCGCCAGCCAGGACAGCCGGGCGATGTTGCCCGCCTGGGGCCCGATCGCGTCGACACAGCCGGCGATGACGTCGTCGACGGCGCCCGGGTCCACGTCGTTGCGCGCGAACAGACCGCGCCAGCCCGCCGCCCCCAGGTCGACGGGGTGCACGCCGGCCAGCGACCCGTTGCGCTTGCCGATCGCGGTGCGTACAGCGTCGATGACATACGCCTCAGCCATTGCTGTTCTCCTTGCTGGTTGGCTCGGCGGTTATCCCGCCGAGGACGATCGAGAGGTATTGCCGGCCCACCTGCTGGGCGGTCAGCGGTCCACCCGGCTGGTACCAGCGGACCGAGACCCACGTGGTGTCGCGGATGAACCGGTACACCAGGTCGACGTCGACATCGGGCCGGAAGTACCCCTCCGCGATGCCCTGGGTGAGCACGTCGACCCACATCTTGCGCTGCTCTTTGTTGCGCTCCTCGACGTAGGCGAACCGCTCCTGCGAGGACAACCGCTTGGCCTCGTCCTGGTAGATCACGACCTCGGCATGGCGGGTCTCGATCGCCTCGAACGACGCCATGAACAGACCTTTGAGCCGCTCCAGCGGATTGGATTCGGTCTCGATGATCTGCTGGTAGCGCTCGAACAGCCAGTCCAGGAAGCCGCGCAGCACCTCGTCGACCATCTCCTCCTTGGACGAGAAGTGGTGGTAGAGGCTGCCGGACAGGATGCCCGCGGAGTCCGCGATGTCCCGCACCGTGGTGGCGCGCAACCCACGCGCGGCGAACATCGTCGCGGCGAGATGCAGGAGCTCGTCACGTCTGGTGTTGGCCGCCTGGGCCGGGCGCGATTCGGTCATGGGTGCTGGCTCGACACCGAGATCACCTCGCCGGTCAGGTAACTGGAGTAATCGCTGGCCAGGAACGCGATGGTGGCCGCGACCTCCCAGGGTTCGGCGGCCCGACCGAAGGCCTCGCCTTCGGCCAGCCGGTCCAGCAGTTCCGAGCTGCTGGTCTTCTCCAGGAACTTGTGCCGGGCGATGCTGGGTGAGACCGCGTTGATCCGCACCCCGTATTCGACGGCCTCGATCGCGCTGCACCGGGTCAGCGCCATCACGCCGGCCTTCGCCGCGGCGTAGTGCGACTGTGAATGCTGCGCGCGCCAGCCCAGCACGCTGGCGTTGTTGACGATGACACCGCCGTGCGGCACGTCGCGGAAGTACCGCAACGCGGCCCGGGTCGCCCGCATCACCGATGTCAGCGTCACGTTGAGCACCCGGTCCCACTCGTCGTCGGTCATGTCGATGACGGGCGTCTGACCGCCCAGACCGGCGTTGTTGACCAGAACATCGATGCGGCCGGCCTTTTCGACCGTGCGGGCGATCAGCGCGTCGACGGCCTCGGTGGAGGTGACGTCACAGACCACCGACTCGACCTTGCCGAGTCCGAGCGCGGCGAGTTCGTCGCGGGTCTCCCCCAGCCGGCGTTCGTGGTAGTCGGAGACGACCACGTCGGCGCCTTCCAGCAGCGCGCGGCGCGCGGTCGTCGACCCGATGCCGGTGCCGGCGGCGGCGGTCACCAGCACGACCTTGCCCTTGAGCAGGTCGTGGCCGCCGATCTCGGCGGGCGCGACGGACAGATCGGTCATGAGCCTTTGGCCTCCCGGGGCAGGCCGAGCACCCGCTCGGCGATGATGTTGCGCTGGATCTCGTTGGATCCGCCGTAGATGGTGTCCGACCGGGAGAACAGGTACAGCCGCTGCCATTCACTGAACTCACCGTCCGGCAACGTCAGCCCTGACATCCCTTCGACATCCATCGCGATCTCACCGAGCTCGCGATGCCAGTTGGCCCACAGCAACTTTGAGATGTTGTCCTGCCCGGGCCTCTCGACGTCCATGGTCGCCAGCGCGTAGGACCGCATCGCCTTCAGGCCGGCCCAGGACCGGACCAGCCGTTCCCGGATCAGCGGGTCATCGGCGGCGCCGGTGCGTTTGGCCAGCGCGACGAGGTTGGAATGCTCACGGGCATAACGGATCTGCTGACCGAGGGTGGACACGCCCCGCTCGAAGGTCAGGGTGCCCATGGCCACCCGCCACCCGTCACCGGGCTCACCGACGACGAGGTCGGCGTCGGTGCGGGCGTCGTCGAAGAAGACCTCGTTGAACTCCGAGTCGCCGGTCAGCTGGATGATCGGGCGGACCTCGACGCCGGGCTGGTCCAGCGGGACCAGCAGATAGGACAGGCCGGCGTGACGCTTGGAGCCCTTCTCGGTGCGGGCCACCACGAAGCACCACTGCGCCCAGTGCGCCAGCGACGTCCACACCTTCTGCCCGTTGACGACCCACTGGTCACCGTCCAGGGTCGCCGTGGTCGACACGTTCGCGAGGTCGCTGCCCGCACCCGGCTCGGAGTACCCCTGCGACCACAGTTCGGTGACGTCGAGGATCCTGGGCAGGAACCGCTTCTGCTGCTCCGGTGTGCCGTACGCGATCAGCGTGGGGCCGAGCAGCTCCTCGCCGAGGTGGTTGACCTTGTCGGGGGCGTCGGCCTTGGCGTACTCCTCGTAGAACGCGACGCGGTGCGCGACCGACAGGCCACGGCCGCCGTGCTCCTCGGGCCAGCCCAGACAGGTCAGCCCGGCGGCGGCCAGATGACGGTTCCACGCCAGCCGTTCCTCGAAGGCCTCGTGCTCGCGGCCGGGCCCACCGAGGCCCTTCAGCGCGGCGTATTCGCCGACCAGATTCTCGGCGAGCCAGTCGCGGACCTCAGCCCTGAACTCCTGGACCTCTATCACCCCTGTAGGGTAGCCTACCAAGCACTTGCTTGGGTACTCGATCCCCTGGAGGAGCGTTCGATGACGAAGTCCGCGCGGACCACTCCCGCGGTGCTCGACCGGATCGCGCGCGAGTTGCCCGACCACGCCGCCGTCGTCACGGCCGAAAGGACGCTGACCTACGCCGAACTGCGCGCCGAGGTCAGGCAGGCCGCCGCGGCGATGATTGACCTGGGCATCCAGCCGGGCGACCGCGTGGCGATCTGGTCGCCGAACACCTGGCACTGGGTGGTGGCGTGTCTGGCCATTCACCACGCCGGCGGGGTCCTGGTCCCACTCAACACGCGCTACACCGCGAGCGAGGCCGAGGACATCCTGGCCCGTACCGCGGCACCGCTGCTGTTCGCGTCCGGCGAGTTCCTCGGCGTGGACAAGGCGGGCAGCGTCGACCGCGACGCGCTGCCCGCGCTGCGCCACGTGGTGCGGATCCCGATCGAGACGGACGACGGGACATGGGACGAGTTCATGGCCCGCGGCACCGATCTGGGCGCCGTCGACGGACGCGCCTCGGCCGTGACCGAAGACGACGTCTCCGACATCCTGTTCACCTCCGGGACCACCGGCCGCAGCAAGGGTGTGCGGTGCGCGCACCGCCAGTCGCTCGACGCGTCGGCCGCGTGGGCGGCATGCGGACAGGTCTCCAGTGACGACCGCTACCTGTGCATCAACCCGTTCTTCCACAACTTCGGGTACAAGGCCGGCATCCTGGCCTGCCTGCAGACCGGCGCCACGCTGTTCCCCGAGCTGACGTTCGACCCGGAGAAGGCGATGCGCGCGGTCGAGCAGCACGGCATCACGGTGCTGCCCGGTCCGCCGACGATCTATCAGACCCTGCTCGATCATCCCAAGCGTGGCGATTTCGACCTCAGTTCACTGCGTTTCGCCGTCACTGGCGCGGCCACCATCCCCGTCGTGCTGATCGAGCGGATGCAGAGCGAGCTCGACATCGACATCGTGCTGACGGCGTACGGCCTGACCGAGGCCGCAGGTTTCGGGACGATGTGCCGCGCCGACGACGACGCGGTGACGGTCGCGACGACGTCGGGCCGTCCGATCGCGGACTTCGAGCTCCGTATCGGGGACCGGGGCGAGGTGCTGCTGCGCGGGCCGAACGTGATGCTGGGCTACCTCGACGACCCCGAGGCGACGGCCGCCGCCATCGACGACGACGGCTGGCTGCACACCGGCGACGTGGGCGAACTCGACGAGGCCGGGAACCTGAAGATCACCGACCGGCTCAAGGACATGTACATCTGCGGCGGGTTCAACGTGTATCCCGCCGAGGTCGAGCAGGTGCTGGCCCGTCTCGACGGGGTCGCCGAAGCCGCCGTGATCGGGGTCCCCGACGAGCGGCTCGGCGAGGTCGGCAAGGCGTTCGTGGTCACGTTGCCGGGTGCCGAACTGGACGAGAAGGCCGTGATCGACTACACGCGGGAGCATCTCGCGAACTTCAAGACCCCGCGGACGGTCGAGTTCCTCGACGCGCTCCCGCGCAACCCGGGCGGCAAGGTGGTCAAGCCGCTGCTGCGCCAACACAGCGAGAGGGCCTGAGGTGGACCTGACCTTCGATGACGCCACGCGCGAGTTCCAGGCCGAGGTGCGTGAGTTCCTCGCCGCGAACAAAGACGCGTTCCCGACCAGGTCCTACGACACCGCCGAAGGGTTCGAGCAGCACCGGCGCTGGGACAAGGTGCTTTTCGACGCCGGACTGTCGGTGATCACCTGGCCGGCCAAATACGGCGGCCGGGACGCGTCGCTGCTGCAGTGGATCGTGTACGAGGAGGAGTACTTCCGCGCCGGCGCCCCGGGCCGGGCCAGCGCCAACGGCACCTCGATGCTCGCCCCGACGCTGTTCGCGCACGGCACCGAGGAGCAGCTGGACCGCATCCTGCCGAAGATGGCCAGCGGCGAGGAGATCTGGGCGCAGGCGTGGTCTGAGCCGGAGTCGGGCAGCGACCTGGCCTCGCTGCGTTCGACGGCGACCCGGACCGACGGCGGCTGGTTGCTCAACGGGCAGAAGATCTGGAGCTCGCGCGCGGTATTCGGGGAGCGGGCGTTCGGATTGTTCCGCTCGGATCCGGAAGCACAGCGCCACAAGGGTTTGACGTACTTCATGTTCGACCTGAAGGCCGACGGCGTCACGGTCCGTCCCATCGCGCAGCTCGGTGGCGACACCGGCTTCGGTGAGATCTTCCTCGACGACGTGTTCGTTCCCGACCGGGACGTGATCGGCGGCGTGCACGACGGGTGGCGCGCCGCGATGAGCACCTCGAGCAACGAGCGCGGCATGTCGCTGCGCAGTCCCGCCCGATTCCTGGCCCCGGCGGAGCGCCTCGTCGCGCAGTGGAAGGACAACCCCGACCCGGCGTTCACCGACCGGGTGGCCGATGCGTGGATCAAGGCACAGGCGTACCGGCTGCACACGTTCGGCACCGTCACGCGAGTCTCGAACGGCGGAGAGCTCGGCGCGGAATCGTCGATCACGAAGGTGTTCTGGTCCGACCTCGACGTCGCACTGCACCAGACCGCGCTGGACCTGCGGGGCGCCGACGGCGAGCTGACGGACTCGGTGACCGAGGGTCTGCTGTTCGCGCTCGGCGGGCCGATCTACGCCGGGACCAATGAGATCCAGCGCAACATCATCGCCGAGCGGCTGCTGGGCCTGCCCCGAAAGTAGACGAACGTGAACTTTGAGATCGACGAACAGCAGCGCGATTTCGCGGCGAGTATCGACGCCGCGCTCGGCGCCGCCGATGTGCCCGCAGCGGTGCGTGCCTGGGGCGACGGTGACACCGCCCCCGGCCGTAAGGTGTGGACCCAGCTCGCCGAACTGGGTGTGACCGCGTTGATGGTGTCCGAGAAGTTCGACGGCATCGACGCGCATCCGGTCGACCTCGTGGTGGCGCTGGAACGACTGGGTCGCTGGAATGTGCCCGGCCCCGTTGCCGAATCCGTCGCCGTCGCTCCGGTGTTGCTCGCAGAAGACGAGCGCAGCGCCGCGCTGGCTGCCGGCGATCTGATCGCCACGGTCGCCGCACCTCCGCTGGTCCCCCGCGCCGTGAACGCCGACGCCGCGGGTCTGATCGTGCTCGCCGAGGACGGCTCCGTCCGCGACGCGTCCGCCGGCGCCGAGCACGAGTCGGTGGATCCGAGCCGGAAGCTGTTCGAGGTCAACGCCTCCGGCCGGCCGACCCCCGCGGATGTGGCGCGCGCGTTCGAGTTCGGCGCGCTGGCCACCTCGGCCCTGCTGGTCGGTGCGGCGCAGGCGATGCTCGACGCGTCGGTCGAATACGCCAAGCAGCGCAGCCAGTTCGGCACGGTGATCGGCACCTACCAGGCCATCAAGCACAAGCTGGCCGACGTGCTGATCGCGGTCGAGTTGGCGCGCCCGCTGGTGTACGGCGCGGCGCTGTCGCTCGCGGACGGGTCCCCGGACACCGCCCGCGACGTCAGTGCGGCCAAGGTGGCGGCGGCCGACGCCGCGCTGCTGTCGGCCCGCTCGTCGTTGCAGACCCACGGGGCGATCGGTTTCACCCAGGAGCACGACCTGTCGCTGCTGTTACTGCGAGTGCAGGCGCTGCGACCGGCATGGGGCGATCCGACGTGGCACCGGCGGCGAGTGTTGGAGGCACTGACCAAATGAGCGAAGAACGGGATCTGTTGCGCGACACCGTCGCCGCGCTCGTCGAAAAGCACGCGTCACCCGAGGCGGTCCGCACCGCCGCGGCCTCGGAGCGGGGCTACGACGATTCGCTGTGGCGGATGCTCTGCGAGCAGGTCGGCGCCGCGGCGCTGGTGGTACCCGAGGAACTCGGCGGGGCCGGCGGCGAATTGGGTGATGCCGCAGTCGTTCTCGAAGAGCTGGGCAAGGCTCTGGTTCCGACGCCGCTGCTCGGCACCACGCTCGCGGAACTGGCGCTGTTGTCGGTCGACGACCCCGACACCGAACTGCTGGCAGCACTGGCTGAGGGCGCGGCGATCGGAACCGTCGTCTTCGACCCCGGATACGTCGTCAACGGTAACGTCGCCGACGTCGTGATCGCCGCCGACGGCGAGACGCTGACGCGCTGGACGTCGTTCACCGCGACACCGGCGGTGGCGATGGACATCACCCGGCCCCTGGCCGCCGTCGAGGCCGCCGAGACCTCGCTGCTGGGCGCCGACCCCGGGCTCGCCGACACCGCGGCGATCCTGCTCGCCGCCGAACAGATCGGCGCCGCCACGCGCTGCCTGGAGCTCACCGTGCAGTACACCAAGGACCGGGTGCAGTTCGGCAGGCCGATCGGCAGCTTCCAGGCGCTCAAGCACCGGATGGCCGATCTGTACGTCGCCGTGCAGTCGGCCAAGGCCGTCGTCGACGAGGCGGTGGCCGAGCCGTCCCCGGCCTCGGCTGCGCTGGCGCGACTGGCCGCGAGCGAGGCGTTCTCGAAGGTCGCCGCCGAGGCCGTGCAGATGCACGGTGGCATCGCGATCACCTGGGAGAGCGACATCCAGCTGTACTTCAAGCGGGCGCACGGCAGCGCGGTGCTGCTCGGGCCGCCGCGGGAGCAGCTGCGCCGGCTCGAAGCCGAGGTGTTCTAGCCTGGCATCGTGACCCCTTCGCTGCGCTCGGGTATCCCGCCGTTCTATGTCATGGACGTGTGGCTGGCCGCAGCGGAACGCCAGCGTACCCACGGTGACCTGGTCAACCTGTCGGCGGGACAGCCCAGCGCCGGCGCCCCGTCGGCGGTACGCGACGCGGCCGTCGCCGCGCTGAACCGCAACGAGCTCGGCTACACCGTCGCGCTCGGGATCCCCGAGCTGCGCGAGGCGATCGCCGACTCGTACGCCGCACGGCACGGACTCACCGTCGACGCCGACGACGTGGTGGTCACGACGGGCTCGTCGGGCGGGTTCCTGTTGGCGTTCCTGGCCTGTTTCGACGCCGGGGACCGGGTCGCGATCGCCAGCCCCGGATACCCGTGTTACCGCAACATCCTGTCCGCGCTCGGCTGCGAGGTCGTAGAGCTGCCCTGCGGACCCGAGACGCGGTTCCAACCGACACTGCAGATGCTCGAAGCGCTCGACCCGCCGGTGTCGGGTGTGATCATCGCGAGCCCGGCCAACCCGACGGGCACCGTGATCCCGCCCGGGGAACTCGCCGCGATCGCGTCGTGGTGTGCGTCCACCGGGGTGCGCCTGATCAGCGATGAGGTCTATCACGGGTTGGTCTATCCGGGTGCGCCGGCGACGAGCTGCGCGTGGGAGACGTCGCGGGAAGCCGTTGTGGTGAACAGCTTTTCGAAGTACTTCGCGATGACCGGGTGGCGGCTGGGGTGGCTGCTGGTACCGCAGGAACTCAAGCGGGCGGTCGACTGCCTGACCGGCAACTTCACGATCTGCCCGCCGGTGCTGCCGCAGCTGGCCGCCGTCTCGGCGTTCACCCCCGAGTCGATCGCCGAGGCCGAATCCCTGCTCGACGGCTACGCGTCGAACCGGACACTGCTGCTCGACGGGTTGCGCGCCGTCGGCATCGACCGGCTGGCTCCGACGGACGGCGCCTTCTATGTGTACGCCGACGTGTCACACCTGACCACCGACTCGCTCGCATTCTGTTCGAAGCTGTTGAACGACACCGGAGTAGCGATCGCTCCGGGTGTCGACTTCGACACCGTGCGCGGCGGTGCGTTCGTCCGGTTGTCGTTCGCCGGGCCGTCCTCGGACCTCGAGGAGGCGTTGCGCCGCATCGGGGCATGGCTGGCGTGACGCCTGCGGTCCAGCGGGCGCCGCTGCTGGCGGCCGGGTTCACGACGGCGTTCGGCGCGCACGCGGTGGCGGGCACCCTGGGCACCACCACGACGGGCACCGCGGCGTCACTGCTGACGCTCGGTGCGCTGCTGGCCATCTATGACGGCGCCGAGGTGATCCTCAAGCCGGTGTTCGGCACGCTGGCCGACCGGATCGGCGCAC
>NZ_LMVQ01000052.1 GCF_001545925.1 Mycobacterium sp. NAZ190054 | reverse complement strand
GATCGCCGGGCTGGCGGCCGCGGCGCTGCACGGGGCGCCGTGGGTCGACGCCGACATCCCGATCGAGGTGACCGGGGTGAAGAGCCGTCCGCAGCGGGGCCTGATCATCCGTGCCGACGCGGTCGACGACGACGAGATCGTCCGTCGGGCTGGGCTTCCGGTCACGTCGCGGATCAGGACGGCATTCGACCTCGGCCGCCTGTTGCTCCGCGGGGAGGCCTTGGCCCGCTTGGACGCGCTGATGTGGAACCAGCGGTTCTCCATCGACGAGGTCGCCGAACTGGCTGATCGGCGGCCACGCGCACACGGAGTCGGCCAACTTCGCGACCTGCTGCCCCTGGTCGACGGCGGCGCCGCCTCCTTGCAGGAGAGCAGGATCCGACTGTGGTTGCTGGACTGCGGTTTTCCCCGCCCGCAGACGCAGATCCCGATTCTGGAAGGGACGCGGCCGGTCGCGTTCCTGGATATGGGATGGCCGGACTACAAGGTCGCGGTCGAATACGACGGTGATCACCACCGCAAGAACCGCGAGCAGTACGTCAAGGACATCGCGCGTGCGCGGATGCTCGAGGAGCGAGGCTGGATCGTCATCCGGGTGATCGCCGAAGACCGGCCGGCACAGTGGCTCGCGAGGACCGAGTCTGCGCTGGCGAGCCGAGGGTGCCGCGTCACCGCCACCGAGATGCAGAGGTTTGTCAGGACGCTCGCCGCGTAACCCTCACACCCGCCGCGGGGCGGCCAGGCGCTCGCGCCGGAGCTGGTCGACCTCCGGAAGATCCAGCGGCGCAAGAGGTCCCACCACCTTGGCGAGCAGGTGGTCGGCCAGTTGCGGATTCCGGGCCAGGCAGCACCCGTGCAGATAGGTCGCGACGGTGCTGCCCTGCACAGCGCCGTCGATGCCGTCGCCGGCCCGGTTGCCTGCCCCCTTGGTCACCGTCGCCAACGGCCGCGCATCGGAGCCCAGAACCGTTCCGCCGCGGTGGTTCTCGAAACCGGTCAACGGTTCGGTCAGCCCGTCGACCAGCGGGGTCGCGGCCACCTCCCCGATCGTGCGTTCCGGTTGCGGGGACGTCGTCACGTCCAGCACGCCGACCCCGTCCACCCGTTCCCCGGCCGACGTCTCGTACCAGTGGCCCAGCACCTGGATCGCCGCACAGATCGCCAGCACCGGAGCGCCCCGCGAAACCGCCTGCTGCAGACCGGGATAGCGCATCAGATGCTTGGTCGCCAGCCGCTGCGCGTAGTCCTCGGCGCCGCCGAGGGTGTAAAGGTCCAGCTCGGCGGGCACCGGATCGTCGAGGGTGATCTCGACGATCTCGGCGTCGATGCCCCGCAGCCGCAACCGTTGCCGCAGCACCACCGAGTTGCCGCCGTCACCGTAGGTGCCCATCACGTCGGGCAGCACCAGCCCGATCCGCACCGTCGACTCGCTCACTTCGGCAACCGCCTGTTCAGCTGCAGGAACGCCGTGTAATTCGCGAGCACCTCGACGTGCCCGGGCGGACACGACGCGATCGCGGCCAGCGTGTCGTGCACCAGGGTGTGCTCCACACCCGCGTACCCGAGCCGGACCGCGAGATCGGTGCCGCGCTCCCCGGCGGCCACCACCGGCACCGACTCGAAGTGCTCGAAACGCACGTCCCACAGCCACGACAGGTCCTCACCGTCGGGCACCTGACCGTTGACCGCGATCACGACGCCGGCCGCGTCGCGGTCCACCATCGCCAGCGCCTCCTGCCAGCCGGCCGGGTTCTTCGCCAGCAGGATCCGTGCGGTGTGCGCGCCGATCTGCACGGTGCGGTAGCGGCCGGCCACCTCGTCGACGGCGGACACCGCGGCCACCGCGACGGCCGGGTCGGCGCCGAGGGTCACCGCCGCGGCGACGGCCTGGGTGGCGTTGCCCCGGTTCACGGTGCCCGGCAACGTCAGCGACATCGGCAGCGACAACCCGCCGGGTCCGTGGATGTGGGTGTCGTCGAACCACCAGTCCGGGGTGGGCCGTGTGAAATCGGTGCCCGTCGAATACCAGTGCGCGCCGTCGCGGACGATGACCTCCCCGGAGCGCGGGCAGCTGACCGAGTCGCTGGCCCAGCCGCCACCCGCGGCCACCCACACCACGTTCGGGCAGTCGTAGGCCGCCGAGGTCATCAGCACGTCGTCGCAGTTGGCCACCACGACCGCCGACGGATGCCGGGCCAGGCCGGCGCGCAGGGTGCGCTCGATGTGGTTGATCTCACCGACCCGGTCGAGCTGGTCGCGCGACAGGTTGAGCAGCACGATCACCGACGGCGCGACCGCGTCGCTGACGTGGGGGACGTGCATCTCGTCGACCTCGAGCGCGGCCAGCGGCGCCTCCGGGGCGGCGGCCAGCGCGGCGACCAGTCCGGCGTCCATGTTGGCGCCCTCGGCGTTGGTCGCCACCCGCCCGACTGTGGCCAGCGCCGCGGCGGTCATCCGCGTGGTCGTCGACTTGCCGTTGGTGCCGGTGATGACGACCGTGCGCCGGTCCCTGCCCAGCTGGCCGAGGATCGATCTGTCCAGCGTCATCGCGACCAGGCCGCCGATCATCGCGCCGGCGCCCCGACCGGTGACCCGGGACGCCCAGCGCGCGCCCGCTCCGGCGGCGAGCGCGATACGTCCGCGCGGGGTGATGACCATCCCCGGCAGTTTAGAAGAGCGGCCGACACGCGGGGCGATGGAGCAGGCCTTGTCAGAGCTGCGTGTCATTCTCGGAGGGTGAGCTCATCCGCCGGAAGTCGCTGGGGCAGACCCGCCGACGAAGTCGGCGCGGGCTGGGCCGTGGTGGACGTCGAGACCTCGGGTTTCCGGCCGGGTCAGGCGCGCATCGTCAGCGTCGCGGCGCTGGCCCTCAGTGACGACGGAAACGTCGAGAAGAGCCTTTACAGTCTGCTCGATCCCGGGGTGGATCCCGGCCCGACGCACGTGCACGGGCTGACCGCCGAGATGCTGGCCGGCCAGCCGACGTTCGGTGACGTCGTCGGTGACCTGTGTGAGGTGCTGCGCGGTCGCACCCTGGTGGCCCACAACGTCGGTTTCGACTACGCGTTCCTGGCCGCCGAAGCCGAGATGGTGCGCGCCGAGCTGCCGGTGGACACGGTGATGTGCACCGTCGAACTGGCGCGGCGCCTCGACCTGGGCCTGGAGAATCTGCGGCTGGAGACGCTGGCCGCGCACTGGGGTGTGACCCAGATGAAGCCGCACGACGCGCTCGACGACGCGATGGTGCTGGCGCAGATCCTCAAACCGGTGCTGGTGCGTGCCCAGGAGCGCCGCAAGTGGCTGCCGGTGCATCCGGTCACCCGGCGCCGCTGGCCGAACGGTCGCGTCACCCACGACGAGTTCCGGCCGCTCAAGGCGCTGGCCGCGCGGATGCCGTGCCCCTACGCCAACCCCGGCCGCTTCGTGGCCGGGCGGCCGCTGGTGCAGGGCATGCGCGTCGCGCTGGCCGCCGAGGTCGGCCACACCCACGAGGAGCTCGTCGAACGCATCCTGCACGCCGGGCTCGGGTACACCGAGGCCGTCGACGGGCACACCTCGCTGGTGGTCTGCGACGATCCGGCGCCCGGGCAGGGCAGGGGCTACCACGCCGGTGAACTCGGCGTGCCGCTGCTGAGCAGTGCGGCGTTCGTGCAGCACCTGGACTCGGTGATCGGCGGCTCGGCCGTCGAGGAGTTCACCGAGCAGTCGCCGGCCGGCGACCAGTTCACCCTGTTCTGATCCGCCACGCGCGCGGCGACGCACCGTGGCGGCGCCGGAACTGCCGGGTGAAGTAGCCGGCATCGGTCATCCCGACGCGCCTGCCCACCTCCGCGACGGTGAGCTCGGTGCCCAGCAGGAGCGTGCGAGCCTCCGCCATCCGGCGCTCGGTGATCCACTCGCCGACGGTGCGGCCGGTCCGGCAGCGGACCAGCGTCGTGAGATACCCCGGGGTGAGACCGCAGTCCCGGGCCACGTCGCGCAACGACAGCGGTTCTCCCAGCCGGCGTTCGATGACGTCGAACACCTGCGCCAGCACGGGCTCGTTGCTGCGTCGCAGATCGCCGGCCACGTCGTCGGAGATGCGCGCCAAGTCGATCAGCAGCACGGTCAGATGCGCCAGTGCCGCTTGCGCGTAACCGTCCCGGCGCTCGGTCAACTCGGTCTGCAGGGCCGCGAGACCGGCCCGCCAGAAGGAACGCCGGGAAGCGGGGACCTCCAGTCGCAGCACGCCGTCGCGATGCCCGTGCAGAAACGGGAACAGCAGCGGATGCGCTCTCCACGTCGGCCACGGTGAGCGTGCCCCCTCGCCCAGCGCGGACGGGTCGAAGAACACGGCCACCGCACCGTCCCGGTGGCCGGCCCGGTCCGGGTCGACGGGCCGGCCCGCCGCCACCACGTCGACCAGTCCGGTGTCGGGTTGACAGACCAGCACCGGGAATTCGTGGACATGCGGCCTCCGGACCGGCGGCCCGCCGGGACCGAGTGCCAGCACCGACACCGGCGCGCGGAAGCGGTCGCGCGGGTACGCGTACACCGGCAGGCCGTCGTGGCGACCGGCGAAGCCGGCGATCTCGGTCATGACCCGAAGATAGTCCTGGTATAGCCGAAGATCGGTCCACACCCGTTGTCGGCCAACGGCCAGCATGGTTCGCATGACAGAAAAATCATCTCATCGGCTGACGGCGACCTGGGGCAACGACCACGACTACCTGCCCGCCGCCGGTCGCGACATCTTCCTGCCCGCGTACGACGTCCTGGTCCGGGTGCTCGGGGCGCACCCAGCCTATGACGAGCTGATCGCTCAGGCCGAGTTGACAGGAGATCTCGATGTGCTCGAAATCGGGTGTGGCACAGGAAATATCACGCTCCGTGCGGTGCGCGCCGGGGCGTCTGCCCGGATCACCGCCGTCGACCCCGACCCCTTGGCGCTCGCCCGGGCGCGGCGCAAGGTCGGCGAGACGGACCGTGTCCGGTTCGGGGTCGCCTACGCCCAGCAACTTCCGTTCGCCGATGGCTCGTTCGATCGGGTGCTGTCATCGCTGATGCTGCACCACCTGGAAGAGGACGTGAAGGCGGCAGCGCTGGCCGAGGCGTGGCGCGTGCTCAAGCCCGGCGGGCGGCTGCACGTGGTCGATGTCGGCGGTTCGGGCCGGCAGGGCCTGATGTCGCGGCTGACCGGCCACGACCATGTGGCCGCCGGTGCGCGGCTGCCGCAGCTCATCGCGGCCGCCGGGTTCGACACGTCGGTGGTGGCGAGCCGCAGGCTGCGACTGTTCGGGCCGGTGACCTACATCCGGGCGGTCCGGCCGGCAGGGGAGGTCAGACCGCCGACCGGCGGGCAGCCCGGTTGACCGCCGACACCACCGCACGCAGCGACGCCGTGGTGATCGAGGTGGCGATCCCGACTCCCCACACGGTCTTGCCGCCGATCTCGGCTTCCACGTAGGCCGCGGCCTGGGCTTCCTCACCGGCCGACATCGCGTGCTCGGAGTAGTCCAGCACGTTGACACGAATGCCCAACGCACCTAAAGCATCACAGAACGCCGCCAGCGGACCGTTGCCCGCACCGACGATCTCGCGCTCCTCGCCGTCGACCTTGACCACCGCGGTGATGGTGTCCGTGCCCCCGTCGACCTCCGCCGCGTCGACCTTCTGCCGCATCCGCTCCAGCGGGGTGATCGGCGCCAGGTACTCCTCGTAGAACGCGTCCCACATCTCCTTGGGCGACACCTCGCCGCCCTCGCCATCGGTGATCTGCTGGATCGCCTGGCTGAACTCGATCTGCAGGCGCCGCGGCAGCGCCAGACCGTGGTCGGCCTTCATGATGTAGGCGACGCCACCCTTGCCGGACTGCGAGTTCACCCGGATGACGGCCTCGTAGGTGCGGCCGACGTTCTTCGGGTCGATCGGCAGGTACGGAACCTGCCACAGGATGTCATCGACGTCCGAATCCTGTTCGTCGGCCGACACTTTCATCGCGTCCAAGCCCTTGTTGATGGCGTCCTGGTGGCTGCCCGAGAACGCGGTGTACACCAGATCGCCGCCGTAGGGGTGCCGTTCGTGGACCGGCAGCTGGTTGCAGTACTCGACGGTGCGGCGGATCTCGTCGATGTTGGAGAAGTCGATCTGCGGGTCCACGCCGCGGGAGAACAGGTTCATGCCCAGCGTCACCAGGCACACGTTGCCGGTGCGCTCACCGTTGCCGAACAGGCAGCCCTCGATGCGGTCCGCGCCCGCCGCATAGCCCAATTCCGCTGCGGCAACGGCTGTTCCGCGGTCGTTGTGCGGGTGCAGGCTCAGGATGATCGAGTCGCGCGGCGTCAGGTGCCGGTGCATCCACTCGATCGAGTCGGCGTACACGTTCGGGGTGGCCATCTCGACGGTGGCCGGCAGGTTGACGATCAGCGGCCACTCCGGGGTGGGCTTGACCACCTCGGCGACGGCGTTGCACACCTCGACCGCGTACTCCAGCTCGGTGCCCGTGTAGGACTCGGGGGAGTACTCGAAGCGCCACAGCGTGTCCGGATACTTCTGGGCCTCCTCGACGCACATCCGGGCGCCGTCGGTGGCGATCTTGCGCACCGCGTCCCGGTCGGCGCGGAACACCACGCGGCGCTGCAGGATCGACGTCGAGTTGTAGAAGTGCACGATCGCCCGCGGCGCGCCCTCGCAGGCCTTGAACGTGCGCTCGATCAATTCGGGCCGGCACTGGGTCAGCACCTGGATGGTCACGTCGTCGGGGATGGCGCCCTGCTCGATGATCTCGCGGACGAAGTCGAAGTCGGTCTGGCTCGCCGACGGGAAGCCGACCTCGATCTCCTTGTAGCCCATCCGCACCAGCAGGTCGAACATGCGGCGTTTCCGGGCCGGGCTCATCGGGTCGATCAGCGCCTGGTTGCCGTCGCGCAGATCCACCGCGGCCCACATCGGTGCGGTGTCGATGACCTTGTCGGGCCAGGTGCGGTCGGGCAGCCGGATCGGCTCGACCTCGTCGTCGAAGCTGCGGTAGCGGTTGACCGGCATGGCGGAACCACGCTGGGTGTTCCAGGAGGGCTGTCCGGGATGGGGTGCACCCGAGGGGGTGCTGATGGTGCGTACCGAGCTGTAGGCGTCGGGATTGAAGTTCTCGGTCATGTCGGTGCTCCGGAAGGGTCTAGGGGATTTCAGACCGGCGCATCGCGAACACCCGCGACGGGAGGCCGGTCTGGATCAGACCCCGTCGCGGCGTCCGAGAAGGAGCACCCGCTGCACGTCCCCGACTGTACTCGTCCCGCCGAGATCTCCAAAACCGGTGGTCACGGGTTGCAGGGCGGCGCCGTCGTAGAACTGCGCGTCGGCGTAGATCAGCGGCGCCGAGTCGGCCGCGTGCGCGCTGAGCACCTCACCGAAGAACACCGTGTGTGACGACGTCCGCGCCCGCGTGCTGGTCTCGGCTTCCAGGTGCGCGCAGGCCCCGTCGAGCACCGGCATGCCGTGCGGGCCGGTATGCCAGGCCAGGCCCGCGAACTTGTCCTCGGACTTCGTCGCGAACCGGGCCGCGACGTCGACCTGGTCGTGGGCCAGCAGGTTCACCGCGAACCGGGTCGCGCCGAACAACGCGTCGTGGGTGGACGACGATCTCGCCACACAGACCAGGATCACCGCCGGTGAGACCGTGACGCTGGTGAACGCGTTGACCGCGAGCCCGCGGGGGCGGCCGTGCGCCATGGTGGTGACCACGGTGACCCCGGTGGCGAACTTGCGGTGGAACGCCTTGATCTGTTCCTGTGCGGTGTCGGCAGCGGTGTCGGACATCAGGCCTCCCAGAGATTCACGACGCCGAGGCTTGCGAACAGGTCGCGGTGGTCCCAGCTTTCCCACTCCTCGGCGATCCGGTCGCCGCTCAGCCGGGAGAACGTCATACCGGTGATCTCCACCGTCCTGCCGGTGACCGGAAGGTCGTGGAAATCGCCCCGGTGGGTCCCGACGCTGCGCCAGTGCGTGGCCACCAGATCGCCGTCGCAGACGAGGTGCCGGATCGTGGTGTGCAGATCGGGAAACGCCCGGCGGGTCAGCAGGACCGACTCCTTCACCGCGTCCGCCGACGTGCTGGAGTCGCGGCCGTGCCGCACGTAGCCGGCGGCGAGGAGGAGGTCGAGGTCGTCCACCCGGCCGCTGTTCCAGACGCCTTCGATGACCCGGGCCACCACCTCGCCGCCCCGGTTCTGAGCAGGCCTCATCTCGCCTCCTGCCTACCGGCCTTGCCCGACAACGCGATCCGATGGGCGAAGCCGAACTCGAGGGCGGCGTCGGAGCTCAGCACATCGCCGTCGTCGCCGACCAGGCGGCACGCCATCGCCACCGGGGCGTGGCCGGCCGCGCGGACGAGGTCCACCGCCAGTTCCCACACCCGTCGCCGGTGTGCGTAGCCGCCGTCGCTGCAGCGGACGGGGAGCACGTGACCGGGGCGGATCAGATCGCCTGCGACGGTGCCGGGATCGGCGAGCACCCGCATCGTGCGCGCGCGGTCGCCGGCGGAGATACCGGTCCCGATCCCGGTGGCTGCGTCGACGGCGACGGTGAAGCCGTTCTGGTTGTGCTCGGCGGCCAGCACCTGCTGGTCGGGGATGCGGAGCCGGTCCAGCAGCGAGCTCGGCATCGCGGCGTGAATCAGTCCGCTGGAGTGGCGGATCGCGAAGTGCATCGTGGCGGCGGTGACGGCGGCGGCCGGCTGGGCGAGCACGGCGCCTGCCGCGTCGAGCAGGATCACCGGCCGCCCTTCTCGCAGCGCCGCCCCGACGGGGTGGCGCACCCGCTGGGACGGCGTCGGCGGTTCGGGCAGATCAGCGGCGATCGTCATGATCGTCCTCTCGAGCTCGCGGGATCGGGTTCGGCGCTCGGACAGTTCAGGCGGCGACAGGAGCGAATGCAGCGAATGTAGCGCATTACGGTCATGTAAACCCGATCAGGTTTGAAAAACAGTCTTGATCAATGGTGATTCTGCGCATAACGTGACTGCGCACGTCGGCTCAACAGTCGCCGCAGTCGATCTTCGAGGAGACTCATCCGTGACAACCGCGTCCTCCCACGTCCTCAGCACCGCGAACGCCCGGGCCTTCGTGAGCACCGCGCACGGTGGATTCGTCGGGGGACAGCGCGTGGAACCGGCCGACGCGCGGTTGGCGACGGTCGATCCGTCGACGGGAACCGAGATCACCTCGGTCACCGACAGCGACGCCGGACTGGTGGACACCGCTGTGCGGTCGGCCGCCGAGGCGTTCACCGGCGAGTGGGGGACGTTGTTGCCCGGCCGGCGGGAGGCCGCGCTGCACCGGTTCGCCGATCTGATCGAGGCGCACGCAACCGAGCTCGCCGAGTACGACGCGCTGGAGGGCGGAAAGCCGGTTTCCTACGTCGAGGCCGTCGACCTGCCGCTGGCTGTGGAACAGTTCCGCTACTACGCCGGCTGGCCGACCAAGCTGACCGGCGCGGTCGTCCCCGTCGACACGCCGGACAGCCACGTCTACACCCGCAAGGTTCCGCTCGGTGTGGTCGCCGCGATCACGCCGTGGAACTTCCCCTTCTGCCAGGCGGCCATCAAGGTGGCGCCGGCACTGGCGGCGGGTAACACCGTGGTGCTCAAACCGTCCGAGCTGACGTCGCTGTCGTCGCTGCGGCTGGCGGAGCTGGCGATCGAGGCCGGTCTGCCGCCGGGCACCCTCAACGTCGTGACCGGGGCGGGCCCGACCACCGGTCAGGAGCTGATCTCCCACCCGCTGGTCAACAAGATCTCGTTCACCGGCTCGGAGCGCGTGGGCCGGCATCTGGGCGCCGAGGCGGGCCGATCGCTCAAGCACATCTCACTCGAGCTCGGCGGTAAGAACCCGAACATCATCTTCGCCGACGCCGATGTCGCCAAAGCCGCCGCCGCGGCGGCCGTCACGGCTTTCTTCTACTCGGGCCAGGTGTGCTTCAGCGGTTCCCGGCTGATGGTCGAACGCAGCGTGCTCGACGACGTGCTCGGTGTGGTCGCCGACCACGCCCGGTCGCTGGTCCTCGGACCCGCGCTGAACCGCGACGTCACGATGGGGCCGCTGGTGTCGGCCGCACACCGCGACAAGGTGGAGCGTTACCTCGACGCTGTGGACGGGACGACCGGCCGAGTCGAGTTCGGCGGTTCGCGGCCGCAGGGAGACGGGTTCTTCCTCGAACCCACCGCCGTCGTCGACCCTGCCGACGGCGATCGCGTGGTGGCAGAAGAGATCTTCGGGCCGGTGCTGGTGATCCAGCCGTTCGACTCGCTCGAGGAACTGGTCCCGCGGGCCAACGCGGGCAAGTACGGCCTGACCGCCGGCGTCTGGACCAACGACGCGCGCAAGGCGCACTCCGTCGCGCAACGGCTGCAGGCCGGGCTGGTGTGGGTCAACACCTACGCCGACTACAACGCCGCCGCCCCGTTCGGCGGGGTCAAGGGATCCGGCATCGGCCGCGACTGCGGGCCCGAGGGTCTGGAGAAGTACCTCGACACTCAGACGGTCTGGATGTCGCTGTCTTGAACGTCACCGCCGTGATCGTCCCCGACATCTGTCCGGCGGGGCCGGATGGCCTTGTAGAACAGGGTCAGGTACATCCAGGACTGGACCGTGCCCACCCCCTCGATCGGCCGGATCTCGTTGTCCAGCACGGCGAGCAGGGATTCTCCGGTCTCGGTCACGACCTCGGCGAGGATGTCGAACCGGCCCGCGGTGATCGCCACGTAGGACACCGCGGTCAACCGGGTCAGCGCCTCGGCAACGTCCTCGGCCCGGCCCTGCTCACCGAGCGTGATGCCCACCCAGCTGGTGAAGCGGAAGCCCAGGCGGAGCGGGTTGACGATGCACATCACCCGCACCGCACCGGATTCCAGCAGTTTGGCGTACCGCAGCCGGACGGTGGTTTCCGAAACACCCAGGGTGGACGCGAAATCCCGGAACGGGGCGCGACCGTCGGCCGCCAGGCGGGCCACGATCGCCCGGTCGGTCGCGTCGAGCGGATTGGGCCGCACGCCACCGCCGTTGGCGCGCCCGGCGAACCGGGCCTGCTGGTAGTGCAGGCGCAGGTAGGGCAGGATCTCCACCGACCGGACCCCGGCCACCGAGCCGATGGCGCCGAATGCGGTGTCGTAGAGCTCCTGCTTGTCGGTGCAGACCACTTCGGCCTGGATCGCGAACGGCCCCGAAGTCACCGTCACATAGTCGATCTCAGGCACCGAGACCAGCTCGGTGGCGATGTCGACCGGCGGGCGGGTGCCGTCCACGGCGATCAAAACCAGTGCCATGCAATTGAATCCGAGAGAGCTCGGATCCGTCACCGCCGCGATGGTGATGAACCGCGCGTCGAGCAGTCGCGACACCCGGCGGCGGACCGTCTTCTCGGTCACCCGCATCCGGCGCGCCAGTTCGGTGTAGGGCATCCGGCCGTCGAGTTGAAGAAGGTCGATCAACTCGAGATCGGTGGCGTCCAGATCCGTCGCCTGCGTATCGGACTGCAGCGTCTGGGCGATCTCGCGACTGAACCGGTCGGCGTCGCGGCGAACCTCGGTCAACGGGCCGGCCTTCGCGACATGCCGCAAACCCTACAAGACGGCCCAAGCCGCCACGGTCACAACCAGAACCACCCCCTCGACGACGAAGGAGAGACCTCGCGATGCGCGTAGGCCTGCTGCAAGAAGGCGATCTGACCGGCACCACGGCGTTCGATCGCTACCACCAGCTCATCGACGAGGTGACGCTCGCCGACGAACTCGGATTCTCCACCTGGGGGACCTCCGAACAGCACTTCAGCCCGCCGAGCTTCTCCATCGCCGCGCCCGAGGTGCTGTACTCGGCGATCGCCATGCGCACCAGCAGGATCAAACTGCGCACCATGGCGTCGGTGATGCTCAAGTGGAACCACCCGATCCTGGTCGCCGAGCGGCTGGCCACCCTCGACATCGTCTCGCGCGGCCGCGCCGAGGTGTGCACGGCGCGGTCGAACAACCTCACCACCCTCGGGGCCTTCGGGGTGAACCCGGCCGAGACCCGGGATCAGTGGGAGGACGGCATGGATGTGCTGATGAAGGCGATGACCGCCGACAAGCTCGAACACGACGGCCCGATCTGGAAGATCCCGTCGGTCGAGGTGGTGCCCAAGCCGTACACCCAGCCGCACCCCGCCGTGTCGGTGGCCGCCTCCAGCGCCCAGACGCACACCAACGCCGGGAACCGGGGCATCGGCGCCATCACGTTCGACAACTACTTCGGCTTCGATTACCTGCAGGAATGCCTGGACGCGTATCGCACCGCGTTCGACACCGCGGACCATTCGGCGGTGGCGGCGCCCAACGACTACCGCGGTCTGTACGTGGCGACCGCCTACTGCGCCGAGACCCGCGAGGAGGCCCGCGCGACCGCCCGCGAGGTCGCGATGGAGTACTTCAAGTTCATCCTGAACCTCTACATCCCGCTGTCGAAGAACCCCGGATACACCTACCTGGACACCCTGGAGGCGCTGATCGAGCACCAGGACGACCTGGACTGGCTGTGCAACTACACGCCGTCGGTCATGATCGGCACCCCGGAGGATTTCATCGAGCGGATCCGGCGCGTCGAGGAGATGGGTGTCGACGAGGTGCTGCTGCGAATCGACGGCGTCGGGCACGAGAACATCAAGCGGTCCCTCGAACTGATCGGCCACGAAGTCATCCCCGCCGTCGACCCCTCAGCCAAGCGCTGACCGGGCCCGTCAGAGAAAGCCGACCACCCATGTCCGAGCAACTACCCGCTGAGCTGGTCAGCCGCTGCCAGGCGATCGCCGACGACTCCGCGAACCAGGGTGAACCCCTGACCAGGATCGACTATCTGTGGTTCGCCGTCGTCACCGTCGCGGTGCCGGCGCTGTTGCTGCTGCTGGGGGTGATGCTGTGAAACTGGGCAGCCTTCAGATCGCGGAGGAGAACGGCTGGCCGCTGATGCGGGGCGAGCGGGGCTTCGGGAAGATCGCCATCTTCCTGGCCGCGTTCTCAGCGGCGATGGCCACCTGGTGTTTCACCATCGGCGGCTTCGTCTCCTACTACCTCGACGCGACGATGGGCACGGTGGCCATCCTGGCCGGCTCGCTTCTGGGCATCCTGCTCGTCACGCTGGCCACGCTGCCGATGTGCTCGAAGTACGGCATCGACTCGGTGGTGGCCAGCCGCGCGCAGTTCGGCCACCGCGGCTCCTACGTGTCGATGCTGCTGGTGTACTGCTCGGCGATGGGCTGGACGGTCATCCTGTTCATCTACAAGGGCCGCGCCATCGCCGAACTGCTGGTGTCCTTCGGCCTGATGGACCGCAGGTACCACGGCGTGTGCGTGGCCGTGGTCGGCGTGCTCGCCGTGTTCCTGGTGCTGGCCCTGATCCGCAGAGGCCCGGAGTACATCCGCAGCCGGGGACCGGTGATCGCGGTGATGGTCGCGGTGATGAGCCTGGTGGTGCTGCTCCTGCTGGTGCAGCGCGTCGGCGTCCAGGGCGTGATCGACGCGCTGCCGGTCGCCGCGTACGACAGTGCGGCGGGCAACTGGACCAGCGCGATGGAGGTGCTGATCGCCAGCAACCTGTCCTGGTGGGCCTACATCGGCGCGATCGTGCGCACCAACCCGAGCGCCAGGAGCTCGTTGTGGCCGGTGGTGATCGGCTTCGGCCTCGGCGTCGGGCTCGGTTCGCTGACGGGCCTGTACACCGGGCTGGTGGTCACCGACTCCGGCGGCGATCCGACCTCGTTCCTGCTGAGCCAGGGCGGAGTGGTCATCGGTGGGCTGATGCTGCTGTTCCTTCTGGTGGCCAACGTCGGTACCGCGATGATGGGCATCTACGCCTCCAGCGTGGCCGTCCGCCAGATCCCGGGCGCCAACAGGCTGTCCTGGCAGATGACCATCCTGCTGGTGTCGGCGCCGGTGATGCTCGTCGTCGCGTTCTTCGCGCAGTCGGCCGATTCGTTCTTCTCGGTGTTCGTGGCCTTCCTCGGGGTGGCGTTCGCCCCGATGTGCGGTATCCAGATCGCCGACTGGTACCTGCTGCGCAAGCAGCGTTACGACGTGCTGTCGCTGTACCTGAAGGACAACACCTCGAAGTACCACTACCTGGCCGGGTTCAACCCGGTCGGCTTCGTGGCCTTCGGCGCCGGGATCGTCACCTACATCTACCTGCTCGACCCGGTCACCTACGTCTACCGCACCCCGTTCGAGTACCTGACCGCGACGTTCCCGGCCGCCGCGGTGGCAGCCGCCGTCTACGTCGCCGGTGTGCTGGCGTTCCTGCGGCCGCGCGGCGCCGGTGGCTACGGCGACCCTGCCGCGGTGCCCGACGGCAGGCCACTGGCCGCCCCGACCATCTCCGACTGACCCTCACCAGAAAGGCATCTGATGCACGACGTCATCGTCCTCTACAACCGCCCGGCCGACCCGGCCGCCTTCGACGCGCACTACCGCGGCACCCACGTGCCGCTGGTGGACGCGCTGCCGAACCTGCGGGAGTTCGCCTGGGGCAAGGTGGTCGGAGACACCGACTCTGACGAGGGTTACTACCTGGTGGCGCGGATGAGCTACCACGACGCCGCCGAGGCCGCCGCGTCGATGGATTCGGACGCCGGGAAAGCAGCTGTCGCCGACCTGGCCGACGCCAAACAGTTCGCCGACGCGATCCACGCCGTCTACCCGGACAAGATGCTGGCCTACAACCTGTCGCCGTCGTTCAACTGGGACACCACCGGGATGACCGACGAGGAGATG
>NZ_LMVQ01000051.1 GCF_001545925.1 Mycobacterium sp. NAZ190054 | reverse complement strand
GGTGGGGACGTCACCGCCGGAACGACGGTGCTGCGGGCCGGCCAGGTGGTCACCCCTGCCGTGCTGGGCCTGGCCGCCGCGCTGGGCCTGGGTGAGCTGCGGGTGACGCCGCGCCAGCGGGTGCTGGTGGTGTCCACCGGTACCGAACTGGTCGCCGCGGGCCGTCCGCTGCAGCCCGGGCAGATCTACGAATCCAACGGGGTGATGCTGTCCGCCGCCGTGCGTGAGGCCGGAGGTGAGGTGGTGGCCTCGCCGATGACCGGGGACGACGTCGACGCGTTCCGGGACCTGCTGAAAAGCCACGCCGGTGACGCCGACCTGATCATCACCACCGGCGGGGTCAGCGCCGGCGCCTACGAGGTGGTCAAGGACGCGCTGACCCAGGGTGGTGTCGAGTTCACCAAGGTCGCGATGCAGCCGGGCATGCCCCAGGGCGCGGGCACGGTGCACGGCGTCCCGGCGATCACACTGCCGGGCAACCCGGTCAGCGCGCTGGTGTCGTTCGAGGTGTTCGTGCGCCCGGCGCTGCGGGCGGCGATGGGTCTGCCCGATGTCGAACGGCCCCGCCGGGCCGCGGTGTTGACCGAGGACCTGGTCTCGCCCCGGGGCAAGCGGCAGTTCCGGCGTGGCGTCTTCGACCCGGCCGGCGGCACCGTCACCAGCTACGGACCTCCGGCGTCGCACCACCTGCGCTGGCTGGCCTCGGCGAACTGCCTGCTGGAACTCGACGAGGACACCGCCGAGGTCGCCGCCGGAGCCCGCGTGCAGGTGTGGGACCTGCGATAGCCCCCGGGACCGTAGAATCGCGGCCACGATGGCCAGACGCCCCGACCTCAAGACAGGACCAGCGCGCCTGGCGGCCCTGGTTCGCACCTCCGTCCCTCCGATGCACCCCGCCGGCCTGCCGTTCGTGGGCGCCAGCATGGCCGTCGCGCTGGCCGGCCGCAGGAGCCGCTGGCTCCGCCGCGCCGGGCTGATGTCCGCCGCGGCCAACGCCGCGTTCTTCCGGCACCCGCCGCGCACCCCTCCGACCCGGCCCGGTGTGGTCGTCGCCCCCGCCGACGGGCTCGTCTGCCTGATCGAGGAGGTCGCGCCGCCGAGTGAACTGGGGCTGCCCGCAACGCCTTTGCCGCGGATCAGCATCTTCCTCTCGGTGCTGGACGCACACGTGCAGCGCGCCCCGCTCGGCGGCGAGGTCGTCAGCGTCACCCACCGCCCGGGTCTGTTCGGCTCGGCCGACCTCGCCGCGGCGAGCGCGGACAACGAGCGCAACAGCGTGGTGATCCGCAGCCCGGAGGGCGACGAGGTGATCGCCGTACAGATCGCAGGGCTGATCGCCCGGCGCATCGTGTGCGACGTCAAGCCCGGCGACAAGGTCGGCCTCGGCGACACCTACGGCCTGATCCGCTACGGCTCGCGGCTGGACACCTACCTGCCGGCCGGGTCGACGATCCTGGTCACCGTCGGGCAGCGGACGCTGGCCGGCGAAACCGTCCTGGCCGAGCTGCCCCGATGAGGCCGCGGATCACGAAGTCGGTCGTCAGCGTGCGCATCCTGCCCAGCGCGATGACCGTCGCCGCGATCTGTCTCGGGCTGAGCGCGGTGAAATTCGCGCTCGACAACCGGCCGACCGAGGCGATGGCCTTCCTGGCGATCGCGGCGATCCTCGACGCGCTGGACGGCCGCACCGCCCGCGCGCTGAAGGCCACGTCGCGGATGGGCGAGGAGATCGACTCGCTGGCGGACGCGGTGAACTTCGGCGTCGCACCGGCTTTCATCGTGTACGGCACCCTGCTGTCGACGTCGCGGATCGGCTGGATCGTGGTGCTGCTGTACGCGGTGTGCATCGTGTTGCGGCTGGCCCGCTTCAACGCGATGCTCGACGTCGACCAACCCGCCTACGAGAAGAAGTACTTCGTCGGCATGCCCGCACCGGCCGGGGCGATCGGGGCGATCGGCCCGCTGGCGGCCAAGATGCAGTTCGGCGACGGCTGGTGGACGTCCGAGCCGGCGGTCGTCATCTGGATGATCGGCGTCTCGCTGCTCGTGGTCAGCACGCTGCCGATGCGCAAGATCCACACGTTCTCGGTGCCGCCCAACATGGTGGCGCCACTGCTGGCGCTGCTGGCCATCGGGGTGGCGGCCTCGATCCTGTACGGCTACGTGGTGATCCTGGTGATCATCGTGGCCTACTTCCTGCACATCCCGTTCGCGATCCGCACCCGCCGGTTCCTCGCGGCGCACCCGGAGGTGTGGGACGACAAGCCCCGCCAGCAGCGCGCGGCACGCCGTGCGATCCGGCGGACCCAACCGCACCGGCGCTCGATGCTGCGCCTGGGCCTGCGCAGGCCACCGAGAGGGTGACGTGTCCGAACTGCACCAGTCCGCCCAGGACCATCCGACCCGCGCACACCTGACGCTGACCGCGAGGCTGAACACATCGGCCCTGGACTCCCGCCGCGGCGTGGTCCGGCTCCACCCCGAAGCCATTGCCGCACTGGGCATCCGGGAGTGGGATGCGGTCTCGCTGACCGGTACCCGCAGCACCGCCGCGGTGGTCGGCGTCGCCCCGGCGGGCACGCCGACGGGCACCGCGCTGCTCGACGACGTGACGCTGTCCAACGCCGGCCTGCGGGAGGACACGCCGGTGCTCGTCGCTCCGGTCACCGTGTACGGCGCCCGCTACGTCACGCTGAGCGGCTCGAAGCTGGCCACCCGGTCGGTGTCGCCCGCCACGCTCCGACAGGCCCTGCTCGGCAAGGTGATGACCGTCGGCGACACCGTCTCCCTGTTGCCGCGCGATCTCGGGCCGGGCACCTCGTCGTCGCAGGCCAGCGCGGCGCTGGCGTCGTCGGTCGGGATCACCTGGACCTCTGAGCTGTTGACCGTGACGTCCGTCGACCCGGCCGGACCCGTCAGCGTGCAACCCAATTCACTGGTCGACTGGGGTGAGTCGGCATCGCCCACCCCGGCTGCCGGCACCGGCCGGCACGTGGTGACCGAGTCGGAGCAGTCCGAGACACCCGCGGTCGGCTTCGACGACCTGAAGGGCTCGCATGCGCAGGCGGGCCGCCTGACCGAGTGGCTCAAACTCGCCCTCGATCAACCCGAACTTCTCGAAAAGCTGGGCGCCACAGCTAATCTCGGGGTACTGGTGTCGGGCCCGGCCGGGGTGGGCAAGGCCACCCTGGTGCGTGCGGTGTGCGCGGGCCGGCGGCTGATCGAACTCGACGGGCCCGAGGTCGGCTCGCTGCGCGCCGAGGACCGGCTGGCGAAGGTGTCCTCGGCGGTCGCCGCTGTCCGAGACGGCGGCGGCGTGCTGCTCGTCACCGACGTCGACGCGCTGCTCCCGGTTCCCGCCGATCCGGTGGCCACGCTGATCCTGACCGAGCTGCGCTCCGCGGTGGCGACCAGAGGTGTCGCGTTCGTGGCCACCACGGCTCTGCCGGACAACGTCGATCCTCGGCTGCGCGCGCCGGACCTGTGCGACCGCGAACTCGGCGTGACCCTGCCCGACGGCGCGGTGCGCGCACAGCTGCTCGAGGTCCTGCTGCGCGACGTCCCGGCGACGGGCCTCGAACTCGACGAGATCGCGGAACGCACACCGGGATTCGTGGTCGCCGATCTCGCCGCCCTGGTGCGCGAGGCCGCGCTGCGGGCCGCGTCGCGGGCCAGCGAGACCGGTGAGACGCCTGCCCTGCAACAGGACGATCTGATCGGTGCGCTCGGCGTGATCCGGCCGCTGTCGCGCTCGGCCACCGAGGAGGTGTCGGTCGGCTCGGTCACCCTCGACGACGTCGGCGACATGGCCGACACCAAGCAGGCGCTGACCGAGGCGGTGTTGTGGCCGCTGCAGCATCCGGAGACGTTCCAGCGGCTCGGGGTTCAGCCGCCCCGCGGGGTGCTGCTGTACGGGCCGCCCGGGTGCGGCAAGACATTCGTGGTCAGGGCGCTCGCGAGCTCCGGCCGGCTCAGTGTGCACGCCGTGAAAGGCGCTGAGCTGATGGACAAGTGGGTCGGCTCGTCGGAGAAGGCGGTGCGTGAGCTGTTTCAGCGGGCCCGCGACTCGGCGCCGTCGCTGGTGTTCCTCGACGAGATCGACGCGCTGGCTCCGCGCCGCGGCCAGAGCTTCGACTCCGGTGTCACCGACCGTGTGGTGGCCGCGATGCTGACCGAGCTCGACGGCATCGAGCCGCTGCGCGACGTGGTGGTGCTCGGGGCGACCAACCGGCCGGACCTGATCGATCCGGCGTTGCTTCGGCCCGGCCGGCTGGAGAAGCTGGTGTTCGTCGAGCCCCCGGACGCCGAAGCCCGCACCCAGATCCTCGAGACCGCAGGCAAATCCGTGCCGCTGGCCGGCGACGTCGACCTGGCGACGTTGGCGGCCGAGCTCGACGGATACAGCGCCGCGGACTGTGTGGCGCTGCTGCGGGAGGCCGCGCTGACCGCGATGCGCCGCTCGATCGACGCGGCCGATGTGACCGCGGCCGACGTCGCCGCGGCCCGCGAGAGCGTGCGGCCGTCGCTCGACCCCGTGCAGGTCGAGTCGTTGCGGGCCTTCGCGCAATCGCGCTGAGCGATCGGGCCCGCGCATCCCAGCGAGCCCACCGGGCGAGATGCCTCACCTGTCCCACTTATGCGCCTTTTGCAGAGCTCTACTCGCACTTTCTCTGCATTACGCAGATAGGTGTGACTTTTGAGGAATGGGATCGACCGCAGACGACGCCGGAGCCCGACCAAGACAGATCTTGACACTGACTAGTTCTGATGGCATCGTCAAACTAGTCGTCGTCAAGATTTGGGGAGTTTTCATGAACGCCACCGTCACATCCACAGTGCGCGCCGGTGACCGCGACCGCGACATGACCGCCCACCTGCTCGGCCAGGCGCTGGCACAGGGCTACCTCGACATGGTCGAGTACGAGAACCGCCTGCAGGCGGTGTACGACGCACACACCACCCCCGACCTGCGGCAGCTCACCGCCGACCTGCCGGTGGCCGAGTTGCGCCGCAAGGACCCCCGTCGTCACGCGGCCCGCCGCGCGGCGGCCCGCCGCAGCGTCCACCTGCATCTGGCCGGGTATCTGGCGATGGTCCTCATCGTGCTCACGGTGTGGCTGGCCGTCGGGTTGTCCGGGGGCTCCTGGTACTTCTGGCCGGTCTGGCCGATCCTCGGCGCGGGCATCGGCGTCCTCGGCCACGCGCTGCCGATCAAATACGCGTTCCCCACCTGCGCCGAAATTGCATTCCAGCAGCGAAAAAGCGAGTACGGCCCTGCTGGAATGCAATTTCGGCGGGGGGATCGCTAGGCCGGGTCGCCGTACTCGTCGAACCAGTACGCGAGCTTGCCGCGGCGGCTGACCGCACGGAGCCGCCGCTCGGCCAGATCCCGCGTCACCGACGTCGTCACGATCAACAGTTCGTCACCGACCCGCAGGCGCGTCACCGGCTGCGGGACGAACGGCTGGCCCGACCGGATGATGAGCGTGATGACGCTCGGGTCGGGCAGCCTCAACTCGAGCACCGTCACGTTGTGCAGCCGCGATCCGGGTGACACCGTCATCGTCAACAGCTCGGCGCCCAGCACGTCCAATGGCGCGGCGTCGACCTGGATCTCGCGGGTGCTGTCGCGCGGGATCAGGTTCAGCCATTCGGCGACCAGCCGCAGGCTCGGCCCCTGGATCACGGTGAACAGCACCACCAGGATGAAGACGATGTTGAGCAGGCGCCAGCTGTCGGGCACCCCGGCCACGATCGGATACGTGCACAGCACGATCGGGACGGCACCGCGCAGTCCGGCCCACGACAGGAACATCTGCTCGCGCAGCCGCACGCGAAAACCGATGAGCGACACCAGCACCGAGAGCGGCCGCGCCAACAGCAGGAGCACCAGGCCCGCGACGATCGCGGGCACCACCTCGTCGAGCAGCTCGTCCGGCGACACCAGCAGACCGAGGATGACGAACACCCCGATCTGGGCCAGCCACCCCGCGCCCTCGGCGAACGACCGCGTCGCCGAACGGTGCGGCAGACCGGAGTTCGCGAGCACCACGCCGGCCAGGTACGCGGCCAGGAATCCGCTGCCCTGCGCCGTGCCGGCCGCGGCGAACGCGAGCATGCCCAGCCCGAACGTCGCCAGCGGATACAACCCGGCAGCGGGAAGGGCGATGCGCCGCAACGCCATCGCCCCCAGCACGCCGCATCCGAGACCGAGCACGGTGCCGATCGCCAGCTGGTAGACCAGCGTGCCCGCGACGGTCAGCGGGTTCAGGTCCAGGGGTGTGGTGCTGAACAGCACCACCAGGATCACCGCGGGGGCGTCGTTGAAACCCGACTCGGCCTCCAGCAGACCGCTCAGCCGCCGGGGCAGCGGAACCACCCGGAGCACCGAGAACACCGCCGCGGCATCGGTACTGGAGACCACCGCCCCCAGCAACAGGGCCAGCTGCCAGTCCATCCCGAGGAGCCAGTGCACGGCGGTCGCGGTGGCCAGCGTGCTCACCGCGACGCCGACGGTCGCCAGCACGCCGGCCGGCGCGAGCACCTTCCGGATGTCGCCGAAGCGCGTCGTCAGGCCGCCCTCGACCAGGATCACCGCCAGCGCGGCCGTACCCAGATCCTGCGCCAACTGCGCATTGTCGAACTGCAGACCCAGCCCGTCCTCGCCGACAAGCACGCCGACACCGAGGAACAGCAATAGGCTGGGAAGGCCGACTCCGGTGGCCAGCCTCGTCGCGGCGATGCTCGCCAGGAGCACGAGACCCCCGATGAGCAGCGCCACGTAGAGCTGGTGCAGTGTCACCGGACAAAGTAAATCAGGACAGTAGTTGCCCGGCCGGGCAAAAGGAGACTCGATGCGGATCGCCATCGCGGGTGCGGGTGCGGTCGGCCGGTCCGTCGCGCAGGAGCTGGTCGACTACGGCCACAAGGTCCTGCTCATCGAGAAGGAGTTCGGCCGCTACGAGCCCGCCACCGTGCCGGGCGCCGAATGGTTGTGGGCGGACGCATGTGAGGTCGCCTCGCTGGAGGAGGCCGAGATGCAGATCTGCGACGTCGCGATCGCCGCCACCGGAGACGACAAGGCCAACCTCGCGATGGCGTTGCTCGCGAAGTCAGAGTTCGGCATCGACCGGGTGGTCGCCCGGATCAACGACGCCCGCAACGAATGGCTGTTCACCGAGGCGTGGGGTGTCGACGTGGCGGTGTCGACACCGCTGGCGCTGGTCGCCGCGATCGAAGGCGCCATCGACGTCGGCCACCTCATCCGGTTGATGGCGCTCGGCAAGGACTCCCGCGGCGATCTCGGACAGCGCGCCACGAATGTCGCGAAGATCACCCTGCCCGACGACAGCCCGCTGGTGGCGCAGCGCGTGTGCGACCTGCCGATGCCCGAGGACAGCGCGCTCGTCACGCTGACCCGTGGAAACCGCCTGATCGTCCCAGAGCCTCACGAGGTTCTGCACGCCGGTGACGAACTGCTCTTCGTGTCCGCGTCCGGTGTTGAGGAGCACATCAAAGCAATGGTGCGGGGCACCCGTAGACTGGGATGACTCCAGAGTCAGTACGGCTGACCACCTTTTGTCCACCTGCCCGACGGTAAGCCCGCCCGACAGCGTGCCGCCCACGACGAGACGGAGCCATGCTCGCCATCCTCGCTGCCCATGCAGCCGCCACCTTGCTGGCGCCCCTTCTTGTGTACCGATGGGGTCGGATGGCGTTCTGTCCGCTGGCGCTCGTGCCGCTCGCGTCCCTGGTCTGGGTGGTACTGAACTGGCCGGCGAAGGGTCGCTCCCACACGGTCGACGTGGCCTGGGTGCCCAACCTGTCGATGGACATCACGCTCCGGTTCGACGCGCTGGCCGCTGTGATGAGTGTGCTGGTCCTGGCGATCGGCGCGCTCGTGCTCTTCTATTGCGCCGACTACTTCCACCATCACGACGGTCGCAAGGAGAAGCGACTGCCGAGTTTCGCCGCCGAACTGGTGGCGTTCTCCGGCGCCATGTTCGGCCTGGTCACCAGCGACAACATGTTGGTGCTCTACGTGTTCTGGGAGATCACGACGGTCCTGTCGTTCCTGTTGGTCGGGCACTACGCCGAACGGGCGACGAGCCGCCGGGCGGCCATGCAGGCGCTGCTGGTGACGACGTTCGGCGGGCTGGCGATGCTGGTCGGCGTCGTCGTCATCGGGAACATCGCGGGCACCTTCCTGCTGTCGGAGCTGATCGCGAACCCACCGACCGGGCCGGCCGCGTCGGTGGCGGTGGTGCTGATCCTGATCGGCGCGCTGTCGAAGTCGGCGATCGTGCCCATGCACTTCTGGTTGCCGGGCGCCATGGCCGCACCGACCCCGGTCAGCGCGTACCTGCACGCCGCCGCGATGGTGAAAGCCGGCGTCTACCTCATCGCGCGGATGACACCCGGTTTCGCCGACAGCCCCGTATGGCGGCCCACGGTCGTCACCCTCGGACTGATCACGATGCTCATGGCCGGCTGGCGGGCCATCCGCGAGTACGACCTGAAGCTCATTCTGGCCTTCGGCACGGTCAGCCAGCTGGGCTTCATCACCATCATGGTCGGCGTCGGCGGCAGCGAGATGATGCTGGCCGGGCTGGCGCTGCTGTGCGCGCACGCGATGTTCAAAGCCGCGCTGTTCATGGTCGTCGGCATCATCGACCACGCCACCGGCACCCGGGACATCCGCAGGCTGGCCTGGCTGGGCGACCGCAACAAACCGTTGCTGATCATCGGGTGCGCGGCGGCCGCGAGCATGGCGGCGTTGCCGCCGTTCTTCGGGTTCGTCGCCAAGGAGGCCGACTTCGAGACGGTGCTGCACAGCCCGTATCTGGGGGCTGCGTCGCCGTTCGTGCTCGCCGGCGTCGTGTTGGGCTCCGTGCTGACCACCGTCTACACCCTGCGGTTCGTGTTCGGCGCGTTCGGACGCAAAGGTCTTCCCCACCCCAGCACCCGGGTCACCGAGATGCACCGTCCGGGTCCCGGCTTCCTGATCCCGCCCGCGATCCTCGCCGCGGCCGGGCTGGTGTTCGGCCTGTGGCCCAAGCCCCTTGACCGTGTGCTGGGCAACTACAGCGAAACCGTGCCGGACCCGCGGGGTTACACCGGCGAGTACCACCTCGCGCTGTGGCACGGGGTGAACCTGCCGCTGCTGCTGTCGGTGCTGGTGCTGGCCGTCGGTATCGCGGTGTACGCGGCGCGGGGACGGCTGCGGCGGGCCCGGGTGGCATTCCTGACGTTCGGTAACGCCGACCGCATCTATGACGCGGTCATCCGCGGCGCCGACCTGCTCTCGGTGCGGTTGACCGCGCTGACCCAACGCGGATCGCTGCCCCAGACCCAGTCGTTCATCCTCATCACACTGGTGGTGCTCCCGCTCGCCGTGCTGGGCCTGGGCGCCCGCGACCGGCCGCACTTCCAGTTGTGGGACTCCCAACCGCAGGTGGTGGTCGGAGTGCTGATGGTCGCCGCGGCTCTCGCGGCCGTGGTGATGCGTAACCGTCTCGCCGCGGTGCTGCTGGTCGGCGTCACCGGTTACGGCTGCGGTGCGATCTTCGCGTTCCACGGCGCACCGGATCTCGCGCTGACCCAGTTCCTGGTCGAGACGTTGACGTTGGTCGCCTTCGTCCTCGTCCTGCGCACGCTGCCTGCCGAGACGAGCCGCGCCGAGAACACCCGCTTCCGGCTTCCGCGGGCCGCGCTCGCAGCGGCGGTCGGCGTGGCGGTGGCGACGCTCGCGGCGTTCGCGATGGCGGCGCGCACCGGCCGGCCCATCGCAGAGCTGCTCCCCGACGCCGCGTATGCGATCGGGCACGGGTCGAACACCGTCAACGTGATCCTGGTGGACATCCGCGCCTGGGACACCATGGGCGAGGTGTCGGTGCTCCTCGTCGCTGCCACCGGTGTCGCGTCGATGGTGTTCCGCAGCAGGCGGTTCGGCGCCGCGCCGCGCGTCTCCGACGCCGGTCAACCCGACATCGGCCAGCTGCCTGCTTCCTTCAACAACAGTCCCGCCGCCGGTGACATCACCTGGCTGCGCGGCAGCGAACTGCGCGACCCGCGGCACCGGTCGCTGGTCCTGGAAGTCGCCACCCGGTTGATCTTCCCCGTGATGATGGTGCTGTCGGCGTACTTCTTCTTCGCCGGCCACAACGTCCCCGGCGGCGGGTTCGCCGGCGGCCTGATGGCGGGGCTGGCGCTGGTGCTGCGGTATCTGGCGGGCGGACGTTACGAGCTCGGGGAGACGCTGCCGCTGGACGCGGGCAAGATCCTGGGTGCGGGTCTGGCGCTGTCGGCGGGAACCGCCGCGGCGTCACTGCTGCTCGGCGCCCCCGTTCTGTCTTCGGCGGTGATCGAGTTCGAGCTGCCCGTGCTGGGAACGGTCAAGTTCGTCACGGCACTGTTCTTCGACCTGGGCGTGTATCTGATCGTGGTCGGTCTGGTGCTCGACGTGCTGCGCAGCCTCGGCGCCCGCATCGACGTCGAGATGAGCGAGCAGCTGCGCCAGCAGACCGGCCGGACGGTGAGGCAGCGATGACCACCTTTCTTGTACCGCTCATCCTGGTCGGGGTTCTCACCAGCGCCGGGGTGTATCTGCTGCTGGAACGCAACCTCACCCGGATGTTGTTGGGTCTGCTGCTGATCAGCAATGCGATCAACCTGCTGCTGCTCAACGCCGGCGGGCCGTCGGGCAACCCGCCGGTGCGCGGACGCACCAGCGGCGCGGAGACGACGACCGCAGACCCGTTGGCGCAGGGCATGATCCTGACCGCGATCGTGATCACGATGGGGGTGGCGGCCTTCGTGCTTGCGCTGACCTACCGGTCGTACCGGATCAACACCATCGAAGAGGTCAGCAACGACCCCGAGGACACCCGGGTGTCCCAGCTGTCCGGCAAGGAGGACGACGAAATCGAGGACCGTCTGGTGCCGAACCTTTCCCGCGACACCGACCTGCCCGACGAGCTCGACGCACTGCCCGGCTACGAGGGGTCGCGATGATCGAGGCCCACTACGCGTCGGTGCTCACACCACTGCCCGTCCTCGTCCCGATGCTGGCGGCGGCGGCCACGCTGATCGCCGGGCGCCGACCGCGCCTCCAACGCGCGATCGTGGTTCTCGCGCTGTCGGCGGTCGTCGCGGTGTCGGCCGCGTTGCTGTATCTGGCCGACCGCGACGGCACGATCGCGCTGCAGGTCGGCGGTTGGGGACCGACCGAACCCGGCCTGGGGCCGCTCGGCGTGACGCTGGTGGTCGACCGGTTGTCGGCGTTGATGCTCGTCGTGTCGTCGATCGTGCTGCTCGCCGTGGTGTTCTACGCCATCGGGCAGGGCATCCGGGACGGCGATGAGCGGCAGCCGGTTTCGATCTTTCTGCCGACCTACCTGGTGCTGTCGGCCGGGGTGTTCATGGCGTTCCTCGCCGGAGACCTGTTCAACCTGTTCGTCGGCTTCGAGGTGCTCCTCACCGCGAGCTTCGTGCTGCTGACCATCGGCGCCAGCAAGGAACGGGTCCGTGCGGGCATCTCGTACGTGATGGTGTCGATGGTGTCGTCGTTGGTGTTCCTCTTCGGCATCGCGCTGGTGTACGCCACCACCGGCACCCTGAACCTCGCCGAGATCGCGGTCCGCCTGGACGACGTGCCCGAAGGTACCCGGATGGCGCTGTTCGCGGTGCTGCTGGTCGCGTTCGGCATCAAGGCTGCCGTCTTCCCGCTGTCGGCGTGGCTGCCCGACTCGTATCCCACCGCGCCGGCGCCCGTCACCGCGGTGTTCGCCGGCCTGCTCACCAAGGTCGGCGTCTACGCGATCATCCGCGCCCATTCACTGCTGTTCCCCGGCGGCGGGATGGACCGCATCCTGCTGGTGGCCGGTCTGCTGACGATGATCATCGGCATCTTCGGTGCGATCGCCCAGAGCGACATCAAGCGCCTGCTGTCGTTCACGTTGGTCAGTCACATCGGCTACATGGTGTTCGGGATCGCGTTGTCGACCCATCTGGGAATGGCAGGGGCGATCTACTACGTCGCGCACCACATCCTGGTGCAGACCACCCTGTTCCTCGTCGTCGGCCTGATCGAGCGGCAAGCCGGCGCGTCCACGCTGGAGCGTCTCGGCGGACTGGCCGCGGCCAGTCCGCTGCTGGCGTTCGTCTTCGTCGTCCCCGCGCTCAACCTCGGTGGCATTCCGCCGTTCTCGGGATTCATCGGGAAGGTGGCACTGCTGGAAGCCGGTGCCGAATCCGGGTCCGTGCTGGCGTGGATCCTGGTGGCGGGTAGCGTCGCGACGAGCCTGCTGACGCTCTACGTGGTGGCGCGGGTGTGGACCAAGGCGTTCTGGCGGTCCAGGAAGGACGCCCCCGAAGGGCACCTGTCGGGTCCCGCCCCGGCGGCTCTGCTGGACAACACCGACGAAACCATGGACATCGAACTGGCCGACCGGGACGATGTGGGCAGGATGCCCGTCGGCATGCTGGCACCCACCGGTGCGCTCATCGGCGTCGGCCTGATGCTCACGATCCTGGCGGGCCCGATCTTCTCCTACAGCGACCGCGCCGCCCACGAGGTGATCGATCGCGCCCAGTACATCGGGGCGGTCCTCGGGGGCCGACCATGAGAACTCTGACCCTGCGCGTCTGGATCGTGCTCTGGCTCGTGCTGGTGTGGCTTCTGTTGTGGGGCAACATCTCCGCAGCGAACGTGGTGTCCGGCCTGGCGGTCGCGCTCGTCATCACACTGCTGCTGCCGCTGCCTCCGGTCCCCGTGGAGGGCCGGTTCCATCCGCTGTCGGTGCTGCGACTCGTCGCCACCGTGGCCGGCTGGTTGGTGGTCTCGTCCTTTCAGGTGGCGGCCCTGGCCGTCAAACCGGGGCCACCGCCGCTCACCGCGGTGCTGCGCGCGCACCTTCACGTCAAGTCCGATCTGGTGCTGGCACTGGCGGTCAACATCCTGAACCTGACACCGGGCAACATCGTGCTCGAGATCGACCAGTCCCGCCGCCTGATCTACGTCCACGTCCTGGACGTCGGATCCGACCGCACCGTGAACCGGTTCTATCACCAGGTCGACAAACTGCAGAAGCTGCTGGTGGCGTCGTTCGAGCGCGAGGCGGACTGGCGACCCTCGGCGGACAAGGAGGTCGATTCCGCATGATGTACGTCTGGATCGCGGCCGGGACGATGCTGTCGCTGGCGGCGCTCACCACCATGTGCCGCATGCTGCTCGGCCCGACCACACTCGACCGACTGGTCGCGCTGGACACTCTGGTCGCGGTGACCATGTGCGCCATCGGCACCTGGGCGGCGTTCAGCCTCGACACCACGGTCACCTACAGCTTGACGGCGCTGGCGCTGATCACGTTCGTCGGCTCGGTGAGCGTCGCGCGGTTCCGCGTGCCGGACGTCGCCGATCCGGCGGACAAGGGGCCGGCACGATGACCATCTCCGACATCGTCGTCGCCGTGTTGATCCTCGGTGGTTCCGCCTTGGCGCTGACCGCGGCGGTGGGCGTCGTCCGATTCCCCGACACGCTTTCGCGGATGCACGCGGCCACCAAGCCACAGGTGCTCGGCCTGCTGCTGGTGCTGGCCGGTGCCGCCATCCGCCTGCGTGGCAACATCGACATCGGCATGCTGATCCTGACCGGCATGTTCACCCTGATCACCGCACCGGTGATCGCGAACCGGGTGGGCCAACTGGCCTACCGGGAGCAGAACATCCGTGACGATCTGCTGACCAGGGACGAGATGCATGAATTCGCCGCCGAACGGGAACTCGGCGGCCATGACGATCCTGGACGGTGACCCCGGCGCGGTCGATGCCGGGCTGACGCCGCTGCGCGTCGCGAAGGCCCGCGCGCAGGAGGCGGCCTCGGAGCGTCCGCTGTTCACCGATCCCTTCTCCCGGCTGTTCGTCGGCGCCGGCGGCCCCGGCGAGGCGGACTCGCATATCGCGAATTACGTTGCGGCACGGACCAAGTGGTTCGACGACTTCTTCCTCGCGGCAAGCTCGGCGGGGGTGTCCCAGGTGGTGATCCTGGGCTCCGGTCTCGACGCGCGTGCGTGGCGGTTGCCCTGGCTCGGCGACACCGTCATCTATGACGTCGAGGAGCCCGAACTGCTGGAATTCAAGCAGCGCGTCCTCACGCAGTCCGGCGCCGAACCCGCGGCCCGGCGGGTACCGGTGCCTGCCGACGTTCGCGACGACTGGCCGCGAGCGCTGACCGCGGCCGGCTTCGACGCCGACGAGCCGACGGTGTGGGCGGTCGAGGGTCTGCTGCCGGGCCTGTCCGCCGACCTCCAGGAACACCTCCTCGACAGAATCGACCTGCACAGCGCCCGTGGCAGCAGGGTCGGCGTCGAGACCCGTGCCGAAGGCCCCGACCATTTCTGTTGGTTGTGCGCCCGGAGTTGGGAGGTGACCTCCACGACCACCGCCGACCTGTTGGAGCGGTATCACCGCGCGCTGCCCCATCACCGGGACGGCCACATCACGCGAAGCGTGTTCCTCGACGGCCGGAAACTCTGAGCGGCGCGGCTACTCCGACAGCTCGAACTCCACCATCGCGGTCACGGTGTCGACGGCCTCGGACAGCGCGCTGACACGCTCGGCTGCGGTCGGGGCGGCCAGCACCGCATAGCGGTCGGCCTGCCCCATCGGAAGTCGGGATGCCAACGCGTACAACCACTTCGCCGCCTCGCCTGACTCATCGGCGCCCGCCACGATGTCGCGGGCGTTGACCTGCGCACCGCGCGCGGCGGCGATCCGCTCGAACAACGCCACCATCCGGTCCTCGATGTCACGGATCGCCTCGACGTCGACGGTCTGCCCCGGGTCATCGGGCCACAGCTCGATCACCGCCCTCGGGT
>NZ_LMVQ01000050.1 GCF_001545925.1 Mycobacterium sp. NAZ190054 | reverse complement strand
CCGGGCCGCACATCCGGCGATGCGCGCCGAGGCAGCGGCGTCCGCCGCGCTGCCCGCGCCGCTACTGCGATGGGGGACAGCGCAATTCGACCCGAACGTGCGTTCCGCGACCGTCACCGGGAACACCGTGGTCTCCAGCGTCAACCGGGGCGCCGCCGATCTGCGGTTCGGTGCCGCGACCGTCGCGCTGACCGCCGGCTTCCCCGGGCTGTCCCCGATGATGGGTCTCACGCACGGCGTGCACGGCATCGGCGACACGGTCGCGGTCAGCGTGCACGCCGCCGACTCGGCGATCGGCGACATCGACGCCTACGTCGAGCGGCTGGCGCGGGAGCTCGGTTAGCTCAGGGCGGCGATCACCGAGTCCATCGACCGGGTCGCGGCGTCGCGATCGTCGCCCATGCCGACCAGGGTGTCGATGATCAGGGGGCCGAGGATGCGGATCAGCCCGTGCCCGTCGTGGCCGAAGAAGCCGGCCATCTCCAGCATCACCGCGCCGTGGTTGATGCTCCACAACCGCCCTGCCACGGCGAGTTCGTCGTCGGTGCGGATGCGACCCGCGGCCATCATGCGGTGCACCGCGCGGTGCAGCGCGCCGAACGACGCGGCCCACTCGGTGCGGTTGGTCGCGGTGCCGGTCGCGGTGATGTCGGTGCGGAACCTGGCGATCGAGGCCGGGGCGGCCGCGCCGAACATCAGTTGGTAGCGCGCGGGATTGGCCAGCGCGAACTCGTGATAGGCCAGGCCCATCGTCAGGAAGTCGGCGACGGGGTCGTCGGTGTCGGGGATCTCGGTGAGGACCCGGGTGAAGCGGGCGAACACCTCGACCGCGATCGCGTCGAGCAGGCCGGTCATCCCACCGAAGTGGGTGTAGACCGCCATCGTCGACGTACCGGCCTCGGTGGCGACGCTGCGCGCGCTGAGCGCCGCGAGCCCGTCGCGCTCCATCAGACGAACCCCGGCCGCGACCAGCCTGTCGGACACCGTCTCCATGGTTGCCATGCTGCCATAACGGTGTTATACAAGAACCACGTATAACGCTGTTATAGGGGATCGACGATGGTCAACCAGTACCTCGAAGGCCCGTTCGCCCCGCTGGCGGACGAGTACACACTCGCCGATCTCGACGTGGTGGGCCACATCCCGGACCATCTCGACGGGCGCTATCTGCGCAACGGGCCGAACCCGGTCGCGGAGATCGACCCGGAGTTCTACCACTGGTTCACCGGCGACGGCATGGTGCACGGCATCCGCATCCGGGACGGGAAAGCCGAGTGGTACCGCAACCGGTGGGTGCGCAGTCCGGTGGTGGCCGAGGCGCTCGGCGAGGTGCCGCCCCGAGGCGACTTCGGTCTGACGCCGATCGGCGCCAACACCAATGTGATCGGGCATGCGGGCAGGACGCTGGCGCTGATCGAGGCCGGCGTCGCCCAGTACGAGTTGACCGATGAGCTGGACACCGTCGGTGTCTGCGACTTCGACGGCACGCTGGCCGGCGGGTACACCGCACACCCGAAACGCGACCCCGCGACCGGGGAACTGCACGCGGTGTCCTACAGCCTGCTCAACGGAAACACCGTGCAGTACTCGGTGATCGGCACCGACGGTCGGGCCCGGCGCACCGTCGACGTCGAGGTCACCGGCAGCCCGATGATGCACGACTTCTCGCTGACCGAACGGCACGTGGTGTTCTACGACCTGCCGGTCACCTTCGACGCCCGCCGGGCCGCCGCCGTCGGCGTGCCGCGCTGGCTGCGGCTGCCGGCGCGCCTCGTGTTGTCCGCGCTGATCGGGCGGGTGCGCATTCCCGATCCGGTCGCGGCCCGGCGACCGGGTCGCCGCTCAGCGGAGCCCGCCTTTCCGTACTCGTGGAATCCGAAGTACCCGGCGCGGGTCGGCGTGATGCCGCGCGAGGGCACCGACGCCGACGTGCGCTGGTTCGACGTCGAGCCGTGTTACGTGTTCCATCCGATGAACGCGTTCGACGACGGCGACACCGTCGTCCTCGACGTCGTCCGCCACGAGAAGATGTTCGCCACCGACCTTCTCGGCCCCAATGAGGGCGTGCCGACCCTGGACCGGTGGATCGTCGACCTCGCCGACGGCAAGGTGCGGGAATCCCGGCTCGACGACCGGGGTCAGGAGTTCCCGCGCGTCGACGAACGCGTCGTGGGCAGGCCGCACCGGTACGGTTACGCACCCACGGTCACCGGTGGCGGGTCCTGCGCCGACACCCTGCTCAAGCACGACTTCGTCGGCGCAAACTCGTCGGCGCGGTCGTTCGGGCCAGGAAAGACAGTGGGCGAGTTCGTGTTCCAGCCGTCGTCGGCCGACGCCGCCGAGGACGACGGGGTGCTGATGGGCTACGTCTACGACCGGGCCACCGACCGCAGCGAACTCGCGATCCTCGATGCCGCCACGCTGGAGGACATGGCAAGCGTCAAGCTGCCGCACCGGGTGCCGGCCGGTTTCCACGGCAACTGGGTGCCATCGGAGTAGGGCCGGGGGTGGGCAGCGACGTGACAAGTGTTCTAAGTTCTGTTGCATGACTGCCTACGACGTCGGAGTCCTGATCCTGCGTGTCGTCCTCGGCCTGACCATGGCCGCGCACGGCTACAACAAGTTCTTCGGCAAGGGCGGGCTCAAGGGCACCGCCGGCTGGTTCGACAGCATGGGGATGCGGCCGGGCATGTTCCACGCCCGGGTCGCCGCCACCACCGAGATGGCCGCCGGTATCGGGTTGGCTGTGGGGTTGCTGACGCCGGTCCCGGCCGCCGGCTTCGTCGCGCTGATGCTCGTCGCGGCATGGACCGTGCACAAGCCGAACGGCTTCTTCATCGTCAAGGAGGGCTGGGAATACAACCTGGTGCTCGCGGCCTCGGCGGTCGGTGTCGCGACCCTCGGCGCCGGCCAACTCAGCCTCGACCACCTGCTGTTCTCCGGGACCGGGTTCTACGACCTGCTGCACGGCTGGTGGGGTCTGCTGATCTCGGCGGTCCTGGGCCTGGCCGGCGGCATCGGCCAGCTGGTGATCTTCTACCGACCGCCCGCCAAGCAGAGCGCGTAGCCCACCGCGGATTCCGCGACAAGACACAAACCTGCACGATCCGGGCGCTGTACGGGCAGTTTTGTGTCTGTTCGCGCCAGGGGAACTGGAACACGTTCTAGTCTGACCGGCATGGGGTTTCTCAAGCAGGACGCGCCCGTCGTCGATTACGCGGAATGGAGCAAGGGCACCCGCGCGGAGCGGATCGTCCCGATGGCACGGCACTGGGCGGAAGTCGGCTTCGGCACACCGGTGGTGCTGCACCTCTTCTACGTCGTGAAGATCCTGCTGTACATCCTGGGCGCCTGGCTGATCGTCCTGACCACCAGCGGCATAGACGGATTCACCGACGTCGCCGCCTGGTACCACGAACCGATCGTGTACCAGAAGGTGGTCTTCTTCACGATGCTGTTCGAGGTCGTCGGCCTCGGCTGCGGCTTCGGCCCACTGAACAACCGGTTCTTCCCGCCGATGGGCTCGATCCTGTACTGGTTGCGGCCCAAGACGATCCGGCTGCCACCGTGGCCGGGTCGCGTCCCACTGACGGCCGGGGACACCCGCACCCCACTGGACGTGGTGCTCTACGCGGCGTTGCTGGTGATGCTGCTGGTCGCCCTGTTCTCCGACGGCACCGGGCCCATCCCGGAGCTCGGATCCGAGGTCGGCGTGCTACCGGTCTGGCAGACCGCGACCATCGTGGGACTGCTCGTCGTGGCCGGGCTGCGCGACAAGGTGATCTTCCTGGCCGCCCGCGGCGAGGTGTACGGCTCGCTGGCGGTGTGCTTCCTGTTCAGCGGCGCCGACATCATCATCGCGGCCAAACTGGTGTGCCTGGTGATCTGGCTGGGCGCGGCCACCTCGAAGCTCAACAAGCACTTCCCGTTCGTCATCTCGACGATGATGAGCAACAACCCGGTGATGCGGCCGCGCCGGATCAAGCGGAAGTTCTTCGAGCACTTCCCCGATGACCTGCGTCCGGGCCGCGCATCCCGGTTCCTCGCCCACTTCAGCACCGCCGTCGAAGGGCTGGTGCCGCTGGTGCTGTTCTTCTCGCACGGCGGCTGGGCGACCGCGATCGCCGCGTTCGTGATGCTGGTGTTCCACTTCGGCATCCTGTCGGCGATCCCGATGGGTGTGCCGCTGGAGTGGAACGTCTTCATGATGTTCAGCGTGCTGGCGCTGTTCGTCGGCAACGCCGGAGTGGGCCTGTCGGACCTGCAGAGCCCGTGGCCGATCCTGTTGTTCGCCGCCGTCGCGGGCACCGTCGTGATCGGAAACCTGTCCCCGCGCAAGGTGTCCTTCCTGCCCGGCATGCGCTACTACGCCGGGAACTGGGACACCTCGCTGTGGTGTGTGAAGCCGTCGGCGGCGGAGAAGATCACCAACGGCATCGTCGCGATCGCCAGCATGCCCGCCGCGCAGATGGAGAAGTTCTACGGCAGCAAGGAGACCGCCGAGATCTACCAGTACATGGGGTACGCGTTCCGGTCGTTCAACACCCACGGCCGCGCGATGTTCACCCTCGCGCACCGCGCGATGGCCGACGGGAACGAGGACGACTACGTGCTGACCGACGGCGAACGCATCTGCAGCACGGCGATCGGCTGGAACTTCGGCGACGGTCACATGCACAACGAACAGCTCATCGAGGCGCTGCAGAAGCGCTGCCACTTCGAACCCGGCGAGGTGCGCGTACTGCTGCTCGACGCACAACCGATCCACCGGCAGCGTCAGGAATACCGTCTCGTCGACGCCGCCACCGGCGAGTTCGAACGTGGCTACGTCATGGTCGCCGACATGGTGACGCGTCAGCCGTGGGACGACACCGTGCCGGTGCACGTGACGTGGCAGAAGGACGTCGCCGACGCGCCGTGAGCAGGGGCCGCTCAGCCCATCACGTCGCGTACCGGAACGCTTTCCAGCCCGGTCAGCAGCAGTTCCCTCGACTTGTCGAGATGCTTGCGCCAGTGCGACTCGGCTCCGGCAGCGTCACCGGTGCGCAGGAACTGCATCAGCCTGCGGTAGGACCGCAACAGCACGTCGTAGTCGGCCTTCGAGACCGGGCGGCGCTCGTTGAACACGAAAGCCGTGTGCCTGACCGTGATCTCGTGCAACATGCCGGCGACGATGCTCAACGTCGCGTTGCCCGACAGTTGCACCACGCGCAGATGGAACGCCCCGGTGGCCTCGGCCAGCCGGGGGGACTGGTGACCGTCGGCGACGAGTTCCTCCAGCATCTGCTCCAGCTCGTCGAAGGCCTCGGTGGAACCGGATTCGGCGAGCAGCCGCGCGGCCATCGGTTCGATGCCCGACTTCGCGGTCAGCAGGTCGGCGATCGTCGCGCCGGAGAGTTCCAGCAGCAGCCCGGCGGGCCGCGCCACCACCTCGGGGCCGGGAACGCGAACCCGCGCCCCGGTGCGCGAGCCCCGGCGCACCTCGACCAGACGCTCCGACTCCAGCACCCGGACCGCTTCACGCAACGTCGGCCGGCTGACGCCGAAATGCGCCATCAACTCGGCTTCGTTGGGCAGGAAGTCGCCGTCCTTGAGCTGTCCCTCCACCACCATCCGGCGCAACGTCCCGGCGACCAGCTCGGCGGTCTTCGGAGAGCGCACGGCGGCGCGCGAGGCGACGGCATCCGGCCCGATCATCGGGGCCAGGGGAGTGCTGCGCGTCACTGCACCTCCTAGACGTCGGTTACGCTGCTGGACAGCTGTGCAACTCAGTAAACCATGTGAATGCACGGCCTTCGGATCGTGCGCCGTCGGCGCAGGTAGAGCCGGGTTCGGATGCGCCGCCGGCGACCGCAGACCACCTACCAACCAGTAGGTTGACCTAGTAAACCTTGTTCGTTACGTTCGTGGTAAATCGACCCAATGAAGGAGTATCCCCATGGCTGAAGCCGTCATCGTCGAGGCAGTGCGCTCACCGGTCGGAAAACGCAACGGCGCCCTGTCGGGGATCCACCCGGCCGAGCTGTCGGCCCAGGTCCTCAACGGACTGGTGGAACGCGCGGGCGTGGACCCGGCGCTCGTCGACGACGTGATCTGGGGCTGCGTGATGCAGGCCGGCGAGCAGGCCCTCGACATCGCCCGCACCGCCGTGCTGTCCGCCGGCTGGCCGGAGACCGTCCCGGGTGTGACCGTGGACCGCCAGTGCGGCTCCAGCCAGCAGTCGCTGCACTTCGCGGTCGCCGGTGTGGTGGCCGGTCACTACGACGTCGTCGTCGCCGGTGGCGTCGAGTCGATGTCGCGCACCCCGATGGGCTCCTCGCTGGCCAACGGCGGAAACCCGTACGGCGAGTCGTTCAAGGCCCGCTACGACAAGACCCCGAACCAGGGCATCGGCGCCGAGATGATCGCCGAGCAGTGGGGACTGTCGCGCACCGAGCTCGACGAGTTCTCGCTGCGCTCGCACGAGAAGGCCGCCGCCGCACAGGATTCGGGTGCCTTCAAGGACCAGATCGTCGGCATCAAGACCAAGGACGCCGACGGCAACGACACCGTGGTCCTCGAAGACGGCGGCATCCGCCGCGGCGGCACCGTCGAGTCGATGGCCAACATCAAGCCCGCGTTCAAGGAGGACGGCGTGATCCACGCCGGTAACTCCAGCCAGATCTCCGACGGCTCGGCCGCACTGCTGCTGATGTCGGCCGAGAAAGCCAACGAGCTCGGCCTCAAGCCGCTGGCCAAGGTGCACACCGCGGTGCTCGCCGGCGCCGATCCGGTCATCATGCTCACCGCGCCGATCCCGGCCACCCAGAAGGCGCTGAAGAAGTCCGGCCTGAGCCTGGACCAGATCGGTGCCTTCGAGGTCAACGAGGCCTTCGCGCCGGTGCCGATGGCGTGGCTGAAGGACATCGGCGCCGACGAGAAGAAGCTCAACCCCAACGGCGGCGCCATCGCGCTGGGCCACCCGCTCGGCGGCTCCGGCGCACGCATCCTGACCACGCTGCTCTACCACATGCGGGACAACAACATTCAGTACGGCCTGCAGACAATGTGTGAGGGTGGCGGGCAGGCCAACGCGACCATCCTGGAGCTGCTGTGACCGATACTGCAGTGGCACCGGGCGCTCTCACCGAGCGTCGGGGGAACGTCCTGATCATCACGATCAACCGGCCCGAGGCGCGCAACGCCGTCAACGCCGCCGTCAGCATCGCCGTCGGCGACGCGCTGCAGGAAGCGCAGGAGGACCCGGAGATCCGGGCCGTGATCCTGACCGGCGCCGGAGACAAGTCCTTCTGCGCCGGAGCGGATCTCAAGGCCATCTCGCGCGGCGAGAACCTCTTCCACCCCGAGCACTCTGAGTGGGGTTTCGCCGGGTACGTGCGGCACTTCATCGACAAGCCGACCATCGCGGCGGTCAACGGCACCGCGTTGGGCGGCGGCACCGAACTGGCCCTGGCCAGCGATCTGGTGGTGGCCGAGGAACGCGCGAAATTCGGTCTGCCCGAGGTGAAGCGCGGTCTGATCGCCGGCGCCGGCGGGGTGTTCCGCATCGTCGAGCAGCTGCCGCGCAAGGTCGCGCTGGAGCTGATCTACACCGGTGAGCCGATCAGTTCGGCCGACGCGCTGCGCTGGGGCCTGATCAACCAGGTCGTGCCCGACGGCACCGTCGTCGACGCCGCCCTGGCTCTGGCCGAGCGGATCACCTGCAACGCGCCGCTGGCCGTGCAGGCCAGCAAGCGGGTTTCCTACGGCGCGATCGAGGGCGTGGTCGCCGCCGACGAGCCGTTCTGGAAGCAGACGTTCAGCGAGTTCTCGACTCTGCTGAAGACCGAAGACGCCATGGAAGGGCCGCTGGCCTTCGCGCAGAAGCGCGAGCCGGTCTGGAAAGCCAAGTAAGGAATCGACAATGAAGCGAACGATCTACGACGCCGAGCACGAGGCGTTCCGCGAGACGGTCAAGGAGTACATCGAGCGCGAGCTCGTGCCCAATCACGAGAAGTGGGAGGCCGAGCGCATCGTCGACCGGTCGGCCTACACCGCAGCAGGCAAGTACGGCCTCATCGGGTTCAACATGCCCGAGGAGTACGGCGGCGGCGGTTCGGACGACTTCCGGTTCAACGCGATCATCGACGAGGAGATCGCCAAGGCCGGTGTGCACGGTCCGGCGCTGAGCCTGCACAACGACGTCGTCGGGCCCTACTTCAAGGACCTGACCAACGACGAGCAGAAGAAACGGTGGCTGCCGGGCATCGCCAGCGGCGAGACGATCATCGCCGTCGCGATGACCGAGCCGGGCGCAGGCAGCGACCTGGCCGGCATCCGCACCTCGGCGGTGCGCGACGGTGACGACTGGATCATCAACGGCTCCAAGACCTTCATCTCGTCGGGCATCAACTGCGACCTGTGCGTCGTGGTCGCCCGCACCGATCCGGAAGCCGGACACAAGGGCTTCTCGCTGTTCGTGGTCGAGCGCGGCATGGAGGGTTTCAGCCGCGGCCGCAAGCTCGACAAGATGGGCCTGCACAGCCAGGACACCTCCGAGCTGCACTTCGAGAACGTGCGGGTGCCGAACGCCAACCTGCTCGGCAAGGAAGGCCGCGGCTTCTACCACCTGATGACCAACCTGCCCTCGGAGCGGCTGTCGATCGCGATCTCGGCGATCTACGGCGCGCGTGCGGTCTTCCAGGAGACCTTGCAGTACGCCAAGGACCGCAAGGCTTTCGGGCAGTCGATCGGCAGCTTCCAGCACAACCGCTTCCTGCTCGCCGAGATGGAGACCGAGCTCGAGGTCACCGAGAACTACATCGACCGCTGCCTGCAGGGCGTGGTCGACGGTGAGCTGACCGCGGTCGAGGCGGCCAAGGCGAAGTGGTGGGCCACCGAGGTGGCCAAGAAGGTCGTCGACCAGTGTGTGCAGCTGCACGGCGGTTACGGCTACATGATGGAGTACCGGGTCGCCCGTGCCTACGTCGACGGCCGGATCCAGACGATCTTCGGTGGCACCACCGAGATCATGAAGGAGATCATCGGCCGCGACCTGGGTGTCTAGTCCCGCCGAGCAGACACAAAATTGCCCCCTTTCCTGCGAAAGGGGGCAGTTTTGTGTCTGCTCGCGAGCGGGAGGTGGTGCCCCCCGCTCGCGAGGTCAGCCCATCGGCGCTTCGGCGGCCGGGGACACCGGGGACTCGGCCGGCGCCGGCGGGACACTCTCGGGAGTGGCCTCGGTGGTGGTCTCGGGCGTGGTGGTCGCCGTCTCGGTGGTGCTCGTCGGGGTCGGCGTGATCGGCGCCGGCGCCTCGGTCGGGTCGAGCACCTTGTCGACGAGGTAGATCCGCGCGTTCTGCGCCTGGATGCCACCGCACAGCACCTTGGCGGTCGCGTTCACCTGGATGTCCCCGCCGGAGCCGGTCACCTCCAGCTCGGTGCCCTCCTGGGTGGGGCGCTGCCCCTTGACGTCGTCGGGGCCGAGCAGGCCGAGGAAGGCGTGGTAGTACACCAGGGCGGTCAGCGCTGCGGGGTCGGTGCGCAGCACCTCCTGCTGCTCGGGCGGCAGCGCGGCGAACGCCTCGTTGGTCGGCGCGAACACCACGTACGGCCCGTTGTCGAGCACGCTGGTGACGTTCACGGCGGGGTTCATCTGCCCGGAGACCGCGGCGTTGAACGTCGAGATCTCGGCGATGGAGGACAGCGCGGTGCTGACGGGCAGGTTCGCCAGGCCCTTCCAGTTCGGCAGTGCCTCCTTGAACGCGCCGCACTCCGGTCCCTGCGGATCCGGGATCTCGGCCACCGGGGTGGACGGTTCGGCGTGGGCGTTGACGGACAGCGGAACCGACAGGGCGATCGCGGCGGCACTGACAGCGACGCCGATGGCCTTGCTGGTACGGGTCTTCACGTTGCGCTCCTTACAGTCGTCAAGTCGGTTGGCATGGTATGTGCACGAAATGGTGACGGCCAAGTCGGAGACGCCGGTGATCGGCCCGCCTCACCCCGGCGGCGGGGCGCTGACCTGCGGGTTCGTCCCTCGCGGTCACGGAGTCGACGCGCCGGCCGTGCACAGATGCTCCGACAGGCCCCACAGCGCCAGCGCGCGCGACTCGTCGACGGCGTACGGGGCGGCCGTGCGCACCTGACGGTCGCACAGGTAGACACCGCCGGTGCCGTCGAGTTCGTCGCTGACGGCGGCCCACACCTGGGTGGCCGCACCGAATTCCGGTGTCGTGAACTCCTTGCGGAAGTCCGTCGGCGGTTTGTCGCCGGCCCGTGCCGCACTCGCCTTGTTCAGGCTGAGGAAGTCGTCGTTGGTCATGTGCCGTGCCAGCGACGTGGCCACGATCCCGGGGTCCACCGCGTACGCGCGCACACCGCTGTCGCGCAGTCTGCGGTCCAACTCGACCGCGTGCAGCACGTTGGCGGTCTTGGACGCGCCGTACGCCGCGAACTTGTCGTAGTCCCGGCGCTCCCAGTTCGGATCCTCGAAGTCGACGTCACCCATCCGGTGGCCCGCGGAGGACAGGTTGACCACCCGCGCCCCGTCGGCGGCCACCAACGCGGGGAACAACAGGCGGGTCAGTTCGAAGTGGCCGAGATGATTTGTGCCGAACTGCATCTCGAAACCCTCGACGGTACGGCCGAACGGGGTGAACATCACACCCGCGTTGTTCATCAGCACGTGCACCGCGGGAGTCAGCTCGGCGATCTGCACCGCGGCGGCCGCGACGCTGGCCAGCGATGTCAGATCGAGGTGCACCGACGACAGGTTCGCGTCGGGCACCTCTTCGCGCACCCAGCCCTCGGTCTGCGCGAGGGCTTCGGCGTTGCGGGCCGCCAGCACCACGTGGGCGCCCGTGCTCGCCAGGGCGCGGGCGGACTCGCGGCCCAGCCCCGATGAGGCGCCCGTGATGACGCAGGTCCTGCCGGTGAGGTCGACCCCGTCGACGATGTCGAGTGCGGTCGGCGCTGACGTCGATGTCACGACCCGAGGATCCCACGTGGCCGCCGGCGCGTCGCCACCCGGCCCCGTCCGGCGGCCGCCATGCGGCACCGGAGCCCTGGTGACGGACCCGACGCCGCACGGCGTGTTCCCGATCAGCGTCCTCTGGGTACAGGGCCTACCGTGAGACCCGTGCGGACCCTGGTCACCGGCGCGACCGGCTACATCGGATCCCGACTGGTCGCCGCGTTGCTCGAAGGCGGACATCAGGTCGTCGCGGCGAGCCGAACCCCGGACCGGTTGGCCGATTTCGGCTGGTACGAGGACGTTTCGACGGTCACGCTCGACGCGCACGACGAGGTCTCCACACAGCTCGCCTTCACCGACGCCGGGCCCGTGGACGTCGTCTACTACCTGGTGCACGGCATCGGCCAGCCCGGCTTCCGCGAGGCCGACAACCGGGCGGCGGCGAATGTGGCCGCGGCGGCGAAGGCCGCGGGAGTGCGCCGCATCGTCTATCTGGGCGGTTTCGTGCCCGACGGCGACTCCCTGTCCGAGCACCTGACCAGCCGGGCCGAGGTCGCCGCGGCGCTGACCATCGACGGTGGACCGGACGTGGTGTGGCTCGGCGCCGCCATCATCATCGGCGCGGGCTCCACCTCGTTCGAGATGCTGCGGTATGTCGGCGACCGGTTTCTGATGCTGCCGATGCCGGAATGGTCGGCCAACCCGATCGACCCGATCTCGATCAGCGATGCGTTGCACTATCTCGTCGCGGCGGCCGATGACAGCGTGCCTGCGGGCGCGTATGACATTTCGGGGCCGGAGACCACCACCTACGGTGACCTGCTGCGGACCTATACCCGGGTGGCCGGGATCCGGCGTGCGCCGTTCGCGGTGTACGGCGTCGACACCTCACTGGTCTCGAAGCTGACCGGGGTGATCCTGCCCGTCCCCGGTGGACTGGCCGCCGAACTCGTTGAGTCGCTTGATTTTCCGATGACCGCCTCGGCGAGGAGCCTCCGCGGTTTGGTGCCGGATCCCCCCGACGGTCCGGTCGGTGTCGAGGAGGCGATCCGGCATGCTGTCGCCAGCCCACCGCCGCGGCCCGTCGACGAGCTCGCCGACCCACACCACCTCGCCGACACCGACCCAGACTGGGCGGGCGGTGACACCCTGCGGCTGCGCCGACTGGCCGGTGCGGTGACGCCTCCGGTCGTGCGACCGATTCTCGGCCTGCTCTGCTTCGTCCCCGGCCCGGTCGCGGCCGCGGTGCGGACCGGCCTCGACACCATGCTGGGATTGGTGCCCAAGGTGATTCCAGCATGAGCACCGACGTGGGCTGGGCGGGTGAGCTGCGCAAGATCGCGCGCACGGAAGCTCCGCCCTACAACGAGCCGCCGTCGGTGATCGGCAGGCGCAAACTGGTGGTCGGTGCCGTGCTGCTCGTCGGCGCCGCACTGCTGGGTTACTCGCTGAGCCGGCCGCCGGGGGACGAGACGTTCGTCTGGCTCACGCTTGCGCTGGCCGGCGTGTGGGCGATCGGCGCTTTCGCGTCGGGGCCGCTGCACATGGGCTACGTGTGCTTCCGTGGGCGCAATCAGCGGCCGGTGATCACCGGAATCTCGGTCGGGCTGCTGCTCGGCGCGGTCTTCGTGCTCGGCGGTCTGGTGGTCCGCGAGATCCCCGGGATCAACGACTACGTCCGGCAGGTGCTGGAGTACTCGAACGCCGGACCGCTGTACCTGATCGTCTTCATCACGGTGATCAACGGGCTGGCCGAGGAGATGTTCTTCCGCGGCGCGCTGTACACGGCGCTGCTCAAATATCACCCGGTGGTCGTCTCGACGGTGCTGTACGTGATCGCGACGGCGGCCACCACCGGCAACCCGATGCTCGGCTTCGCGGCGATCATCCTGGGTACCGTGTGCGCGCTGCTGCGCCGCGCCACCGGGGGCGTGCTCGCGCCCATGCTGACCCACTTCTTCTGGGGCCTGGTGATGGTGCTGGCACTTCCGCCGATGTTCGGCGTGTAGCTCAGATCGCCACCCGCTGGTCGCCATCCTGCACATCGGCGCCGCGCCACACGTCGACCGCTCGTTGCAGCGGCAACCCGAGCGCCTCGCAGAGTCCCACCACCGTGCCGAAACTGGGGCTGGGCATCCTGCCGACCTCGATCTTGCGCAGCGTCTCCGGTGAGATGCCCGCGTCCTGGGCGACGGCCTCGGGGGAGCGGCCCGCCCGTGCGGCCCTGATCAACGCCCCGAGGCGCTGACCGGCTCGGATCTGTTCGGGGCTCAGCGGCACACGCACCATGTCACACAGCATAGCGGTATAGAAATACCGATGCTGGTACGGTGTCGGTATAAAAATACCGACGAGACCGGAGCCGCTTCCATGATCGAACTCAAGACCGCCAGGGAAATCGACAAGATGGCGGTCACCGGCGAATTCGTCGCCCGCACGCTCCAGACGCTGAGCCGTGACGCCGAACCCGGGGTGAACCTGATGCAGCTCGAGCGCCGCGCCAGGGCGCTGGTCGACGACCGCGGAGCGACGTCGTGCTACTGGGACTACGCGCCGTCATTCGGTCGCGGTCCGTTCCGCAACGTCATCTGCCTGTCGGTCAACGATGCTGTGCTGCACGGGCTTCCGCGCGACTACGTGCTGCGCGACGGTGACGTGCTCACCATGGACTTCGCGGTGTCGATCGACGGGTGGGTGGCCGACGCCGCGGTCACGGTGATCGTCGGCGACGGCGCCGACGCGGCGGATGCCGCGCTGGTCGAATCCACCCGGCGCGCGCTGAGCGCGGGTATCGCGGCCGCGGTCCCGGGCGGGCACCTGGGCGACATCTCGGCGGCGATCGGTGAGGTCGCGGCCGCCGAAGGCTACGCCGTCAACACCGACTTCGGCGGCCACGGCCTGGGCCGGACCATGCACGAGGATCCGCACGTATCCAACGTCGGCAAGCGCGGGCGCGGCCTGAAACTGCGTCCAGGATTGGCGCTGGCGCTGGAACCGTGGTGGGCGCGCGGCACGCACCGCCTCGCCGTGGACGACGACGGCTGGACCCTCCGGTCGGCGGACGGTTCCAACACCGCGCACACCGAGCACACCATCGCCATCACCGACGACGGTCCGCGCATCCTGACCGCGGTGTGCTAACTCAGCGGGTGTGCCAGTTCGTCCCTGCGCATCCGGGCAGCGGTCATCGCCACGGCCGCCAGCAACACCGGAAGCAGTCCGGCGGCCAGGAAGATGGCCTCCATCGCAACGACTTTCGACAGCGGGCCGACGATCGCGAACGACAGCGGCATGAACGCCATCGACACGAAGAAGTCCAGGCTCGACACCCGGCCCAGCATCGTGGCGGGCACCCGGCGCTGCAGCAACGTGCCCCAGATGACCATGCCCGCACCGTCGGTGACCCCGACGATGAACGTCGCCGCCGCCATCAGCGGGAACGACGACGTCACACCGACGATCACCAGCGGGACCGTGCCCAGGCCCCACATCGTCATCATGACGGTCAGGTACCGCCGCGGCAGCCGCCGCGACGAAACACCCAGTGCGCCCAGCGCACTGCCCATCCCGAAGAACGCCAGGATGAAGCCGTAGGTCTGCGCGCCGTGGGTGAACCTGTCGGCGACGACGAACGGCAGCAGGACCTCGATCGGCCCGATGATCACGAGCACGAACAAGCTCGCGAAGAGCAGTGTCCACAGCAGCCACGGGGTGCGCAGCACGAACAGCCAGCCCTCACGTAGGTCCCGCAGCAGGTTCGGGCGCGGAACCGGTTGCGCGCCAGGCTCTTCGGTGGCCGGTGGGCGGGTCAGCAGGAGCAACGCCAGGCCGACGGCGAACAGACCTGCGCCGTGGGTGAACCTGTCGGCGACGACGAACAGGATGCGTACTCCGATCGGTCCGTAGCGGGTCAGGTTCCGCACCAGCCAACGCTGTGCACGGTCGGCTCGCTTGCTGCGACGCGTCGACAAGGCCAGG
>NZ_LMVQ01000049.1 GCF_001545925.1 Mycobacterium sp. NAZ190054 | reverse complement strand
CCCGCATAACGGTGGCAGTCCGTGGAGCGCCGGATGCGATGAGAGTTGCACGTCCGGTGCGGAGGGCGGGCCGGGGAAACGGGCCAGGAGCAATCCTGGAACCGCGCCCCGGTCCGACCCCTACATCATCGGCGCTGGGCACCGCAGCGCGATCGGGACATTGGTGGAACGCTCGACCCGGTTCACGATCCTGCTGCACCTGCCGGTCGATCACCGCGCCGAGACGGTCGCCGCGGCGATGCTCGAAGCGATGGCCGAGCTGCCCGCCCATCTGCGCCGCTCGATCACCTGGGACCGGGGCAGCGAAATGGCTGGCTGGCAGGACATCTCGCTGCAGCTGCGAGCGCCGGTCTACTTCTGCGACCCACACTCGCCGTGGCAGCGCGGCACCAACGAGAACACCAACCGGCTGCTGCGTCACTGGTTCGAAAAAGGAGGCGACCTGGCCGGCTACACCAAGGCCGACCTCAACACCGTCGCCGACAAACTCAACACCCGACCCAGACCCACCCTCGACCTGGACACACCCGCTCAACGCATGGCAGCCCTGATTAGCCAAGCCGCCTAGCCGTTGCAATAGCCGCTTGACATTGCATCGAAATTCGCCTGCTGGAATGCAATTTCGGCGTTTCAGGGGGTCAGAAGCCGAAGCCGAGCTCGGCCGGGACGTCGGTGGCGAACGCCGCGTCCAGTGCGGTGACGAGCCCGGGGTCGTCACAGCGCAATCTTTGCGCCGTCGCGAACGCCGACGCGCGGTGCGCGCCGAGGTAGAGGCTGCCGAGCACCGACAGGTCCAGGTGCACATCAGCCGGGGCCTCGGTCGGCACGCAGCGCGCCCGGCCGTCGCGCACCTCGAGCGCGAACCGGCCGCCGCCACTGAGCGCCCCGTCCGACACGTCGAGCACCGCCGTCACCTCGGCGGAGTAGGTGCGGGCCTGCAGCACCGTGGGGATGTCGAGCATGCGCAGCCACAGCCCGTCGTGATGTCCGCGCTGCCGCACCAGCCGCGGGTTCGTCAACAGGTACGGCAGCAGCTGATCCGGGTGGCTCTCGATGTCCACCGACCCCATCAGGTCCAGTCCGAGCAGCGCACGCCACAGCGCGATGTACGCGTGCGGGGTCACCGCGGCCAGCTCGGTGATCTCGACCCGATCTTTACCTTCCCCGCTGTGCACGCGGTACATCGCAAAACCGTCGGGGTGCAGCAGGCAGAACATCGCGCTGCCACCGCCGCGGAAACTCTCGCGGTCGGCGAAGACCTCGTCCCACAACCGCGGCGGCGTCCGCAGTCCCCCGGGGGTCTGCAGCCGCCAGCGCTCGTAGATGTCCTCGATCCGGGCCCGGTGCTCGAGCGCGCGCACCACCCGGACGCCGCCGGGATCGGGCACCTCCGGGAGGAACCGCGCCCGGGTGCGGTCGACCGACAGCCGCTGCCACACCGTGGCGGGACCGTAGCCGAACCGTCCGTAGATCTCCGCTTCGCTGGCCTCCAACCCGGCGATCGGGTATCGGCCCATGCGGCGGTGCAACTCGGTGAACATGCCGCTCAACGCGCCCCGCCGGCGGTGCGTCGGCGCGACCGCGACGAACGACACCCCGGCCATAGGCAGCGCCGCGCCGCCGGGCACGGTCAGTTCGAGATCCAGGAACAGCGCGACACCGACGACGTCGGGACCGTCGCACGCGACGACGGCCGCGTCTGCCGGCATCAGCGAGCGCCACACCTCGGTGGTCTCCTCCGGCCGCCAGACACCGAAGCCGGTCGCGCCGATCAGCCCGATCGCCGGCCAGTCGGAGTCCTCGGCGGTGCGGAACGTCAGTGCTGTCGGTGAACTCGCCACTGCCCGACGGTGGCACACCGGCACCTTCTGTCGCATCCGAATTTCCCGACTGCGTACTGTCGGGCCATGACGGAGATCTCCGACGCTGCCTTCCTCGATGCCCTTCCCGGCCTGGACGAGTTCGCGCTGCTGGCCGAGAACGCCGAACAGGTCGGTGCCACAGCGGTACCGAAGGCCGAGCGCATCGACACCGGGCCCGTCAGCGCGATCCGGTTCGGCGACGGCCCACCCCGCGTGGTGTTCCTGCACGGCGGCGGTCAGAACGCGCACACGTGGGACTCGGTGATCGTCGGCCTCGGGGTCCCGGCGCTGGCGGTCGACCTGCCCGGCCACGGCCGGTCGGCCTGGCGCGAGGACGGCGACTACGGCCCGAAGCTCAACGCGGTCGCCGTGGAACCCGTCATCCGGGAGCTCGCGCCCGACGCCGACCTCGTGGTCGGAATGTCGTTGGGCGGGCTGACCGCGCTGCGCCTGGCGGTGACCGCACCGGAGCTGGTGCGCCGGCTGGTGCTCGTCGACGTGACACCTTCGGCGCCGGAACGCCACACCGAGATGACCGACGAGCAGAAGGGCACCGTCGCGCTGGTGCAGGGCGACCGGACCTTTCCGTCGTTCGAGGCGATGCTCGAGGTGACGACGGCCGCCGCACCGCACCGGGACCGGAAGTCGTTGCGCCGCGGGGTGTTCCACAACGCCAAACGGCTCGACGACGGCACCTGGACGTGGCGGTACGACAGCATCCGCAAAGGCGAGGGTTTCGAGAACCTGTGGGACGACGTGCCGCGGCTCACCACCCCGACCACGCTGATCCGCGGCGCCAACTCGTTCTTCGTCAACGACGACGACGCCGACGCGTTCGCCCGGACCGCGCCCGGCTTCCAGCGGGTGCACATCGTCGAGAACTCCGGGCACTCGGTGCAGAGCGATCAGCCGCTGGCGTTGGTCGAGTTACTGCGCGACGTGCTCGGCGGCTGACTTCCTGCGCCGCCGACCGAGGAACACGACGCCGAGCAGCGCCGTCGCCAGCGGTGGTGTCTGCGGGTCCACCTGGTAGCCGAGGTCGCGCAGGATGCCGAGCTCGAGAGCACTCAGCACCCGCACACCAGGGCCGGTATCGGTGTTGGCGTTCATCATCAGCTGGTCGGGGCCGGTGAAGGTGAAATCGTCGAGGTGGCTTCCCGAACTTCCCTCCACCCACGGATCCGGGGTGAAGAGCGGAACCAGGTCACCGTAGGCCTCGACGGCGTTGGCCCCACCGAAGTAGAGACCGCCGTCCTCACCGATCAGATACGGGTCGAAGTCGCTGTCCCATTGGTAGCGACGGTTGATCGGCCGCACGCGGTCCGCGGTCACGACGAAGCTGTCGAAGATCGTCCAGTAGCGGTTGTCGTTGTCGCCGGGCTCCCCGGTCAGCGACAGGAACCCGAACGAGTGCATCAGTTCGTGCATCGCCGTCGCCGCGAAGTCGAACTCGTCGTCGCCGACCTCCTCGCCGAGCGCCCAGGAATGCCCGAAGTTCCAGGTGATCCGGCCGTCGACAGCGCTGCCGTTGGAGTCGACTCCGGTGAGCAGCTTGTTCTGCACCACCGTCCTCCAGAAGCCGGCGCTGGTGCGGATCAGGCTGCTGCCCGCCGACGCGAGCGTGTCGGATTCCGCGTCCTCCATCCCGGTGACGCTGTAGCTGAGCACCACCGGGGCGCCCACCACGAAATACAGCACGAGGTCGTCGGCCACCTCGTTGAGTGCGGCGCGCCGGTCCTCGGTCCAGTACTGCGCCCCGGTGGTGAACTGGAAGTCGAACTTGATCGCACCCTGGTTGATCAGCGGACTGACGCGGGTGCCGATCGGGCGGAACAGGTCGAGCAGGTTGACGTGCAGTCCGGCGTCGACGGCGACGACGCGGAAGGTGTCGACCCCGTCGAAGTCGGAATCCGGTGTGTAGGTGTAGGTTCCGTCGGGGTTCAGCTGCAGCGAGCCTTCCCGTGGCGCCCGGACGATCCGGTACACCACGCGGTCACCGTCCGGGTCGACCGCATCCAGCGTGCCGGTGATCGGCCCGTCGAGCTTGCCGGTGAGCTGGATCGGCTCGACGATGGGGGCCTGGTTGAAGAAGGTGCGGCGCATCGTGAAGAAGTTGGCCTCCATCCGCGCCTTGGCCTCGTCGTCGACATCCAGCGAGTCGATCCAGGCCTGGGTGTCTGCCGTCCATTCGTCGAGGAAGCCGGCGACGATCTCGCGCCACGTGCGCCGGGGGGCGGGTACCGTCGGCGCGGACAGCTGCGCAGTCACCGACTGTACCGATGAATCCGGTTGGCCCGCTTCGGTATCGGCGACGGAAGCCGCGGCTTCGGCCGTGTCATCCGCCGGTTCGGGATCCGACTCTTGGGTCGACTTCCGGTCGGCGTCGGGCTCGGTGTCCTCGACCGCGGGGGCGGCGGGTTCGGAGTCGGTGGGTTCGGGCTCGGCGGACGGCTCCTCGTCGACCTCTACCTCGGCCTCGGTGGCCGGCGCCTCGTCGATGTCCTCGACCTCGTCCTCGATCTCGACGTCCTCGTCCCCGTCCTCCGGGTCGTCGACGTCGGTGGCGGTCTCGGTGGTGCCGCCGTCGGTGGGGTCCGTTTCGGCGCCGTCCGACGCTGACGCACTCGATGCCGCCGACGACGTGCCGGTGCTGTCGGCGCCTGCGACACCGACCTGGGGACCCAGCAGGGAATAGCCCAGCAATGCGGCACCCATGCCGGCCGAGGCGGCGCCCAACTGCAGCCAGCGTCGCACCGCGAAGCCCTCCGCACGACGAGTGCGGTGCGACATCCCCGCCGACGCGTGATTCTTGTGTGCATCCGGCATTATTTGACCCCCCCGTTATTTGATTCGTCACGGACCCTACCTCCACCCGGCCGCACATGTAGCAAATTCGGCGAGGGCCGTGTCGCGGCCCCTGACCGGTTCCGTCGCGCACTGTTCACCTGCGCGTTGCCTTCCGCTGGTTCGCCTCCCGTAATTTTCCGCGGGTCCGGCCGCCCAGCCCGCGGCCGGAAATTCGCGTGGGAAGGGACCTCGACCATGGCGCTCGTGCCGCTGAACCTTTTTGTCAACCACAACGGAAAGTCCAAGCGGCAGCGCGTGACCTGCGTGCACAAGTGCGGCGACGCCTGCTCCAAGCCGGTGCCGAACAAGAGCGACAACGAGTACTTCGGCGACATCGCCCAGGCCGTGTCCCGGCGCTCGGTCCTGCACGCCGGCGGGGTGGCGGTGCTGGCTGTCGGCGCGGGCTCGGCGCTGGCCGCCTGCTCGAACACCTCCGAACCGGCGCCGACGACCTCGTCGGCGACCGCGGCCCCGTCCGAGCCGCCGGCCGGGATGAACTTCTTGTCCGTCGCACCGAACAGCGAGGACGCCGTCGTCATCCCCGACGGCTACCGGCAGGCTGTCGTGATCAGCTGGGGCGACCCCGTGCTGCCCGACGCACCCCCGTTCGACGTCAACAACCAGACCGGCGCCGCGCAACGCGGTCAGTTCGGGTTCAACAACGACTTCGCCGGCCTGCTGCCCATCGAAGGCCAACCCAACCGCTTCCTGCTGGTCACCAACTTCGAGTACGTCACACCGCAATTCATGTTCCCCGGCTACAACGCCGAGGCCCCGACCCGCGAACAGTTCGACGTGGAGATCGCCGCCGTCGGGATGGGTGTCGTCGAGGTCGAGCGCACCCCGGAGGGCCTGCGGCCGGTGATGGGCCGCTACAACCGGCGCATCACCGCCGACACCCCGCACACGCTCACCGGCCCCGCGGCGGGCACCGACTTCGTCAAGACGCCCGCCGACCCGGCCGGCCGCACCGTCGCGGGCACCTTCGCCAACTGCGCCGGCGGTGTGACACCTTGGGGCACAGTGCTTTCCGGCGAGGAGAACTTCCAGGACTACTTCGGCGCCGCCGAGGGCGCACCGGCGCCCGGCCCCGTCGACGCCGACCGCCTTGACCGCTACGGCATCTCCCTGGAACCCACCGCACTCCTATGGGAGACCTTCGACCCGCGCTTCGACCTGGCGCAGACCCCCAACGAACCCAACCGGTTCGGCTATGTCGTCGAACTCAACCCGTGGGACCCGAACTCGACGCCGGTCAAGCATTCGGCGCTGGGCCGGCTCAAGCACGAGGGCGCCAACATCCACATCACCGCCGACGGCACCGTGGTCGCCTACACCGGCGACGACGAGCGCTTCGACTACATGTACAAATTCGTCTCGAGCAAGAAGATGCAGCCCGGGACCGATGCCGCGACCATGGCGCACAACATGACGATCCTCGACGAGGGCACGCTGTATGTGGCCAAGCTGTCGAGCGACATCCCGGCCGACGAGATCGACGGCTCGGGCAAGCTGCCCTCGAAGGGCTCGTTCAGCGGCACCGGCACCTGGATTCCGCTGCTGCGGTCCGGCCCGGACGGTCAGGCCGAGTCCCTGGTCGACGGCGTCACCGCGCAGGAAGCCGCGGTGTTCACGCGGCTCGCCGCCGACAAGGCCGGCGCGACCAAGATGGACCGGCCCGAGGACTTCGAGGCCAACCCGAAAACCGGCAAGGTGTACGTCGCGCTGACCAACAACGACGAGCGCGGCGTCGACGGTGAGCCGCCCGCCGACGCGTCCAACCCGCGCAACGACAACAAGAGCGGTCAGATCCTCGAGATCACCGACAACCACGCCGGCACCGACTTCACCTGGGAGCTGCTGCTGGTGTGCGGTGATCCGGCGGCGGCCGACACCTACTTCGCCGGGTTCGACAAGACGAAGGTCAGCCCGATCTCGTGCCCGGACAACCTCGCGTTCGACAGCCACGGCAACCTGTGGATCTCCACCGACGGCAACGCGCTGGACTCCAACGACGGCCTGTTCGCCGTCGCGCTGGAGGGCCCGAACCGCGGGGAGACCAAGCAGTTCCTGACCGTGCCGCTCGGTGCGGAGACCTGCGGGCCCGTCGTCACCGATGATCTGGTCACGGTCTGTGTCCAGCATCCGGGGGAGAACGACGACAACAGCATCGACAACCCGCAGTCCCGCTGGCCCGAAGGCGGCAACGGCACGGCCCGGCCCTCGGTCGTGATGGTGTGGAAAGACGGCGGCAACATCGGCGTCTGACCGCCGGCGCGCAACGGATAACGTGGGGACATGACCTCCCTGAACCGGCCCATCCGCATCGGTGTTCAGCTGCAGCCGCAACACTCGCCGCGATACGACCACATCCGCGATGCGCTGCGTCGCTGTGAGGACCTCGGCGTCGATGTCGCGTTCAACTGGGATCACTTCTTCCCGCTCTACGGTGACCCTGACGGCGCGCACTTCGAGTGCTGGACCATGCTCGGCGCGTGGGCCGAGCAGACGTCGCGCATCGAGATCGGTGCGCTGGTCAGCTGCAACTCCTACCGCAATCCGGAGTTGCTGGCCGACATGGCCCGCACCGTCGACCACATCTCCGACGGCCGGCTGATCCTGGGCATCGGGTCCGGCTGGAAGCAGAAGGATTACGACGAGTACGGCTATGAGTTCGGCACCGCGGGCAGCAGGCTCGACGACCTCGCCGCCGCGATGCCGAGGATCGAGGCCCGGCTGGCCAAGCTGAATCCGCAACCGCTCCGCGACATCCCGGTTTTGATCGGCGGTGGCGGCGAGAAGAAGACCCTGCGGCTGGTCGCCCAGTACGCCCACATCTGGCACTCGTTCTCCGACGCCGAAAGCTACCCGCGCAAGTCCGACATCCTGGCGCGCCACTGCGCCGACGCCGGCCGCGACCCGGCGGCCATCGCGCGTTCCGCGGGCGTCGATGGGCGCGATCATGATGCGCTGGCGCAGAACGCCGAAGCGCTCACCGCGCTCGGCGTCACTTTGCTCACCGTCGGCGTGAACGGACCCGACTACGACCTCGGCCAGGCCGAGGCGCTGTGCCGCTGGCGCGACCGGCGGCTCGCCGGCGGCTGAACCTGCCGATCGGCCCCAGCGGGGGTGGGCGCCGTGAGAGACTGGCGCCGCCATGCCCAAGAAGTACGGGGTGAAGGAGAAAGACCTCGTGGTCTCTCACGTGGTCAATATGGTGCTGACCGGCAGGCTGCGGTCAGGAGATCGCTTGGACCGCAACGAGATCGCCCACGAACTGGGATTGAGCCGGGTGCCGGTCCAGGAGGCCGTCGTGCAGCTCGAACACGACGGGATCCTGTCCACGCGCTATCACCGAGGTGCCTACGTCCAGAGGTTCGACGAGTCGGCGGTGCGGGAACACCACGAGCTCTACGGCCTTCTCAGCGGGATCGCGGCGGCCCGGGCCGCGGCGGCCGGCGACCAGCAGGTGGTGGCCGAACTGGAGGGGGAGGTCGCGCAGATGCGCGGCGGCCGGGACGCGCGGTTGTTCGACGTGCACGCCAAACGGTTCCGCGCGGCGATCACCAGTGCCTACGCCGGTCCCCGGCTGCAGGCGGCGATCGAGTCCTCGCAGACCTTCATCCCGCACACGTTCTGGCAGACCTACACGCAGCACCGGGACCGGCTCCTGCCGTCCTACGAGGCCGAGCTGGCCGCGATCCGCGCCGGTGAACCCGACGCGGCCCGGGCGGCCTGCGCCGAGCGCGCCGAGGTGATGGCCGCGATCCTGCTGGCAGAACTGCTGCAGCGCGGGGTGTTCGGTTGCGATGGGCTGTGAAGACTTCTGAAAGAGCCGAACCCGCCGCCCCGGTCGGGGTGGCCACTACGTTGCTTGGAATGAGCCGCTTGCGGGTACTGCGCACGACCGTGAAGAGTTTGGTCCTGGCCCTGATCATCGGGATGGTCGCAGCGATGGGCCTGGCCGCGCCGGCCGGGGCACAGGTGGACCAGTGCACGCCACCGGGCATCGAGAGCGCCAGCGCGCTGCCGACCAACCTGGCCGCCGCCGCGAGCGGGCCGGCGGCCGACAGATACACCACCGACACGGTGCAGCCGCTGGAATCCGTCGACGTCAACGCGCTCGGCCTGAGCCAACCGGGCACGCTGACCGTGGGCACCCTGTCCGACGCGCCGCCGAGCATCTGCATCAACTCGGCCGGCCAGTTCACCGGCTTCGACAACGAGCTGCTGCGGGCCATCGCCGAGAAGCTGGGCCTGCAGATCAACTTCGTCGGCACCGAGTTCTCCGGGTTGCTGGCGCAGGTGGCCTCGCGCCGGTTCGACGTCGGATCGTCGTCGATCACCACGACCGACGCCCGCCGCCGCACCGTCGGCTTCACCAACGGCTACGACTTCGGCTACTTCTCCCTCGTCGTGCCGCGGGGCTCGGCGATCACCGGATTCGACAAGCTCGCGGCCGGGCAGCGCATCGGTGTCGTGCAGGGCACCGTGCAGGAGGCCTACGTCATCGACACCCTGAAGTTGGAGCCGGTGAAGTTCCCCGACTACAACACCGTCTACGCCAGTCTCAAGACGGGGCAGATCGACGCGTGGGTGTCACCGTCGCAGCAGGCGCAGGGCACCGTGCAGCCCGGCGACCCCGCCGAGATCATCGAAAACACGTTCAGCTTGGACAATTTCATCGCGTGGGCGGTCGCCGCCGACAACCAGCCGCTGATCGACGCGCTGAACTCCGGACTGGACGCGATCATCGCCGACGGCACCTGGTCGCGGCTCTACTCCGACTGGGTGCCGCGGGCGCTGCCGCCGGGCTGGAAGCCCGGATCCAGGGCCGCACCGGCCCCGCAACTCCCCGACTTCAACGCCATCGCCGCGCAGAACCAGGGCGCGCAGGGACCGGCGGCGCCCGTGCAGCCCCGATCGACGCTGTCCCAACTCGCGGCGTCGTTTCTGGACTGGGATCTGTACCGGCAAGCCATTCCGGACCTGTTCAAGACCGGGCTGCCCAACACCCTGATCCTGACGATCTCGGCCAGCATCATCGGGCTGGTCCTCGGGATGGCGCTGGCGATCGCGGGCATATCGAGATCGCGGTGGCTGCGCTGGCCCGCCCGCGTCTACACCGACATCTTCCGCGGGCTGCCCGAGGTCGTGATCATCCTGCTGATCGGGCTCGGCGTCGGCCCCGTCGTCGGGCACCTGACCGGTAACAACCCGTTCCCGCTGGGCATCGCCGCGCTCGGCCTGATGGCCGCCGCCTACGTCGGCGAGATCTTCCGGTCCGGCATCCAGAGCGTCGACCCCGGGCAGTTGGAAGCCTCCCGCGCACTGGGTTTCAGCTATGCGACGTCCATGCGGCTGGTGGTGGTGCCGCAGGGTGTCCGGCGGGTGCTGCCCGCGTTGATGAACCAGTTCATCTCGCTGCTGAAGGCGTCCTCACTGGTGTACTTCCTCGGGTTGATCGCCGACCAGCGTGAACTCTTCCAGGTCGGCCGCGACCTCAACGCGCAGACCGGGAACCTGTCCCCCCTCGTCGCGGCGGGCCTGTTCTATCTCGCGCTGACGATCCCGCTGACCCACCTGGTGAACTACATCGACGCCCGGCTGCGTCGCGGCCGTAAACCCGACGAAGAGGATCCGCTGGTGCTCGCCACCTCCCAGGAGATGAACTGATGCCGACCGAGGTACAGCCAGTCTCGTTGACCGCCAAGGACATTCACCTGTCCTTCGGCAAGAACCCGGTGCTGCGGGGTATCGACCTGGACGTGGCCGCGGGTTCCAGCACCGCGGTGATCGGGCCGTCCGGATCGGGCAAGTCCACCCTGCTGCGCACCCTGAACAGGCTCTACGAACCCGACCGGGGCGACATCCTGCTCGACGGGCGTACGGTGCTGCAGGACAACCCCGACCAACTGCGGCAGCGCATCGGCATGGTGTTCCAGCACTTTCAGCTCTTCCCGCACCGCACCGTGCTGGACAACGTCACGATGGCCCCCCGCAAGCTGAAGCGGCTCAGCGCCGACGAAGCCCGCGAACTCGGGATGGCGCAACTGGATCGGGTCGGGCTGCGGCACAAGGCCGAGGTCCGGCCCGCCACGCTGTCGGGCGGGCAGCAGCAGCGCGTCGCGATCGCCCGGGCGCTGGCGATGTCCCCCCAGGTGATGTTCTTCGACGAAGCCACCTCGGCGCTGGATCCCGAACTGGTCAAGGGTGTGCTGCAGTTGATCGCCGACCTCGCGGCCGACGGGATGACGATGGTCGTGGTGACCCATGAGATGGGCTTCGCGCGGTCGACCGCCGACACCGTCGTGTTCATGGATCACGGTCAGGTGGTCGAGACCGGACCACCGGAGCGATTGTTCGAAGCGGCCGAGACGGATCGGTTGCGACGGTTCCTGTCGCAGGTGCTCTGAAGCCCTCGAGAGTTTCGCCGGGAATCCGCGCGACATATCAACCTGTCAAGCGTTATCCGGTTAGACTGACTGAATTATGGTGCCCACCGAAGCCCGGGTCAGCGAGCTCGCCAGCGATCTGCAGCGCGTGCTGTCCAAGGTGCTGTTGGTGATGCGTCACACCGGCCGCACCGCGGCCTCCGGTGACCTGACGCTGGCGCAGTTGTCGATCCTGCTCACCCTGTTCGACCGGGGACCGATGCGGATGACCGAGCTGGCCGCCCACGAGAAGGTCCGTACCCCGACCACCACGGTGGCGATCCGCCGGCTGGAGAAGCTGGGTCTGGTCAAGCGTGACCGCGATCCGTCCGACCTGCGGGCCGTCCTGGTCGACATCACCCCGCAGGGCCTGGAACAACATCGGGAAGCGTTGGAGTCCAGGCGCGCACACCTCGCCTCCCTGCTGAGCAAGCTCAGCGACGAGGAGCTCGACGCGCTGGCCAAGGCGCTGGCGCCGCTCGAGCGCATCGCCGAATAGCTGTCAGCCCAACCAATCCAGCACCGCCGCCGCGGTCCACGACTGCTGCATGCTGCCCAGCGGCTCCCCGGTGAACGGCTCGTAGTACTCGGCGAACGTCCCGTCGCTGGCCTGGCGCAGGCCCTCCCGGCGCAGTGCCGCCGATCGCTCGGCCCATCCGCGGCGCGCGAAGCACCACGCGAACAGCCATGTCATCACCGGCCACACCGGTCCGCGCCAGTATTCCCGCGGGCGGAAGTCCCGCGACACCGGTGACGTCGACGGGATGAGCGCGTACGCCAGATCGGGATGGCCGCAGAACCGCGGCCCCTCCAGCAGCTTCAGCAACGCCCGCTCCCGGTCGTGCGGCAGCCCGCCGCACAGCAGCGGCGCGAACTGCGCCACCGTCTCGGTCGAGATCCACCTCTCCGCGCGGACGTCGTAATCCTTTGCCGCACCGGTTCTTTCGTCGGTGGTGGCGATCACACCGGACCGGAACCGCTCGGCCCACGCGTACAGATCCCTGACGTCGGAGTTCGGCCGCTTGTGGTCCTCGCCGATCTCGGCCAGCACCTGGCAGGCCACCGCCAAGATCGCCGAGACGAACACGTCCTCCACCGCGAAACTCATTGTCTTGCAGAGCAGCTGGTCGTCGTAGCGGGCGGCCTTCATCTCCTCGAGTAACCACAGATAGCGGTCGTACTCGTGGTCGGAGGGGCGTTGGGTGACGTCGGTGTTGATCTTGTTGTCCTCCCGCTGGTACTCGGGTACCTCGCCGGGAATCACGTTGCCGTACGGGCCATCCCAGCGCGGGGAGTTGTCCATGCCCGACTCCCAGCCGTGGTAGAGCGTGACCCTGCCGCGCTCGTCCTGGTCGCGGCATTCGGCGAGCCAGCGGTGCCAGCGCACCAGGTCGTTCCAGCGCCGGTCGAGGAAAGCCTGGGCCACCGCGCGGGTGGACCGGCCCCGGGTGCGTGCATGGTCGAGGATGCGCTGCACCGCGATGGCGTGCACCGGCGGCTGGGTGATGCCCGAGGTGTGGCGGTTGCGCGGCGCGTCCGCGGCCAACGCCGAGCACGCCCACCGGGCCGGCCCCGGGAAGTACCCGTCCACGCCGTTGGCGAACACGATGTGCGGGATCATCCCGTTGCGCCACTGCGCCGACAGCAGCGTGTCCAGTTCCACCACCGCCCGCTCCACCGACAGCGGTGCCAGCCCGATCGCCACGAAGGCCGCGTCCCAACTCCACATGTGCGGGTACAGCAGCGGCGCGGCGGTCGTCATCACGCCGAGGTCGTTACCCCGCAACAGGTAGGCCGCGCGGGCGGCCAATTGGGTGGGGGCGAAGCTGGGATCGTGCGGCATCGCACCAATGATGCGACGTCTTCGGCCGGTCCGCAGGTCGGTAGGGTCTCGAATGTGCCGACCGCGATGATCACCGGGGCCTCCGGCGGGCTCGGAGCCGCCCTCGCCGACGCGTTGGCGCCGACGCACACCCTGTTCCTGGCGGGACGCCCGTCATCGCGCCTCGACGCCGTCGCCGAGCGGCTCGGCGCCACCACCTGGCCCGTCGACCTCGCCGACCCGGACTCCATGGCCGCCGTCGTCGAACCGATCGTCGAGCTCGACGTGCTGATCCACAACGCCGGGGTGGCCTATCCGGGCCGGGTCGGGGAATCCCACGTCGACGAGTGGCGCGCCACCATGGCCGTCAACGTCATCGGCGCGGTCGCGCTCACGCTGGAGCTGCTGCCCGCGCTGCGCAGCGCCGGCGGCCACGTGGTGTTCATCAACTCGGGTGCGGGCATCAATGCCTCACCGGGGCTGGCGTCGTACTCGGCGAGCAAGTTCGCGCTGCGCGGGTTCGCCGACTCGCTGCGCGCCGACGAGCCGGGACTACGCGTCACCTCGGTGCATCCCGGCCGCATCGACACCGCGATGCAGGAGGGCCTGGTCGCCTACGAGGGCCGCCCCTACGAGCCCGAGCAGTTCCTGAGCCCGCAGACCGTCGCGAAGCTGACCGCCGACGCGATCAACGCGCCGCGCGACGCACACGTCCACGAGTTGATCATCCGGCCGCGCTAACGGTCGGGCTCGGTGCGCGGGCCGAAGCCCTCCGGGGACTCCAGCGCCGTGGGGTGGCGCCCCACGTGGGCCTCGGCGCGCATCCGCTCCACCATGTGCGGGTAGTGCAGCTCGAATGCCGGACGCTCGGACCGGATGCGGGGCAGCTCGGTGAAGTTGTGCCGCGGCGGCGGGCAGCTGGTGGCCCATTCCAGGGAGTTGCCGTAGCCCCACGGGTCGTCCACGGTCACCGGCTCGCCATACCGCCAGCTCTTGAACACGTTCCACAGGAACGGCAGCATCGACAGGGCCAGGATGAACGCGCCGATCGTGGACACGACGTTCAGCGCGGTGAAACCATCCGTGTCCAGGTAGTCTGCGTAGCGGCGGGGCATGCCGTCGTCACCGAGCCAGTGCTGCACCAGGAACGTGGTGTGGAAGCCGATGAACGTCAGCCAGAAGTGCAGCTTGCCCAGCCGGTCGTCGAGCATCCGGCCGGTCATCTTCGGGAACCAGAAGTAGATTCCGGCATAGGTGGCGAACACGATGGTGCCGAACAACACGTAGTGGAAGTGCGCCACCACGAAATAGCTGTCGGTGACGTGGAAGTCCAGCGGCGGGCTGGCCAGCAGCACGCCGGTCAGACCACCGAGCAGGAACGTCGCGAGAAAACCGAGCGAGAACAGCATCGGCGACTCGAACGTCAACCGGCCCTTCCACATCGTGCCCAACCAGTTGAAGAACTTGATTCCCGTCGGGACCGCGATCAGGTAGGTGGTGAACGCGAAGAACGGCAGCAGCACCGCACCGGTGGCGAACATGTGGTGCGCCCACACCACGACCGACAGCGCCGCGATGCCCAGCGTCGCGTAGATCAGCGTGGTGTAGCCGAAGATCGGCTTGCGGCTGAACACCGGGAAGATCTCGGTGACGATCCCGAAGAACGGCAGCGCGATGATGTACACCTCGGGGTGGCCGAAGAACCAGAACAGGTGCTGCCACAGGATGGCGCCGCCGTTGGCGGGGTCGTAGACGTGCGCGCCGAGATGCCGGTCGGCGGCCAGCCCGAACAGCGCGGCGGTCAGGATCGGGAACGCCATCAGCACCAGCAGCGAGGTCACCAGGATGTTCCAGGTGAAGATCGGCATCCGGAACATCGTCATGCCCGGAGCCCGCATGCAGACCACGGTGGTGATCATGTTCACGCCACCGAGGATGGTGCCCAGGCCGCCGACGGCCAGGCCCATGATCCACAGGTCGCCACCGGCACCGGGTGAGTGGATCGCGTCGGTCAACGGCG
>NZ_LMVQ01000048.1 GCF_001545925.1 Mycobacterium sp. NAZ190054 | reverse complement strand
TGTCAACCGCGGGGATCGCGGCGTTTTCAGATGTCTTCACAAACTCCGAACAATGCCGCGGTCACCGCCCTGACCAGCGCAGACACGCCGAAACCCCGTCAGCCCCGATCTACGGCTGCAGTACTAGTGGCGGTCTGTCATGGCTGCAAATCGTCTGTGCGTAGATGGCTTTCATGTGCATCGGTATCGCTTCAGATTCCGCCAATGCCTTGGTGACAGCGGCGAACCGCCCGGCGTCTTCGCGCTGCCACTGCGCAAGCTCGCGGTGTGCTTGTCTGGCTAGGCGGGCGGCGCGAACGTCGCTGACGCCGTTGATAACGCGATTCATGCGCTGGCCGTGCGGTTGTCGATTGTTCTAGCGAGCTTGTCCACTTCATTCGGATCGAACATGAGCAGCTTTGGTCCGACGCGAACGGCAGGAATCAATCCGGCTACGACGTAGCGCCGCAAAGTTTCGGATGAGATTTGCAAACGCTTCGCGGCCACGGTCGTCCGCATCATTTCTTGGATGGAATCAACGGCCTCGCAGTCAGTGCGAGAGTCGGCCTGGCGGCTGTTGATGGCAGCACGCGGCAGCGTGGGCGATGTGCGAGACATGCGCGGGCACCTTCCAACTCAGATGCACAGCCACCGAATGTGGTCGCGACTCGTGGCGCTCGTTGTGGAGCCTCCCGCAATCCCAACAATACCACGCATCGCGCTTATCGGAGACTTGCGCCTGTCGGCATGTTGGCCGCGAGACAGGTTGTAGGGCGACACAACCCGCTCGCATAGGGGCGTAGAATTGAGCGAAGTTCGGCATCGAATTCGTGAGGAAATGAAATGACCGCTCCGACTGGTCCCGCGCACGGTATTCACACCAGCGGTGACGTGCTGGTGGACCGCACCGCAGACGGCACCGACCTCAACGCGGTCTGGGACGAGTTTCGCGACGTGCTCAACATCTGGAACAACGAGCGCACCACCATTACCGATCTGCTGTCGTTCCGCACTGTCGTTCCCGCCGAAGCTGTGCCGCAGAATCTCGCGGTCGGCTCGTTCGAGGAAGCATCCGAAATCGGCGTGCCGAAGTCCGCTGGCGTCGGCGAAACCATTGTCGTCGGTTTCCGGTTCAAGGATTACGACCGCGCGAGTCGGTTGGGTTGGCGTTTCCTGCGCGACAGCGATATTCGTCAGGTCCGGTCGATCATGGACGGCATTCTGTCGGCGGACAACAAGCTGACCACCGGCCTTGTCATGCAACGTATTTTCGACCCGACGCGCAAACGCAACGAGCAAGGCGCGACCGTTTACGGTCTCTACGACGGTACTCCGCCAGGACCGCCCGACTATCTCGGTCGAAGCTTCCCCGATACCGAAACGCACTACATCCGGAGCGGCGCAAGCGTTATCGACTCCGGCGACATCGAGCACGCGATCAGGCTGATCACCCGCAAAGGCTTTGGAACACAGCCTAATTCACGCGTGCTGATCTTCGCCAACCCCGACGAATCCGAACTGATTCAGTCGTGGCGTGCTGGTGAGCCATCGCGGGAGCTAGAAGGCGCAGAGACCGAAGGGCCGACCGCCAAATACGATTTCGTGCCCGCTAAAGACGCGCCACCGTGGATCACGCCGCAAGGTGAAGTTGTTGGCGAGCCGGTGCCCGGTGAATTCGCGGGCGTCAAGGTTGAAGGATCGTATGGGCCGGCGCTTTTGGTGCAATCGGATTTCATTCCGCCGCAATACGTTTGCGTGGCGGCGAGTTACGGTCCAAATTCGCCGAGCAATCCGGTTGGTTTCCGTGAGCATCCGGTGGAGTCGTACCAGGGACTTCGGCTGATCCCCGGCCATTGGCGGAACTACCCCATCATTGAATCGTTCGCCGCGCGCGGCTGTGGTGTCGGTGTTCGCCACCGTGGCGGGGCTGTCGCGATCAACGTCGGCACCGGCGCGGTTTACGTGCCGCCCACGATCCAACTGTAAAGGCGTGCAGTATGTCTCGGCGTGACTCGGGCCGTGCGCCTGGTCCGTATCAGCCATCGGGTTCGGGCACGGTTTATCCCGATTCGGTGCGCGACATCTTTTTCGGCGTGCTCGGTTCGGCTGAACGCAACCAACGCAGACAGCGGCCAAGCGAATTCAGCCACGGTCCCGGCCTGGTCGCGCCGGAGCTAGCCGACGCCCCGCCAGCAGACGGTGGCCGGTATCGCGGTCGACAAGCGTCCGAAAAGCTCGGTGACGCGAAGATCAGCGGGCCAGCGCAGCGCGGTGCCCCACGCGGCAGTCCAACCCCGCGCGGTTGATCCAGACGAAAGGCACCCCGGCATGGCCACCAAAAAGCAGGAAGCCGCACGAGCGAAGTTCGCCCGCCAGGCTAAAGCGGGTAACGGCAAGGTCGGAAAGGCCGCAGCGAGCCGCACACGGCGCAGGAAGAACCGGTGATCTGTCAGGTCGGCTGTGCGCGTCGAGGGTGCGATCCCCAGAATGCGCGCACCGGGCCGGGGTCAGGTTCTCTATCGAAACCCGTCAGTTCGATGTCTATCTCGCTACCGAATAGGTGCCATCCACCCGTAGCTACCGCCGGGCTGAAGTACATTCCTGGTGCCAAGATATAGGGCGTCGACACGTTGGGAATGTCGGATACATCGCTGTCGTGAGCGCGCACGGCGGCAGCCAGTTGAGCTTGATTGGCCGGTTTTGCTGTCCTGAAGTGCACGCGTATACGGCGATTCAGCGGTTCGAGGATCACACCCATCACATCCTCGCCAACCACATCGGAATTCTTTCCGGTCTCTGCGACGGCGTCCATCATGATGTCCCGGAAACCTTCTGGTGAACCGTCGCCGTGTCCTTCATCGCGCAACCTAGTCCGCATCTGATCCAAGATCGCAAGATCGACAGTGCCAATTGGCAATGTGCTGAACGTGAATATCGATTGATTGCGCATATTCAATTCTTCATGCGTGACACCGTTGCGATGAATCAGAGTGTGGAATCCAACGTGTTGTAGCCGAGGCCTTTTCTGCTGAACGCCCATTCCGGACACGATGGTTGGATGGTCGCGTGCAGCGGCTGGGAGTCGTGAGTACGCATCAAAGATCGCAGTAGCAATGCTGCGTGTGATCTCGCGATAGTGCAGAGGTCGTCCGGGATGCCATGCGCCCATTCCGCTGCTCAGGTCGGCACCACCGGCGAGGGCCGATGCGATGACATCATCGGTTGGCCTGTTGTCTAGATAGGCCAATCCGGTGTATCCGATCACCAGCCAGCAATCCGATCCAACGACGATCACGGTCTTGTTGGCGTGGATGTCCCACGCGCGATCAGGGTTCTTTCTCGTGGGAGTGATAGTGGTGAGCCGGTCACTCGCGTGGAAGACGCGGCAGCGGGTGGCCACGCTCAGCACCAGTGTCATGGTGGGGAACGTTACAACGACCGTGTGACAGCACATCGATGGCGGCAGGTGACGCGGCGCGTTCAGTCTCAACAGCAACATGCCATCTGAGACGATCGAGGACATGGCGGCAGAAGATGCGATTACCAGCGTTGGCGATGGTGCGCAGCACGCAGAAATCTGTCAATGCACACACTGTGGACTCGATCATGACTTCGAGTTGCCCGTCGAGCTGGTGCGTGCAGCCCACATGCGACAAGTCGTGATCTTTGCCGGTGCCGGTATCAGTACCGAGGTGCCTACAGTGTTTCCGCAGACGGTCTATCAGCGAGCAGTAGAAATGCTCCAGCTGGACGAGCCCGGTTCGTTTCCTGAAGTTATCGAAGCGTTCGTGAATAAGTTTGGCCGTCGTCAATTTGTGCAGATGGTGAAAGCAAAGTTCGATTACATCGATAGCTTCTGGACTCTCCGGTACTACGCGAGACGGTTTCACCGAGAACTAGCATCTATGCCTTACATAGAGGATATCGTTACCACGAATTGGGACACTTATTTCGAAGAAGAGTGTGCTGCAATTCCATTCGTCACTGGTGACGATATTGCATTGTGGAAAATGCCGGGGCGTCGGGTTCTGAAAATTCACGGCAGCATGACGAACCTTGGCAGTATCGTCGCGACAGAAAGTGACTATAAGAGCAGTCTCAAGTCGTTACGCAAAGGCGTATTGGGTGGTTTGCTCACGGAGCTTTTGGCGACCCATACGCTGGTTTTCGTTGGATACTCGTTGAGAGACTGGAATTTTCGTCGTCTTTATAAAGCCTTGCTCAAGGATATGGGTCAGTACTCCGAGCCGGCTTACTTTGTGTCTCCCTTTGGCGCAGACGAAGACGACGTAAAAGAGTTCAATCTCATTACGCTTGAAACGAGCGGGGTGAAGTTCTTACAGGAGCTTAAGCGTAGTAACCTTGGAGTCTGTTTCATCGATGAAGCGGGTTATGGCCGCGTGGCAGAGTACGACAAAAAGATTCAGGCCGCAGAACCGATCGCCAAGACGGTGCCTCATAAAGAGTATCCGTCTGTCCTTTATTGTTGGTCATTTCACGACGGTGCTCGTGACGCGTGCCGACGCATTCTCTTACGGCGCGCTTCCGGCGAATATTTGAGCCGTCAGCACGTGGTTGACCTGATGGGGCACTACGACCAGCTCGCTGACAATGCGTGGGATGAAGGCCGCTACTGGGATTATGCCTACATCGTGGGCTACCAAGCCCCCTTGCTCATAATGCTCGATGATCGGACAACAGATGACGGCGAGCGCGTGGGGATGGAAGAAAAGGCACCGATCTATTTCATGTTTGGATCTGACGATACGATTTATACCCTTGATGATTTTCGAGCTGCAGTTGAAGCAAGTAAGAGAAAGGCACCTAAACAACGGAAGGCTGCGCGCGAACAACTTGCAAACGTGCCTGAAGATATGATCTTGAATCACGGACCGTTTTTGCCGGGTCTACCCGACGAAAACGTATATGTGGAGAATGAGCATGCTGATTGAACGAGAGTAAATCAGAGGTGCACGTCGCTGAAATTACGATCTGCCACGCGGCAACGCTCGCTGAGCACGTAGCACCCGCGCATGACCGGCTGGGGTTTTGTTGTTGATGCGAGCGGCACGGATCACGGCCTCATCGAACGTCATTACACCTTCGACTTGCGGTGTCGGGTCGAACGGGTTCGGTTGATCGGCCAACGGGTTGTGATTCGCAGTGCGCCCGTCTGCGTGCATTTCATCGCCGTCCGGTGTGTTTGATTCGGTGTCGTCGTAACGCGGCGCTGCGGGCGAATCGCAGGCCGTTTCGTCTAGGTCTACGTCGATCACTTCGGCGTCCATCGGCTGCGACATGTCGGCAGCGGGCAACGCTGTCGGTCTCTGAGCGTCGGAAACATCTGCGATGCCTTGCGAGCGGCGATATTCGGCGCGTGACGTGGTTACGAGCCTGGGCATGGTGTCCAAGAGCCGTTCGTACGGCTTGGCCGAAACTTCAACATCGACAGCGGTACGCGCCGACACTCCGGCGCGGTCCAGCGCGTCTTTGATCGCGTTGATTCGAACGTGTTCGGGCACGTTGTCATCTGTCGCCATCTTGAGCAGTTCGCGCGCCATCCGGTCGGCGGCTTCCTCAAGACGGCGGCGTGCGGCTCGCTTGTTCTGCGGTGCCCTCCCGCCATGGGTGCCACACACACGCTGCCCGTCCATCGCGGCTTTACCGCAGCGATTGCCGTTTTTGCGATGTGCGGTGCAACGCTGAGCACCAGGGCGGGCAACTTTGGCCCACCACTCGTCTGACCATTTCGCCGGAGCCGTGGCGGTTGGTGTGGCCGGTGCGTCGGTCGTCGGAAACGGAATGAACACGTGTCCGATGGTCGCTTCGGTCGTCGTCGTGCCTGTCGTCATGTTCGTATCAATTCGCGGTGGTTTTAGCTGTCGGCTCGTCATGTGGTCAATCCTGCCTAAATCGCGGCCTAGCCGTCATGCGCCATTGTTCCAGATCGGCCAATTCCGCGCCGGAAGCGACACGCGTTAGCGCCAATTCCTGAAGGCGATTGGGCCAGCATATGTGGTGGTCCGATGCGTGGCGACTAGTCGCGATCAACCATTGTGTACGTGACGTTTTTGTGCGCCCATACGTCCGACCAGGTGAAATTTACTCGCTTTTGTACGCCGTTTATCTGCCATGCCATATATTCGGGTCGCTGGACGGACCCGCGTAATGGATTCTCGGGATTGTTAAATGACGGCAATTCTCTACCGGGATTGAAGACCGTGAGACCGAACCCGACGCCATTGAGGTTCACGATGCCGCCACCGACCTCATTGGCCTTTTCGGGAACATCAGGGTGGAAAACAAACGGCTGAAACGTACACCATTCTGTCGTGATGTCCTCTAGATTGTCGAAGGCGTTGATCCTTAAATCTTTGTTCGCCGGATCACCAGCAACGCACAAGCCCCAGGTTTCCGGCCACATTGCCCGGCCTAATAATAAGTCTACCGCTTCGGGAGGAAACGGGCTGACGAATTCGCCCTTTTGGTGAATAAATGCCTTACCGACAACATGATTCAAAATCAGTTTGAGCACCCACGCTTGGAAATCGTCACCGGATATAGTGATTTCCTCGTAGCCGCCCCACTCGCCTGCACCGCCGCGATAGCGCATCGAAATCGTACGCATGAACTTCGCGAAAGCTAGCGCCGCATCGTCGGCGCGGCTCAAATCATTATTGTGTTTTTCACACAGAATATTTGCAACGAATTTCTTAGGTTGGACGAACTCACGAATGCCATACCCGCTGTCGTGCTTGATCTTCAAATCCGGATCGTCGAAGCTGTAAAGCAATATCAGGCTATGCGAAATGAAGTGCTCGCCAGAAATCTTCTTGGAGCAGCCGCCGCGAGTATTTGCGTAACACTTTGGGTGGCGGAAGTCGGGAGCAGCGTCAGTCGCCGGTTTCGAAGGTTTCTTCGCTGCGGTCGGTCTCGGAATGACGCGATGCGCAAGCGTTCCGACCGGCGCTCGAGTCTGCGGGACAAACTCGACGCCCGGTAGCGGTTTGCCTTGCAACACGATCATTGGCGGCTCGCCTGCGGCCCTGTTGTGCTCGAATCGCTTGACGTGGACCTGGTACAAGTACGGTGTGCCCTCGTCGGTGTCGGCGATAACCACATCGCCGGGTGCGATTTGCTCGATGGGGAGTTGTTCGACCGCGAAATCTCCACCGTTGTGAAAGATCGCCATGGTCGCATCCTAGTTCGATGCACCGACAAGTCTGTGCGACGCAACCAGGGCCGCTCACGCGCCGAGAGTGTTCTGTGCGATGAATTCGTCAAGCGATGCCGTATCGACACGAATCAATCGGCCAATCTGAATCGCTTTGATCTTGCCGTCATAGATCAAACTGCGGAGCATGTTCGGAGAAATGTCTAGCCGTTCGGCAGCTTTCGCCGTCGAAATAAACTGCGCCGGTCTGTTGGGCATTCGGTTGGAATTCTGAGGCGAATTCGTCTGCGATTTGGTGCGAACCACTGTGCGTTACCTTTCGGTCAATGCACAGCCACCGAATGTGGTCGCGACTAGGCACAATGGCCTCGCTAAGGATCGATAATAGCAGAATGCGCCGAATCGTATGACATGTAAACAATGGCGCGAAACGGCATCACAAAGGCGAATAACGGCAGGCTTCGCGTGTTGGAATGATGGTTGCCAGCGTGCCGTCCGGTGCCCTGTCGCGTCTACCTGCGAACGCTCCGAAGTGTCCCGGCAGGTGGGCACGACCGCAAACGGATTGGGGCAGGGCAAACGACAACGTAATGGGTGGGTAATGGGTAGGTCACCCGGTTTTGACCTGTTATCGCAGGTCAGATGGGGTGCCCCCGGCAGGATTCGAACCTGCGGCCTTCTGCTCCGGAGGCAGACGCTCTATCCCCTGAGCTACGGGGGCGCGTGCTGAACAGCTGCGCCGTTGGGCTCCGATAGCGTAGCGCATGCCGGCACCGGAAACGGATTCGGTCGTGAACAGCCCAGACCATAGGATGGTTCCCCGTGACCCCCGCCGATCTGGCCGAGCTGCTCAAGGCCACCGCAGCCGCGGTGCTCGCCGAGCATGGCCTCGACTCCGCCGCGTTGCCCGCCACCGTCACCGTCGAACGCCCGCGTAACCCCGAGCACGGTGACTATGCCACCAACCTGGCGCTGCAACTCGGCAAGAAGGTCGGCGCGAACCCGCGCGAACTGGCCGGGTGGCTGGCCGCCGCGCTCGCCGACAAGGACGGCATCGCGGCCGCCGACGTCGCCGGGCCCGGCTTCGTCAACCTGCGCATCGAGGCGTCCGCGCAGAACGTCATCGTCGGCGACGTGATCTCCGCCGGCGGCGCGTACGGCCATTCCGCGACGCTGGCCGGCGTGCACGTCAACCTGGAGTTCGTCTCGGCCAACCCGACCGGCCCGATCCACATCGGCGGCACCCGGTGGGCCGCGGTCGGCGACGCGCTGGGCCGGCTGCTGAGCACCCAGGGCGCCGAGGTGGTACGCGAGTACTACTTCAACGACCACGGTGCGCAGATCGACCGGTTCACCAACTCGCTGATCGCCGCGGCCAAGGGTGAGCCGACCCCCGAGGACGGCTACGCCGGCACCTACATTGCCGACATCGCCGCCCAGGTGCTGGCCAAGGAGCCCCAGGCGCTGGGATTGCCCGACACCGAGATGCGCGAGACGTTCCGGTCGATCGGGGTGAACCTGATGTTCGACCACATCAAGGAATCACTGCACGAGTTCGGCACCGACTTCGACGTCTACACCCACGAAGACTCGATGCACACCTCCGGGCGCGTCGAGCAGGCCATCGCCAAGCTGCGCGAGACCGGCAGCATCTACGAGAAGGACGGCGCGGTCTGGCTGCGCACCACCGACTTCGGTGACGACAAGGACCGCGTCGTCATCAAGAGCGACGGGCAGCCCGCCTACATCGCCGGCGACCTGGCGTACTTCCTGGACAAGCGCAAGCGCGGGTTCGACCTGTGCATCTACATGCTCGGCGCGGATCACCACGGCTACATCGCCCGGCTCAAGGCCGCCGCGGCCGCCCTCGGTGACGACCCCGACACCGTCGAGGTGCTGATCGGCCAGATGGTCAACCTGGTCCGCGACGGCCAGCCGGTCCGGATGAGCAAGCGGGCGGGCACCGTGATCACCCTCGACGACCTCGTCGACGCGATCGGGGTCGACGCCGCCCGGTACTCCCTGATCCGCAGTTCGGTGGACACCCCGATCGACATCGACCTGGAGCTGTGGTCCTCGGCGTCCAACGAGAACCCGGTCTACTACGTGCAATACGCGCACGCACGGCTCTCGGCGCTGGCCCGCAACGCCGCCGAACTCGGCGTGGCCCCCGACACCGCGCATCTGGATCTGCTCACCCACGACAAGGAAGGCACGCTGATCCGCAACATCGGCGAATTCCCGCGGGTGCTCAAGACGGCGGCGAGTCTGCGTGAGCCGCACCGGGTCTCGCGCTACCTGGAGGACCTGGCCGGGGACTACCACCGGTTCTACGACTCGTGCCGGGTGCTGCCGCAGGGCGACGAGGAGCCCGGTGATCTGCACGCGGCGCGGCTGGCGCTGTGCGCGGCGACGCGCCAGGTCATCGCCAACGGACTGGCCATCCTGGGCGTCAGCGCTCCGGAGCGGATGTGATCGCGCACCCGGCCGGCCCCCGGCACGCCGAAGAGGTCCACCCCATCGCGATGCCGGACCGTCCCCAGGCGGTCGCCGACATTCTTGAACTGGCGCCGAATGTGTGGCCGCAGAACGCGGTTCGCGATGACGCCGGTGTCGTCTCGATCGCCGGTGTGCCGGTGACCGACATCGCCGCGGAGTTCGGCACACCGGTGTTCGTCATCGACGAGGCCGACTTCCGGGCCCGCTGCCGGGAGATCTCCGCCGCGTTCGGCGGCGGCGAGCACGTCCGCTACGCCGCCAAGGCCTTCCTGTGTACCGAGGTGGCGCGCTGGATCGACGAAGAGGGGCTCGCGCTCGACGTCGCCAGCGGTGGTGAGCTGGCCGTCGCGCTGCACGCCGGGTTCCCGGCGGAGCGGATTGCGTTGCACGGCAACAACAAATCGGTGGCCGAGCTGACCGCCGCGGTCGAGCGCGGTGTCGGGCACGTGGTGGTCGACTCGATGATCGAAATCGAACGTCTCGACCGGATCGCCGCCCAGGCGGGCGTGGTGCAGGACGTCCTCATCCGCGTCACCGTCGGGGTCGAGGCGCACACCCACGAATTCATCTCCACCGCACACGAAGACCAGAAGTTCGGGCTGTCACTGGCCAGCGGTGCGGCGATGGCCGCGGTCCGCCGGGTGTTCGAGGCCGACCACCTGCGCCTGGTCGGCCTGCACAGCCACATCGGTTCGCAGATCTTCGACGTCGCCGGCTTCGAGGTGGCGGCCCACCGGGTGATCGGGCTGCTGCGCGACGTGGTCGCCGAGTTCGGTGTCGAGATGACCTCGCAGATGTCTGTCGTCGATCTCGGCGGGGGACTGGGCATCTCTTACCTGCCGCAGGACAACCCGCCGCCGATGGCCGAGCTCGCCGAGAAGTTGCTCACGATCGTGCGCACCGAGTCCGCCGCCGTCGGGCTGCCCGCCCCGTCGCTGGTCGTCGAACCCGGCCGCGCCATCGCCGGGCCGGGAACGATCACCCTCTACGAGGTCGGCACCGTCAAGGACGTCGCGGTGTCCTCGGACCGGAACCGCCGCTACGTCAGCGTCGACGGCGGGATGAGCGACAACATCCGGACCTCGCTCTACGGCGCCGAGTACGACGTCCGGCTGGTGTCGCGGACCAGCGACGCCGAGCCGACCCTGTCGCGGGTGGTCGGTAAGCACTGTGAGAGTGGTGACATCGTGGTGCGGGATGCCTGGATGTCTGACGACGTGGCACCGGGGGACCTGCTCGGCGTCGCCGCCACCGGCGCATACTGCTATTCGATGTCGAGCCGCTACAACCTGATCGGCCGGCCGGCCGTGGTGGCCGTGCGCGACGGGCGGGCACGCCTGATCCTGCGCCGGGAGACGGTCGACGACCTCTTGAGTCTGGAAGTGAGTGAGGTGAAGCGGTGAGTGACGCGGAAGACACGGCAATCGGCGTAGCCGTACTGGGTCTCGGCAATGTGGGCAGCGAAGTGGTGCGCATCATCGAGGAGAGCGCGGCCGACCTGACCGCCCGCATCGGGGCGCCGCTGGAGGTCCGCGGAATCGGCGTGCGGCGGGTCGGCAGCGACCGCGGGGTGCCCGAGGAACTCCTGACCGACGACATCGAGGCGCTCGTGTCTCGCGACGACGTCGACATCGTCGTCGAGTTGATGGGACCGGTCGAACCGGCCCGCAAGGCGATCCTGGCCGCACTGGAACAGCGCAAGTCCGTGGTCACCGCCAACAAGGCGCTGATGGCGGTGTCGGCCGGTGAGCTCGCTCAGGCCGCCGAGCACGCGCACGTCGATCTGTACTTCGAGGCGGCCGTGGCCGGCGCCATCCCGGTCATCCGCCCGCTGACCCAGTCGCTGGCCGGTGACACCGTGCTGCGGGTGGCCGGAATCGTCAACGGCACCACGAACTACATCCTGTCCGAGATGGACAGCACCGGCGCCGACTACGCGTCCGCGCTCGCCGACGCCTCGGCCCTCGGATACGCCGAGGCGGATCCGACCGCCGATGTGGAGGGCTACGACGCGGCGGCCAAGGCGGCGATCCTGGCGTCGATCGCGTTCCACACCCGGGTCACCGCCGACGACGTCTACCGCGAGGGCATCACCAAGGTCACCGCCGCCGACTTCGCCTCGGCGCGCGCCCTCGGCTGCACGATCAAACTGCTCGCCATCTGTGAGCGTCTCACCACCGACCAAGGGCAGCAGCGTGTTTCGGCACGTGTCTACCCTGCGCTGGTGCCGCTGGAGCACCCGCTGGCCTCGGTCAACGGCGCGTTCAACGCCGTCGTCGTCGAAGCCGAGGCCGCCGGCCGGCTGATGTTCTACGGCCAGGGCGCCGGAGGTGCTCCCACGGCGTCGGCGGTGCTCGGCGATCTCGTGATGGCCGCGCGCAACCGGGTCCAGGGTGGCCGCGGTCCGCGCGAGTCGAAGTACGCCAAGCTCCCGATCGCGCCCATCGGCGTCATCCCGACGCGGTACTACGTCAACATGAACGTCGCCGACCGGCCCGGCGTGCTCTCCGCCGTCGCGGCCGAGTTCAGCAAGCGCGAGGTCAGCATCGCCGAGGTACGCCAGGAGGGCATGGTCGACCAGGGCGGGCAGCGCTGCGGCGCACGCGTCGTCGTCGTCACCCACCAGGCCTCCGATTCGGCCCTGTCCGAAACCGTCGAGGCACTGGCTGATCTCGAAGTCGTCCAGAGCATCAACAGCGTCCTGCGCATGGAAGGGACCACAGAGTGAGCACCACCCGTGCCGTGCATCAGCCCTGGCCGGGGCTGATCGAGGCGTACCGCGACCGGCTGCCGATCGAGGACAGCTGGACCACCGTCACGCTGCGCGAGGGCGGCACACCGCTGCTGCCCGCGCCCAGGCTTTCCGAATACACCGGCTGCACAGTGCATCTGAAGGTCGAGGGACTCAACCCGACCGGTTCCTTCAAGGACCGCGGCATGACGATGGCGGTCACCGAGGCGGTGTCGCGCGGACAGCAGGCGGTGTTGTGCGCGTCGACGGGCAACACCTCGGCATCCGCGGCCGCCTACGCGGCCCGGGCCGGCATCACCTGTGCCGTGCTGGTGCCCCAGGGCAAGATCGCGATGGGCAAGCTGGCCCAGGCGGTCATGCACGGCGCGAAGATCATCCAGATCGACGGCAACTTCGACGACTGCCTGGAACTCGCCCGCAAGCTGACCGCCGATTTCCCGACCGTCTCACTCGTCAACTCGGTCAACCCTTTCCGTATCGAAGGGCAGAAGACCGCCGCGTTCGAGATCGTCGACGCCCTGGGTGACGCCCCCGACGTGCACGCGCTGCCGGTCGGCAACGCAGGCAACATCACGGCCTACTGGAAGGGCTACACCGAGTATCACCGCGACGGGCTGGCCACCCGGTTGCCCCGCATGCTCGGCACGCAGGCCGCCGGCGCCGCGCCGCTGGTGCTCGGAGAGCCGGTGAGCGATCCCGAGACCATCGCGACCGCCATCCGGATCGGGTCGCCCGCCTCGTGGAGTTCGGCGGTGGAAGCCCAGCAGCAGTCGGGCGGCCGTTTCCTGGCCGCCACCGACGAGGAGATCCTGGCCGCCTACCACCTGGTCGCCCGCGCCGAGGGCGTGTTCGTCGAACCCGCGTCGGCGGCGAGTATCGCCGGGCTGCTGAAGTCCATCGAGGACGGCTACGTCGCCAAGGGTTCGACGGTCGTGTGCACCGTCACCGGTAACGGCCTGAAGGACCCTGACACCGCCCTCAAGGGCATGCCCGCGGTCATCCCCGTGCCCGTCGACCCGGTGGCCGTGGTCGCCAAACTCGGCCTCGTCTAGGAACCGTTGACTGTGACCCGCACTCTGCCGCCCGGCCTGGCGGCCACCGCCGTGGTGGCCGCCTCCAGCGCCAACCTCGGCCCCGGCTTCGACAGCATGGGTCTGGCGCTCAGCCTCTACGACGAAGTCGTGGTCGAGACAACGGAATCGGGTCTCGTCGTCGAGGTGGAGGGGGAGGGCGCGGGCCAGGTACCGCTGGACAGCTCCCACCTGGTGGTGCGCGCCATCGAACGGGGCCTGCGCGAGACCGGAGTCGCAGCGCCGGGCCTGATCGTGCGGTGCCGCAACGACATTCCCCACTCCCGCGGCCTGGGCTCGTCCGCGGCAGCCGTGGTTGGAGGCCTGGCGGCGGCCAACGGTCTTGCCGTGCAGGCAGATTGCCCACCGATGTCGCCTGAGCGACTGGTGCAGGTGTCGTCGGAGTTCGAAGGGCACCCCGACAACGCCGCCGCCGCGGTGCTCGGTGGCGCGGTGGTGTCCTGGACCGAGGCGACGGCCGGTGAGCCGCGATACGCCGCCGCGCCGATCCGGCTGCACCCCGACATCACGTTGTTCGCCGCTGTTCCGCAGGTGCGGTCGTCGACCGCGGAGACGCGGGTGCTCCTGCCCGAGCAGGTCTCCCACACCGATGCCCGGTTCAATCTCAGCCGCGCCGCGCTGCTGGTCGTCGCGCTCACGGAGCGGCCGGACCTGCTGGTGGCCGCGACCGAGGACGTGTTGCATCAGCCGCAGCGCGCTCCCGCGATGCCGGCATCGGCGGAATACCTCGCGGTGTTGCGGCGTTGTGGCGTGGCAGGAGTCCTCTCGGGGGCCGGCCCCACCGTTCTCGCACTGAGCACCGAGGCCGAGTTACCCGCCCAGGCGCTCGAGTACGGCGCCGACAACGGTTTCGCGGTCAAGAAGATGTCCGTCGGCCAGGGCGTGACGTGGACTTCCGGTGTCGCGGCGCGCAGCTAGGTAAACGCTCTGATCGGGAGTAACAGAGGCAACATGCTGATCATGGAGTTTCTTGCTTCCATGCCCGATGCGGGTTATTCTCGCTTTCGTCCAGCAATCGCAGCGTCTTCACCTGCGCCGACACTAGGACGACTCTTCTTTCAGGTGTTCAATTTTGTGGACTGACGGTTCGCCGTATTCCGGCGAGACCTGGCGATCGCCGTTGCGGTGGCAATGGTGTGACCTCGGCGTTCAGCGGATCGGCTGAGCGCACTGAACCCTCGCGTGACCTGATCAGCGAGGGAAGAAAGGAAATCCGTGACTGATACGGACCTCATCACGGCTGGTGGCGCTGACAGCGGCGACCTGCCGAGCACCGTGAGTGCTGACATCTCGTCATCTGCCGCGGCAGCAGCGCCCGCCGCCGGTGACGTCCCGGCGGCTGCGCCCGCCCGCCGCGGCGGCGCCCTCACCAGCTGGTACACCAGCGAACGGGGATTGCCGGCGTCGAACAACACCAGCTCCGCGACGCCGGTGACGCTGAACTTGCCGGGGTTGCGTCTGCGGTAGATCACCAGCGACTCGCACGCCACCAGCGT
>NZ_LMVQ01000047.1 GCF_001545925.1 Mycobacterium sp. NAZ190054 | reverse complement strand
TACCCGCCGCACCCGCGGACCATCGCCCACACCGTGCGGGGTTTCGACGAGGTGGCGCGGCTGGGCGCGCAGGTGACGATCTTCCGCCTCGGAAGCGATCCGGGGCTGGCGCGTTTCATCGATCAGGTGGCGCGCCGGGTGGGTGGCCGCGTGGTGGTGCCCGACCTGGACGGCCTGGGCGCCGCGGTGGTGGGTGACTATCTGGGCGCGCGGCGACGCCGGTGACCCGGGACTAGAGTGTGTCGGCCGGTGGCTTGCGCTTCTTGCGCTTGACGCGAACACTGCCGCCGAGCGCGAAGCCTCTGATACGTACCACCGGGGCGCCGGGGGAGCCGTCACCGTCGACGCGGTCGTCGAAACTGCCCATCACGGCGACGCCGCGCGTGTCCACGTTGACCTCCGGCGGGACCAGGATCGTCTGCCCGCCCATGATCGAATAGGACCGGATCTCGACCTCCGGTGAGGTGAAATCGGCGTAGCGCATGTCGACGACGCCACCGCCCCACAATGCGAACATGGTGAGCCGACGCGGCACGTTCCACCGGCCGCGGCGTTCGAAACCGGTCAGGATGGCCAGCAGCACCGTCGACGGCGCCGGCCGGCACGGACCGCCGCGGCCACGCGTGACCGCGCCGGGCAGATCGGACGAGAGCCGGTCCAGTTCGTCCTGGGTCTGGGCGGCATAGGCCTTGCTCAAGCGGGATTCGTACTCGGAGAGGCCGAGTGTGCCGGACGCTGCCGCATCGGTCAGCAGTTGCGCCACCTGAATCCGGTCGGTGTCCCCGGCACGCATCGACCCATTTCGTGAGGCAGGGGTGTTCATCGCGGCCTGTTGCCCTTCATCGACCGCTCCTCGCCCGACGGCTCGCCGTTGCGCACGCGTACATCGCCCACGAGCCTACGACGAACGTCGGCACATGCAAGTGGCTTGACCAAACTGTGAGCTGTCATCCCACCCAGCGCGGCGGGCGCTTCTCCAGGAAGGCGAGCATGCCCTCCCGCGCCTCCTCGGACACGAACAACGCGGCCGACTGTCGCGTCAACTCCTCTGCATGCCGATCGAAGTCGTCGATCAGGGCCGCGGTGGTCAACGCCTTGGACGCGGCCAGGCCCTGCGGCGAACCCTGCGCGATCGCCGACGTCAGTTCGGCGACCGTCGTCGGCACGTCGTTGGTCGCGATCGTGATCAGCCCGATGTCGGCCGCCTCGGCCGCGCCGAACTGCTCGCCGGTGACGAAGTAGCGGCCCGCCGCGCGTGCCGTGATCTTCGGCAGCAGTGTCAGCGAGATGATCGACGGCGCGACACCGATTCTGGCCTCGGTGAGCGCGAACGTGCTCGAGCCACCGGCCACCGCGATGTCACACGCACCGACCAGTCCCAGCCCCCCGGCGCGGACGTGCCCGTCGACCGCGGCGACCACCGGCAGCGGCAGTTCGAGGATCCGTCGCAGCAATCGCGTCATCTCGCGGGCCCGGTCGACCGCCAGTTCGGACGGGTCGCGGCCGGCGGCCTCGCTCAGGTCGGCGCCGGCGCAGAACGTCCGGCCGGTGTGGCCCAGCACGACCGCCCGCACCGCGGGATCGGTCGACGCGCGGGTCAACCCGTCGTGCAACTGCTCGACCAGCGCCGAGGACAGCGCGTTGCGGTTGTGCGGGGAATCCAGCGTGAGCCGTGCCACCGCGCCGTCGCGCTGGTAGGCGACCAGGGCGGGGGCGCTCATCAGTACGACCGGGGGAGGCCCAGCGAGGTCTGCGCCACGAAGTTCAGGATCATCTCCCGGCTGACCGGCGCGATGCGGGCCAGCCTCGATGCGGTGAGCACCGAGGCGATGCCGTACTCCTTGGTCAGCCCGTTGCCGCCCAGCGACTGCACGGCCTGGTCCACGGCGCGCACCGACGCCTCACCCGCGGCGTACTTGGCCATGTTCGCGGCCTCCGCGGCGCCGGCGTCGTCCCCCGAGTCGTACAGCGTCGCGGCCTTCTGCATCATCAGCTTGGCCAATTCGATCTCGATGTGGTTCTGCGCCAACGGATGTGACAGTCCCTGGTGCGCGCCGACCGGGGTCTTCCAGACCTGGCGGGTCTTGACGTAATCGACGGCCTTGCCGATCGCGAACCGGCCCATGCCGACCGCGCTGGCCGCGCCCATGATCCGCTCCGGGTTCAACCCGGCGAACAGCTGGGCGATCGCCGCGTCCTCGGAGCCGACCAGCGCGTCGGCCGGCAGCCGGACCTCGTCAAGGAAGACCTGGAACTGGAACTCCGGGCTGACGATCTCCATCGGGATCTTGGTGTACGTCAAACCCGGTGTGTCGGTGGGGACGACGAACAGCGCGGGCTTGAGGTTGCCCGTCTTGTGGTCTTCTGTCCGGCCCACCACCAGCACCGCCTGCGCCTGGTCGACACCGGAGATGAAGACCTTCTGCCCGGACAGGATCCAGTCGCTGCCGTCGCGTCGCGCGGTGGTGGTGATCTTGTGCGAGTTCGAGCCGGCGTCGGGTTCGGTGATCGCGAACGCCATCGTCAGCGTGCCGTCGGCGATGCCCGGGATCCAGCGCCGCTTCTGCTCCTCGGTGCCGAACTTCGAGATGATGGTGCCGTTGATGGCCGGGGAGACGACCATCATCAGCAGCGCGGAGCCGGCTGCGGCCATCTCCTCCATGACCAGGCTCAGCTCGTACATGCCTGCGCCGCCACCGCCGTACTCCTCGGGGAGGTTCACCCCGATGAAGCCGAGCCGGCCGGCCTCGGACCACAGTTCGTCGGTGTGCTCACCGGCGCGGGCCTTCTCCAGGTAGTAGTCCTGCCCGTAATTGGCGGCCATCGCGGCGACCGCCTTGCGCAGCGCCTGCTGCTCCTCGGTCTCGATGAAACTCATCGCGGATCTCCTTCTCGGCTTTCGACTCGGGCGAGGACGGCGCCGACCTCGACCTGGTGGCCGGGTTCGACGTTGAGTTCGACGAGGACCCCGTCGGCGGGCGCGGTGATGGTGTGCTCCATCTTCATGGCTTCCAGCCAGACCAGCGGCTGCCCGGCGGTCACGGTGTCGCCTGCGGCGGCGCCGACACGCAGCACCGCACCCGGCATCGGGGCCAGCAGTGAGCCGTGCGCGTGTGCGGCCGCCGGATCGGGGAAGCGGGGAAGCGCCCGCAGATGTGCCGATCCGCCGGGCGAGTCGACGAAGACGGAATCACCGTAGCGGGCGACGTCGAACGGCCGGTCCACGCCGGACACGGTGAGCACCACCCGTCGCGCGTCGGCGGACACCGTCGTCACGTCGTCGTGACCGGCGATGGTGACCCCGTCCCGGATGTAGCGGTACCGCACGTCGTGCACCACTCCAGTGTCGTCCTCGAAACTCTTGAACTGGAACCCCGAGGCCAGATTGCGCCAGCCGCTCGGGACCGCCGGGAACGCGGCGGCACGGTCCCGGTTGTGGGCCGCGTCGGCCAGCGCCGCGGCGACGGCGCTCAACGCCACGGTCCGGTCGTCGGCGACCGGGGCGGCCAGCGCCGCCAGTCCGTGGGTGTCGAAAAACGCTGTGTCGGTGGCCCCGTCGAGAAAGGCGGGGTGGCGCAGCACGTTGACCAGCAGGTCCCGGTTGGTGCGGACACCGTGGATGCGGGCGCGGGTCAGCGCGTCCGCCAGCAGCGCGGCGGCCTGCCTGCGGGTCGGCGCGTAAGAGATCACCTTCGCGATCATCGGGTCGTAGAACACCGAGATGACCGCGCCGTCGGCGAGCCCGGAATCCAGGCGTACCCCGGCCCGGTCGATCGGGCCGAATTCGGTGCCCGCGTTGGGGACGTCGAAGTGGTGGACGGTGCCGGGCTGCGGTTGCCAGTCCCTGGCGGGATCCTCGGCGTAGAGCCGCGCCTCGATCGACGCGCCCCGCGGGGACGGCGGGGAGGGGTCGAGTCTGGTGCCGTCGGCGACGGCCAGCTGCAGTTCGACGAGATCCACGCCTGCGGTGAGTTCGGTGACGGGGTGCTCGACCTGCAGGCGGGTGTTCATCTCCAGAAAGAAGAAGTCACCCCGGTCGTCGGCCATGAACTCGACGGTGCCCGCACCGGCGTATCCGATCGCGGTGGCGGCGAGCCGGGCGGCCTCGAACAGCTTGTCCCGCATGCCCGTCACCCGTTCGACGAGCGGAGAAGGCGCTTCCTCCACGATCTTCTGGTGCCGGCGCTGGATCGAGCACTCGCGTTCGCCGACCGCCCAGACGGTGCCGTGCGCGTCGGCCATCACCTGTACTTCGACGTGATGGCCGGCGTCGAGGTAACGCTCGCAGAACACTGTTGGATCCCCGAACGCCGATTGTGCCTCCCGGCGCGCGGCCTCGACCTGCGCGGCCAACTCGGCCAGATCGCGGACCACCCGCATGCCCCGGCCGCCACCTCCGGCGGACGCCTTGACGAGCACCGGCAGCATCTCCGCGGTCACGGTGTCCGGGTCCAGTTCGTCGAGCACGGGTACGCCCGCGGCGGCCATGATCTTCTTCGCCTCGATCTTCGAGCCCATCGCCGCGACCGCGGCGACCGGCGGCCCGATCCAGGTCAGGCCCGCGTCCTGCACCGCCGCAGCGAAATCCGGGTTCTCCGAGAGGAACCCGTAACCCGGGTGGACCGCGTCGGCGCCGGCCGACTGCGCGGCCGCGATGAGCTGGGCCGGGTCCAGGTAGCCGCGGGTGCCCTCCAGGCGCACCCGGGCGTCGGCCTCGGCGACGTGTGGCGCCCCGGCGTCGGGGTCGGTGTACACCGCGACCGTGCCGATGCCCAGGCGGCGACACGTCGCGAACACGCGACGGGCGATCTCTCCGCGGTTGGCGACCAGAACCCGAGTGATCATCGACTCCTCCTGGCGATTTCGGCGTAGTTGGTAGCGCTCAGCGTGACGATGTACGCCGAAATCACCCACACGGGCGGCCTCACATCCGGAAGACGCCGAAGTTCGACGTCCCCTCGACCGGGCCGTTGGCGATGGCCGACAGGCACATCCCGAGAACGGTGCGGGTGTCGCGGGGATCGATCACCCCGTCGTCGTAGAGCCGTCCGGACAGGAACATCGGTAACGACTCCGCTTCGATCTGCGCTTCCACCGCGGCTCGCAACGCGGCGTCGGCGGCCTCGTCGACCGTCTGCCCGCGCGCCTCCGACGCGGCCCGGTTCACGATCGAGAGCACCCCGGCCAACTGCGCACCGCCCATCACCGCGGATTTGGCGCTCGGCCAGGCGAACAGGAACCGGGGGTCGTAGGCCCGCCCGCACATGCCGTAGTGCCCGGCGCCGTAGGAGGCGCCGATGAGCAGCGAGATGTGCGGCACCGTGGAGTTGGAGACGGCGTTGATCATCATCGAGCCGTGCTTGATCATCCCGCCCTCCTCGTAATCCTTGCCCACCATGTAGCCGGTGGTGTTGTGCAGGAACAACAATGGAGTGTTCGAACGGTTGGCCAGCTGGATGAACTGGGTGGCCTTCTGCGACTCGGCGCTGAACAGCACCCCGCGGGCGTTGGCCAGGATGCCGAGCGGGTAGCCGTGCAGCGTGGCCCATCCGGTCACCAGCGAGGACCCGTAGAGCGGCTTGAACTCGTCGAACTCCGAGCCGTCGACGATCCGCGCGATCACCTCCCGCGGATCGAACGGGATGCGCAGATCGGGTGGCACCACACCGATCAACTCGTTCTGGTCGTGCCGTGGCTCGGTGAACGGCCCCGGCGCCGGGCCCTGCTTGCGCCAGTTCAGCCGCGCGACGATCCGCCGGCCGATCCGCAGCGCGTCGAGTTCGTCGACGGCGAAGTAGTCGGCCAGACCCGATGTGCGGGCGTGCATCTCGGCGCCGCCGAGCGATTCGTCGTCGGATTCCTCGCCGGTGGCCATCTTCACCAGCGGCGGGCCGGCCAGGAACACCTTCGACCGTTCCCTGATCATCACGACGTGGTCGGACATGCCGGGGATGTAGGCGCCGCCGGCGGTGGAGTTGCCGAACACCAGCGCGATCGTCGGGATGCCGGCGGCCGACAACCGCGTGAGATCCCGGAACATCTGCCCGCCCGGGATGAAGATCTCCTTCTGGGTGGGCAGGTCGGCGCCGCCGGACTCCACCAGAGAGATCACCGGCAGCCGGTTCTGTAGCGCGATCTGGTTGGCGCGCAGAATCTTCCGCAACGTCCACGGGTTGCTGGTGCCGCCCTTGACGGTCGGGTCGTTGGCCACCACAAGGCATTCGACGCCGCTGACGGCACCGATCCCGACGACCACGCTGGCGCCGACGGTGAAGTCGGTGCCCCACGCGGCCAGCGGGCTCAGCTCCAGGAACGGCGAGTCGGGATCGAGCAGTGCCTCGACGCGTTCCCGGGCGGTCAACTTGCCGCGCGCGTGGTGGCGGGACACGTACTTCTCGCCGCCGCCGGCCAGCGCTTTGGCGTGTTCGGCCTCCAGTTCGGCGAGTTTGGCGGCCATCGCCTCGGCGGCCTCGGTGTACGCGGGGGAGCGGACGTCGAGCGCGGTGGTCAGGCTCATGACTGGAATCCCAGGGTCTTGGCGGCCAGTGAGGTGAGGATCTCGGTGGTGCCCCCGCCGATTCCGAGGATCCGCATGTCGCGGTACTGGCGCTCCACCTCCGACTCGGCCATGTACCCCATGCCGCCGAACAGTTGGACGGCCTGGTTGGCCACCCACTCGCCGGCCTCGACGGCGGTGTTCTTGGCAAAGCACACCTCGGTGATCAGGTTGTCCTCTCCCCGAAGTTGACGTTCCACGAGGTGCCGGGTGTACACCCGGGCGACGTCGATGCGGCGCGCCATCTCGGCGAGCGTGTTCTGCACCGACTGCCGGCTGATCAACGGCTTGCCGAACGTCTCCCGGTTGCGGCACCACTCGACGGTCAGGTCCAGACAGCGCTGCGCGCTCGAATACGCTTGCGCCGCAAGGCCGACCCGCTCGGACACGAACGCACCCGCGATCTGCAGGAAGCCGGTGTCCTCGGCCCCGACCAGGTTGGCGGCCGGCACCCGCACGTCGGTGTAGGACAGTTCGGCGGTGTCCGACGAGCGCCAACCCATCTTGTCCAGCTTGCGGCTGACCTCGAAGCCCGGCGTCCCCTTGTCGACGACGATCAGCGAGATGCCCGCCGCGCCCGGGCCGCCGGTGCGTACGGCGGTGACGACGTAGTCGGCCCGGACACCGGAGGTGATGTAGGTCTTGGCGCCGTTGAGGATGTAGTGGTCACCGTCCCTGACCGCGCGGGTGGTCAGGTGCCCGACGTCGGATCCGCCGCCGGGTTCGGTGATCGCCAGTGCGCCGATCTTCTCCCCGCGCAGCGTGGGCCGCACATAGGTGTCGATGAGACGCTCGTCGCCCGAGGCGATCATGTGCGGCACCGCGATGCCACAGGTGAACAGCGACGCGAACACCCCGCCGGGGGAACCGGCATGGTGCATCTCCTCGCAGATGACGACGGCGTCGGCGCCGTCCCCGCCCTCGCCGCCGGCCGACTCGGGGAAACCGGCCCCGAGCAGCCCGGCCTCGCCCGCCGCGCGATGCAACTCGCGGGGCAGTTCACCGCTTCGCTCCCACTCGTCCACATGGGGCAGCACCTCGCGTTCGGCGAAGGCCCGCACCGTCTTTCGGAGTTCGTCGCGCTCGGGTGTGGTCCAGATGCTCATCGGAGCAGCTCCTCGGGTATGTCGATATGTCGGCTGCGCAGCCATTCGCCGAGCCCTTTGGCCTGTGGATCGAACCGCGCCTGGTAGGCCACGCCCTCGCCGAGGAGGCCGTCGATGACGAAGTTCACCGCACGGAGATCCGGCAGCACGTGGCGCGTCACCGGAAGCCCGGCCGCTTCCGGGAGGAGCTCGCGCAGTTTCTCGACCGTCAGCGCGTGCACCAACCACACCCACTGCTCGTCGGCTCTGTCCGTCGGTCCGCCCGCCCCGGGGGCACGCACCCACACGCCGACGTTGGCGCTGCCACCCTTGTCGCCGCTCCGGGCGCCCGCGATGGTGCCCAGCGGGACCCGCCGTGTCGCACCGAAGTCGCGGGGATCGGGCAGCGGGGGTTCGGGCAGTTCCGCGAGCTGCCGGGTCGCCGTCGGTGCGGGGACGGCGACCCGGGTGCCGTCGGCGTGCACCGCGGTGTGCGGCACCTCGCCGGCGGGGACATGGGCGGCGGTGAACACGCCGTAGACCTGCCCGTCGCCGGGTGGGGCGGTGCTGGTGAAGCCGGGATAGCTCCCGAGCGCCAATTCCACGGCGGCAGAGGAGAACCGGCGTCCGACCAGTTCGGGATCGGGGTCACGCACCACGCATGTCAGCAGCGCGCTGGCGGTCTGCTCGGTGTCGGCGTCGACGTGATCGGTGCGCGCCAGCGTCCATTCCAGCTCGGCGGGTCTGGCCGTCAGGCCGGTTTCCAGTTGGTGGCGAACCAGTTCGGCCTTGGCCTCGATGTCGAGTCCGGTGAGCACGAAGGTGACCTCGTTGCGGAACCCGCCGAGGCTGTTGAGGGAGACCTTCACCGTCGGGGGCGGCGGCTCACCGGTCACCCCGCTGATCCGGACGCGGTCGGTGCCGTCGCTCGACAGCCGGATCGAATCGACGCGCAGGGTGGCGTCGGGATTGGCGTAGCGCGCGCCGCCGATCTCGTAGAGAAGTTGGGCGGTGACGGTGTCCACCGTGACCGCGCCTCCGGTCCCGGGGTGTTTGGTGATCACCGACGAGCCGTCGTCGTCGATCACGGCGATCGGGAAACCGGGACGGGTCAGCGCCGTCAGATCCGGAAAGTCCCGGGCGAAGAACGAGAAGTTGCCGCCGGTGGCCTGCGTGCCGCACTCGATGACGTGCCCGGCCGCGACGGCGCCGGCGATCCGGTCGTGATCGGTGGGCCGCCAACCGAAGTGGGCGGCGGCCGGACCGACGATGACGGACGCGTCGGTCACCCGGCCGGTGACCACCACGTCGGCGCCGGAGTTCAGGCACTCGACGATGCCCCATGCGCCGAGGTAGGCGTTGGCGGTCAGCGGGTTGCCCAGTCCCAGCTGCCCGGCGCGGGCCAGCAGGTCGTCGCCCTCGACGTGTGCCACGGTGACGTCGACACCCAGTTTCTCGGCCAGCGCGCGCACCGCGTCCGCCAGCCCCGCCGGGTTCAGGCCGCCCGCGTTGGCGACGATGCGCACGCCGCGGTCTTTGGCCAGGCCCAGACATTCCTCGAGCTGCCGCAGGAAGGTCTTCGCGTAGCCGCGCTCCGGGTTCTTCATCCGGTCACGGCCGAGGATCAGCATCGTCAGCTCGGCGAGGTAGTCGCCGGTCAGGAAGTCCAGCTCACCGCCGGTGAGCATCTCGCGCATCGCCGACATCCGATCGCCGTAGAAACCCGAACAGTTGCCGATGCGCACGGGCATCCGGGACGGCGCAGTCGTCACGCACACTCCTGACTGTCGACGGGAATCGGCCAACCAACCGGTAGGTTACGGCGTACCGGCGGTATCAAGTCAAGGCGTGGCGGGGCGGGTCCGCCGAGTTTGGAGCCCGCCCAGCTCACCGGCTATCCTGAACGGCAATTGCCGGCGCCCGGCCACATCCTGGCCCGCGGGCAGTGCGAACTGGTACCACCCCCCGATAGATGGAGCTCGATCATGGCTGTGCCGAAGCGCAGGATGTCGCGCGCGAACACCCGTAGCCGGCGCGCGCAGTGGAAGGCCACCCCGACCAACCTGGTCGGCGTCACCGTCGCAGGTCAGCAGCGCAAGGTGCCCCGTCGCCTGCTCAAGGCCGCCCGCCTCGGTCTGATCGACCTCGACCGCCGCTGACGCTCAGCGAACGCGCCTGAAAATGCGGGCGTGCTCTCAGCAAACTCTCAGATGAGAGGTTGAGACTGTGCCCGTGCGCATTCTTGTCGTTGATGACGATCGCGCGGTGCGCGAATCCCTGCGCCGGTCGCTGTCCTTCAACGGATACTCGGTGAAGCTGGCCCAGGACGGCCGCGAAGCTCTCGACGTGATCGCCAGCGATCGGCCCGACGCGGTGGTGCTGGACGTGATGATGCCGAGGCTCGACGGCCTCGAGGTGTGTCGTCAGCTTCGCAGCACCGGGGACGACCTGCCGATCCTCGTGCTGACCGCCCGGGATTCAGTGTCGGAGCGGGTGGCTGGCCTCGACGCGGGAGCCGACGACTATCTGCCCAAACCGTTCGCGCTGGAGGAACTCCTCGCCCGGATGCGGGCGCTGCTGCGTCGCACCACCCCCGACGACGGGAGCGGTGAGTCGGCGGCGATGACCTTCTCGGACCTGTCACTGGACCCGGTGACCCGGGAGGTGACCCGCGGTGAGCGCCCGATCAGCCTGACGCGCACCGAGTTCTCGCTGCTGGAGATGCTGATCGCCAACCCCCGGCGCGTGCTGACCCGCAGCAGGATCCTCGAGGAAGTCTGGGGCTTCGACTTCCCGACCTCGGGCAATGCGCTGGAGGTCTACGTCGGCTACCTGCGCCGCAAGACCGAGGCCGAGGGCGAACCGCGGCTGATCCACACGGTCCGAGGGGTCGGCTACGTGCTGCGCGAGACGCCGCCTTGATGGCAGCCCTCAGGCCCGCGTGGCCAGGGCAGCCGCCGGCACAGCCGCACCCGGCCAGCTCGGTGTCACTGCGGTGGCGGGTGATGCTGCTGGCGATGTCGATGGTGGTGATCTCGGTCGTGCTGATGGCCGTCGCTGTGTACGCCGTGGTCTCACGTGCGCTCTACGACGACATCGACGACCAGTTGCGCAGCCGGGCGCAGATGCTGATCGAGAGCCGCTCGCTCGACGCCGACCCGGGCAAGGCCATCGAGGGCACCGCGTACTCCGACATGAACGCGATGTTCTACATACCGGGCCGGGGCAAGTACACCGCGAACCAGCAGGGGCAGACGCTGCCCGTCGGTCCGCCCGAACAGGACGTGATGGACGGCAAGCTGTGGATGTCGCTGCGCACCGTCGAACACCAACGGGTACTCGCCATCCGCCTCGACAGCGGTAACTCGTTGCTGCTGTCGAAGAGTCTGGCCCCGACGGGGAAGGTGCTCAGCCGGCTCGGGACCGTGCTGCTCATCGTCGGCGGGCTCGGGGTCGCGGTGGCCGCGATCGCCGGCGGCATGGTGGCCAGCGCGGGGCTGCGGCCGGTGGCCCGGCTGACGCAGGCCGCCGAACGCGTCGCGCGCACCGACGACCTACGGCCGATACCCGTGGTCGGCAACGACGAACTCGCCCGCCTCACCGAGTCCTTCAACATGATGCTGCGCGCGCTGGCCGAATCGCGGGAGCGGCAGGCGCGCCTGGTGGCCGACGCGGGCCACGAGTTGCGCACCCCGCTCACGTCGATGCGCACCAACATCGAGCTGCTGATGGAGTCCATGAAGCCGGGAGCTCCGCGCATCCCGGAGGAGGACATGGTCGAGTTGCGCGCCGACGTCATCGCCCAGATCGAGGAGATGTCCACCCTCGTGGGCGATCTGGTGGACCTGACCCGCGGCGACGCCGGGTTCGCGGTGTACGAGACGGTCGAGCTGGCCGAGGTGATCGACCGCTCGCTGGAGCGGGTCCGCCGGCGCCGCAACGACATCGAGTTCGACCTCGCGGTGACGCCGTGGCAGGTCTACGGTGACGCGGCAGGTCTGGGCCGGGCGGTGCTGAACCTGCTCGACAATGCCGCCAAGTGGAGCCCGCCGGGTGCTCACGTCGGTGTCCGGCTGACCCAGATCGACGCCGCGCACGCCGAGTTGGTGGTGTCGGACCTCGGCCCCGGGATCCCGCCCCAGGAACGGGCGCTGGTCTTCGAACGGTTCTTCCGGTCGACGTCGGCACGGGCCATGCCGGGATCGGGACTCGGCCTGGCGATCGTCAAACAGGTGGTGCTCAAACACGGCGGCGCGCTGCGCGTCGACGAGACGGTGCCCGGGGGGCAACCGCCGGGCACGTCCATGCACGTGGTGCTTCCGGGGCGGCCCTCGCCGAGCGGCTCGGACCAGACCGAGTAGTAGAGCGCGACACGCGGGGGTACACGTCCCCGCATGAATCCGGTCACCGATGACGATGATCGAGATGAACGAAGCCGGCGGCGCGCTCGAAAGTTGTCGGAACGGCAATCCTTCTCTAAGCCGATTCTCAGCACGTTTGGGCACCCTGAGCTAACAACGTTCGTTGTTCTTGATGACGAAGTTCCTAGTGACGACACCGACTCCAGGAAGAGCACCGCAGCGACATGACCAACCACCCGAGGTACTCGCCGACCCAGCAGCAGGGGCACCAGTCCGGTTATCCGGGACAGATGGGCCCCGGCCACAACGGCCCGCACACAGGCGCCTACGAGCAGCAGGGCAACGGTGGTTGGGACTGGCGGTACGCCACCGAGCAGCAGCGTCAGGCCTTTCGGACGTCGTATGACCCGTACGCCGGCGCGCCGATGCCCACCGGCCCTGGTCAGTATCCCCGGTCCGGTGGCCCCGGACGGGAAGCCGGGAAGCGGCCCCGCACCGCGGCACTGGCCGCCGGTGCGGTGGTGATAGCGATGATCTCCGGCGGGATCGGCGGCGGGGTCGCGATGCTGGTGCACCCCGACCACAGCGCGGGCGGCATCAGCGCCTCGGGCGCGGCGCCCAGTGTGCCCGCCGCGAGCGCGCCGGCCGGGTCGGTGGAGGCGGTCGCCGCCAAGGTCGTGCCCAGCGTGGTCAAGCTCGAGGTGAACCAGGGCAGGGCCTCGGAGGAGGGGTCAGGGGTGATCCTGTCCTCCGACGGACTGATCCTGACCAACAACCACGTCGTGGCCACCGCCGCGGGCAACGCCGGCGGGACCGGCGGCCGTGCGCAGACCAAGGTGACCTTCTCCGACGGGGCCACGGCCGAGTTCACCGTCATCGGCGTCGACCCCAGCAGCGACATCGCGGTCGTGCGCGCCAGGAACGTGTCCGGCCTGACGCCGATCACCATCGGTTCCTCGGCCGATCTGCGGGTCGGCCAGGACGTGGTGGCCATCGGTTCCCCGCTCGGGCTCGAGGGCACGGTGACCACCGGCATCATCAGCGCGTTGAACCGGCCGGTCGCCGCCGGCGGCGACGCCCGCAACCAGAACACCGTGCTCGACGCCATCCAGACCGACGCGGCGATCAACCCGGGCAACTCCGGCGGCGCTCTGGTCAACATGAACGGCGAACTCGTGGGCATCAACTCCGCGATCGCCACGCTGGGCGCCGACGCGGGCGGACCGCAGGGTGGCTCCATCGGGCTGGGATTCGCGATCCCGGTCGACCAGGCCAAGCGGATCGCCGACGAGATCATCCAGACCGGCTCCGCCTCCCGCGCGTCGCTCGGGGTGCAGGTCGGCAACCAGGCCGGTGTGGACGGCGCCAAGATCGTCGAGGTGACCCCCGGCGGTGCTGCCGAGGCCGCGGGCCTGCCCGGCGGGGTGATCGTCACCAAGCTCGACGACCGGGTGATCAGCAGCGCCGACGCGTTGGTGGCCGCCGTGCGGTCGAAGGCCCCCGGCGACACGGTGACGCTGACCTATCTCGATCCGGCCGGCCAGACACAGTCGGTGGATGTCACCCTCGGCAGGGCCAGCCAGTGAGGCAGCCCGCGCGACCGGATCGCCCCGACCTGCGTGTGGCTACGCCGATGTCCGGGCCGAGATATACGGTTGAGCTCATGGAACAGCCTCATGCGTTGGTCGGTCGTGCGTTGGTCGTTGTCGTCGATGACCGCACCGCCCACGGTGACGAAGAGGATCACAGCGGTCCGCTGGTCACCGAACTGCTCGGCGAGGCGGGGTTCGTCGTCGACGGTGTCGTCGTGGTGTCCTCCGATGAGGTGGAGATCCGCAACGCGCTGAACACCGCCGTGATCGGCGGCGTCGATCTCGTCGTGTCGGTCGGGGGTACCGGGGTGACGCCCCGCGACGTCACCCCCGAATCGACGCGCGACCTTCTCGACCGAGAACTGCTGGGTATCGCCGAGGCGCTGCGGGCCTCCGGGCTGTCGGCCGGGATCATCGACGCCGGCGTCTCCCGGGGCCTGGCGGGTATCTCGGGCAGCACCCTGGTGGTGAACCTCGCCGGCTCCCGCGCCGCGGTCCGCGACGGCATGGCCACCCTCGGGCCGCTGGCCGCGCAGATCATCGCTCAGCTATCCAGTTTGGAGATCTAAGCGGGTTGCTTGACGTGAAGTTTGTCCGGACGGGCGACGCGACGGCGCGCCCGCAGCCCTTGCTGGCTCGAGGCGGGCAGCGTTCTCGTAACCAGGCCCGACCTGCAGTGTTACGGGAGGGTAAACAATGGGCAGCGGCAAACTGTGATCTTGATCACATCAAGATCGGGATGTAGTGCGCGATCGGAAGCGGTCGCGAGACCTAGTTAACAGAGTCTTCGGGGAGTCGTTCCCCGAGGTATCGCCTGATGAGCGCGATCCGGCTTCGCCCGAGGACCACGCCGACCACGATCGGTGGCTGCGCGACAACGTCCCTCCCCACCATGACTGACCTGTGTTTTCGCATCCGCCCCAGCAGGTGCCTTCCGTAACGGACCTGACGCACGCGGCGAATAGCTGAGTGCGGGGTCACAATCCGCGCCGGTTCTTCAGCCTTGTCACGTCGTCGCGGGGCGGGGCACGAGGGGCCGGCGGGGGTTACTCAGCAAACGACGCGCGGCGTGAGGTCCCGATTTGCACCACGGGGGCTACGCGTTGCCGGTCCGATGCCTCCCCGTTATGTTCCTCGTGTCAACGATGAGCGAATCGTAAGAACGGACTGTGAGGTTTTTAATTCTCCTCACATGAAAGTCTTGCGAGGTGTGTGGTGTAGGGATAGCCAGGCACGGACAGAGCGAAGCCCCGCCCCGGGGCTTTGCGCGACAGAGCTAGGGAGAAGATGAAGGTAATCAGTCGGGTGCTGATCGCGATGGTCGCGTCCATCGCGGCTTTGTTCGTGAGCACTGGCACCTCTCACGCAGGGCTGGACAACGAGCTGAGCCTGGTCGACGGCCAGGGTCGGACGTTGACGATCCAGCAGTGGGACACGTTCCTCAATGGTGTTTTTCCGTTGGACCGCAACCGTCTGACCCGTGAGTGGTTCCACT
>NZ_LMVQ01000046.1 GCF_001545925.1 Mycobacterium sp. NAZ190054 | reverse complement strand
CCTACCCGCTCGACCTGTGCCTGAGCAGTCCCAACGGCGACCACAACCACGCCGGCCTCGTCGCCACCGCCGCCCGGGTGGTCAACGCGATACCGGCGGTGATCGACGCTGCGCCCGGGCCCACCGGATCCCGGTGCTCGTCCTCGCCGGGCAGGTCACGCTGGACCGGGCGGCGCTCGACGACGCGGGCATCGCGTCGGCCCACTCGGTCGCCGAGTACGCCGGATCCGTCCAGCGTGCGATCGAGGACGCGGCCCACCAGCTCACCGGCCTGGCCGCCGACGTCGCAGGAAGCTGGGGACAGATGGGGAATACCGCCACAACGGGGTACCGTTGAGGCAGTGGGGCCAGACGGCGTATGGCCAACTCGGCCAAACTCGGGCCCCGTCCACGTACATCCACACGGGAGAATCCATGACTGTTCAGGACGAGTCGGCAGTGCAGGCAGGTCAGGCCACCGACGCCCAACACGGCGTGATCCTGACGGATGCCGCGGCCGCCAAGGCGAAGGCTCTGCTCGACCAGGAGGGCCGCGACGACCTGGCGCTGCGGATCGCCGTTCAGCCGGGCGGGTGCGCCGGCCTGCGCTACAACCTGTTCTTCGACGACCGCACCCTCGACGGTGACCTGACCGTCGACTTCAACGGTGTCGAACTCACCGTCGACCGGATGAGCGCCCCGTACGTGCAGGGCGCCACCATCGACTTCGTCGACACGATCGAGAAGCAGGGATTCACCATCGACAACCCGAACGCCACCGGTTCGTGCGCGTGCGGCGACTCGTTCAACTGAGCCGGTAGCGGGTCAGTACTGACCCGCCGTCCGGGGCAGGTAGGAGCACACCAGCACCTCGTCGTCGATGGACAGCAACTGGGCGACGGCCTGTTCGTCGGCCTCCTGCGGCTGCGTGCGTGACGAGCCGTCGGCCGGCACCACCCGCATCGTGAACAGCACCTGCGCCTGCGTCGGCGAGGACAGCACCATCTTGTCGATCGAGGTGACCTCGGCGCTGTCGTACTGCTTGCGGAACGCGTCACTGGACAGCCCGGCCAGCGCCAGATCGGACCGGCGCTCCTTGACCGCGTCGAACAGGCCGCACAGGGTGTGTCGCGCGACCGCTTCGTCGTCGCCGTTGGTCAGCGCATCCAGGTAGTCCTGGATCGCGGCCCTGGCCGTGTCATCGGTGAGCCCACCGGCTGCGGCGGCACCGTCGCGTCCCCCGGTGAACGCGACCGCGGTGATCGCGCCGACCACTGCGATGGCCGCCACCACCGCTACGCCGGCGATGATCCACGGTCGCTTGCGCTTCGGATACTGCACCGGCGGCCGTCAGCTCCGCGCCGTCGAGCACATCGGTCCCGTGGCCGAACCGCTTCGACAGCCCGGTGGTGGCGATGGCGGCGGTCATGTCAGCCTCGAAGACACGAGCAGTTGGGTGTAGGGATGCTGTGGATCCTCGAGTACCTGCTCGGTGATCCCCTGTTCGACGATGCGGCCGTGGTGCAGCACGAGGACCCGTGAGGCCAGGATCCGGACGGCGGCCAGGTCGTGGGACACGACGACGGTCGCCGACCCCAGCGTGTCGGCGACCCGGGCCACGGCACCGAGCAGATCGGCCTGCACCGACGGGTCGAGCCCGGTCGTCGGTTCGTCGAGGAGCAGCAGGTGGGGTGGGTCGACGAGGGCGCGGGCGAGCTGGACCCGTTGCTGCATACCGCCGGAGAAGGTCATCAGCGGGTCGTGGTGCCGTTCCGGTCGCAGGCCGAGCTCGCCGAGCAGTTCGCCGGCCCTGGTGTGAATGTCGGTGAACCGCCGGGCGCCGCCACCGAGTAGCCGCTCGGCGACGTTGGAGGATGCCGCCAGCCGGGGGTAAAGCCCTGCGGCCAAAGCGTTCTGGTGCACCATCACCACGGCGGACCGCTTGAGCTCCGAGGCAGGTCCGGCATGACGGAACAGGTCGCCGTGACCGTCGACCACCATGGAACCGGTGTCCGGCACCAGGTCGAGGTGCAGGCATCGCAGCAGCGTCGTCTTACCCGATCCGGACTCGCCGACCACACCGACGACCTCGTGCGGACCCACCTCGAACGACGCGTCGTGCACGGCGACGACGGTTCCGCAGTCACGGCACCGGTTGGTGCCGGCTTCCTCACCCGTCTGCTCGACGCACCGGCCGCAGCCTGGTCCGAAACGGTGGGACACCCCGCGCACCGACACCACGGGCGGTGGCGGCTGCAGCGCGGGTTCCGCTGCGGCCGTAGTGATCACGTCGGCGGTCATGTCGCGGGCTCCGTGCGCCTGCGGCATGCGTCGACGTCGCTGCAACACCACACCAGTTCCCCTCCGCCACCTTCGGTGGACACCCGGTAGGACGTGGTGCTGCCGCAGTGCAGGCAGGCGCCTCCCGCCTTCTCGGGGTCCAGGGCGATGTCCTCGAAAGCCAGTGGCTGCACGGATGTGTAGGGCGGCAGCGCGGTGAGCCGTGCCCGTCGGCCGGCGCCGAGCAGGATGGGATGGGGCCGACGGTGCAGTCGCAGCACATCGTGGCGCGGGATGGGACTCGGGCTCATCAGACGGGTGCCGTCGACCAGCACGGGATGGTCGGCGCCGGTGCGGGGCCCGCCCAGGCGGGCCTGCGCGTCGTACAGATCCAGCCAGGCCGGTGTGTAGTCACGTTCGGCGTGACACGCCCGCGCGGTGAGGTCGTCGGGCACCACGCGGCGCAGCGGTTCGGGATGCGGAACCTGCAGCACCAGAAGCTGATCGGGCCGCAGCTCGGTCTCCGGGATGCGGTGCCGGCTCTGGATGATGCTGGCCTCGGTGGTGCTGGTGGTCTCCGCACACCGGGCCGAGGTGCTGATCAGCTTGCGCATGCCGACCGCGTTGACCGACATGTCGTCGCCCTGGTCGATCACCTTGACGGTGTCGGAGGGACCGACCACCGACAACGTCACCTGCAGACCGCCGCTGCCCCAGCCGCGGGCGACGGGCATCTCCCTGGAGGCGAACGGCACCTGCCACCCCGGGATGGCGAGCGCCTTGAGGATCGCCCGGCGCACATTGCGTTTGGTGTCCTCGTCCAGGTAAGCGTACGCCTCACGGCGGCCGTGCCGGGCGGCCAGCTCGGCCACCGTAGCGGCCTGATCGGTGGTCATTTTCGCTCCTTGTCGGCGGCTTGCGCGAGGTAGGCGGTGAAGCCGGCGTAGTGCGGCAGTCGCAGGTGCTCGACGAAGCCGGTGGTGGCGGGGCCGTCGGTGGCCGCGATCACGGTCTGCTCGTCGAGTGTCAACGGCTCCGCCAGATCACCATCGGCCAGCATCGCCGCGTCCAGCAGGGCCAGCGCGATGGCGCGCCGTTCGACGGTGCCCAGCGTCGCGCCCCACCCCAGCGCGAGTCCGGGCCGGCCGTCGACGTCGGCGTCGAGCACGACTTCCACCTCGGTGATCGGAACCTGCGCCACCGTTACCGGAATTCCGGTGCGCGGATGGGGAATTCGCACCCAGGCCGCTCCGGCGGTCAGCTCGACCAGCACCGCTTCCTGTCGGCGGCCCAGGATCATCGCCGACAGCGAGACCAGGGCGCCGGTCTCGCCGCGGGCGAGCAGCGCCAGCCGGTTGGGTCTGCTGTGCGGCGGCACCAGCACCGCGCGGGCCGGGTCGTCCCCGGGTCCGTCGTCGCGCGGTGTCACCGTCGGGGTGTTCTCGATGAGGTCCCGTACCCGCATGGTGTCCGCGCGCCGGGGCGCATCGGGGACGTCGCCGGTCCCCGCGGCAGGCCGCGGTTGCGAGGTGGGAACGTCATCCGGCCGGGTTTCCGGGGACCAATCAAGCTGCCGGGCAATGAGATCCGGGGCGAACCCGAGCCATTGGCCGCCCGGGATCTGCGGGTAGGCCGACGACAGTCGCCGGGTCAACACCATGTCCTCCGGTTGCACCGTCAGCGCGTCGAGGTGCGGCTGCGCCGCCGCCCAGACCCGCAGGATGGACACCGCGTGAGCCGGATCTCCGTGCGACTGATCCAGTGCACGGCGCGCCGCCGCGGGTTCCCACAGCCCGGCCTCGGCGCAGACCTGTTCTTCGAGGATGGCGGTGCTGACGGTGTCGCCGCGACCTCTGGATCGCGCGATGGACCGTGCGGCGTCGAGTGCGCCGTTCTCGTGCATGCTCGCGTACATCAGGCCACCGCCTGGATCGTGACGCTGCGCGGTAACCCGATCAGGCACTCCGGCGTGACGATCAGCACGTCGACACCCGTCGGCGGGTTCGCGTTCGCCGCGGTCAGCGCATGCAACGCCAGCGCGTCGATCGGGATGAAAGACTTTGTCGGGCAGGGCAAGCCCGGCCCGGACAGCAGAAGCGGCCGGGCTTCGCCGGCGGTGGCGATCACCAGGGTCGCCCCGGTCTCCGGGGTCAGCCGGGTACCGCGCCGCGCCTGCGTGATCGCGGTGGCGGCCGGACCGTGGACCAGCACCCAGTCGGCGGTGTCCAGGTCGGCCGCGTTGGCGCCGGTCTGCGCGCGGACCGTGTCCGCGACCCGGTGGGCCGCGTCGCCGCCGGAGACACCGAGCCCCAGGCCCCGGTCGAGCAGTGCGAGCAGCACCGCGGCGGCGCGGTCGAGTTCGGCGTGCTCGCACACCGCGGGCGCGCAGGACAACTCGATCGGTGTCCCGGGTGAGCACAGCGCCCACATGCACGCCGAGAAGGCCGTCCTGCTGTCGTGCACGGCATCCCAGGTCATGACTGCTCCATCCGCGTCCTGGTGACCAGGTCGGCGCGTGCCCGGCCCCGTTCGGCCCGGGCCTGCAACGCGTCCCGGCACAGCGCGTCGACCTGCTGCGCGTGCGGGCCGCGACGTTCGCACTCGGCGTCGCAGATCGCCGCTGCCACCGCACCGCGCAGGTCATAGCCGGCACGCATCCCGTCGCCGCGGACACCGGCCAGCTCGACGGTGCACCGGGTGAGCGCCACGTGGCCGAGGACCACGGTGGCGTCGCCGGAGCCGGGAACCGGCACCCGGACCGGCGCGCTCACCGATTCCGGCCCGGTGGTCACCGACACCGCCACATCGGTGGCCAGGATGTCGTCGGCCAGCCGTTCCAGCGCGTGGGCGTCGGCGTCCCCCAGCGCTTCGAAGCGTGCTTCCGGCCTCATGAGAGGTCCACCGTGAACTGCACGTGGTCCCCGCGGAACCGGTGCCGCACGGCGGCGATCGGCGCACCGTCCTGGCCGACGTTCAGGCCCCGCATCTCCAGGATCGCCGAACCGACCCTGATGCGGAGATGTTCGGCTTCAACCGGTTCGGCCAGGCTCGCGGCGAACGTCCGTGACGCGCGTTGCATGCGCACTCCGTGGTTTTCGAGGAGGTAGTCGAACAACGAGGTGTCGCCTGCCCACTGCTGGGCCAGCCGCGGGAAACGGTCGGTCGGGATCGAGGTCGTCGACACCGACCACGGCTCGTCGTCGACGAGCCGGAGCGTGGTGCACACGAAAAGCGGTTCCTGCGTGCGTAATGCGGCACCGGCCTCGTCGCTCTCGGCGATGTCCGTCGAGAGGACCTCGATCGCGACACGGTGACCGGCTTCGAGCATGGTGCGGGTGAAGCTGGCGTCGCGGCCGGCCGACATGTCGTAACGCATCCGCGGTGTGGCCACGAAAGAGCCCTTGCCGCGCACGGTTTCGATGAGGCCCCGTTGGTTGAGCTCGTCCAGCGCCCGCCGTACCGTCAACCGGTTGACGTCGAACTCCTGTGACAGTTCGGCCTCGCTGGGCAGTTTGTCACCGGGTTTGGCCCGGTGTGTCAAGCGCATCTGGAGGACATCGCTGAGCTGGCGGTACAGCGGCTGACCGGAGTACCTGTTGATGGATTCCAGACGGTGACCCGTCATCGGCCGGTCCCTCCCAGGATGCGCCGGCGAATCGCCGCCGACACCCGTTCGAACGCGACGACGACCGCCAGGATGGCCAGGATGATGGTGGCCGCTTCGTCGTAGCGCAGCAGCGTCATAGAGGTGGCGAGCTCGATACCGATACCGCCGGCACCCACCAGGCCCAGCACGACCGACGAGCGCGCCGACGATTCCAGCGCGAACATCGACGTGGTGACGAACGACGGGACACACGCCGGGAGCACACCGCCGGCCAGGATGCCGAATCGTGGCGCACCGAGCGCCTGCAACCCTTCGATGCGGCCGGGGTCGATGTCCTCGATGCTCTCGGCGAAGAACCGCCCGCAGAAGCCCATCACATCGACGGCGATGGCCAGCACCCCGGCTTCGGGCCCGAGCCCGACGGCGATGACGAAGATCAGACCCCAGACCAGGTCGGGGATGGTCCTGCTGACGGTGATCACGGCGCGGCTGAGGGCGTACAGCGAGCGGTGGGGCGAGGTGTTGCGCGCGGCGAGGACCGCCAGCGGCACGCTCAGGATCACGCCGATGATCGTGCCCAGCAGGGCCATCTCGACCGTGACGAGCAACGCTTTGAGGATGGGTCCGACACGGTTGGTGTCCGGTGGCACGGCCTGGGACAGGAAGTCGCCGAGCCGGAACACCCCGGTGGCCAGTGAGTCGGGCCGCACGGCGACGCCCTGGGTCCACCCGTGCGCCAGCAACCCGCCCACGACGAGCACGATGACCAGCGTCATCAGGCTGGGTCGCCGGAACCGGGGTGGCGCCCCGGGGCTGCCGGTGGTCGAGGGCAGCGGGTTCGTCGTCGGGCTCACGAGGCACCGTCGGCGAAGATCGGTGCGAGCTGCGCTGCGTCGCATTCGGCGGCCGGACGGTCAAACTGCACTGTGCCGCCGCTCAATCCGACCACACGGTCGGCGTAGCGCAACGCCAGGTCCATCTGGTGCAGCGCCATGACGACGGTGACCCGGCGCTCGGCGGCGATCGAGGACAGCAGTTCCATCACCGCGGTCGCCGACGCGGGGTCCAGGCTGGCCACCGGCTCGTCGGCGAGGATGATGCCGGGTCGCTGCATGAGCATCCTGGCGATCGCCACCCGCTGCTGCTGCCCGCCGGACAGCGTGTCCACCCGGCGCTCGGCGAGGCCGGCCAGACCCACCCGCTCCAGACTCTCCATCGCTTCCCGGCGTACCGCGGCAGGGCTGGTCAGCGGCCATGCGCAGCGTGTCCCGTGCCGGCCCATCGCGCCGTGGATCACGTTGTGCAGTACCGAGATCCGCGGAATCAGGTGGAAGCGCTGGAAGACGAATCCGATGTCGCGGCGGATGCCGCGCAACGCACGCCTGGAGGCCGAGGTGACGTCGGCCCCGCCCAGGGAAACGGTGCCGCCGGTGGGCTCGGCCAGTCGCACCAGGCACCGCAGCAGCGTCGACTTGCCCGCCCCGTTGGTGCCGATCAGCGCGACCTTCTCACCGTGGGCCACCCGTAGGTTCACCCCGTTGAGGACATGCCTCTCGGCGCGCCGGTAGCGCAGCCGCAGGTCCTCGACGTGGATCGCAGCATCGCTACCGGTGCGGGCCTGCGGCGGGCCGGCGAACCGGGTCGGAACCGCCATGTCAATCACCGAGGAAGTCGGAGAAGTCGTCGACACCGACGGCCTGGTACATCGAACGGACGGTGTCGTAGTCGGGATCGGTCACCTCGACCATCCGGGCGTTGGCGTATTTCGCGTTGTCCTTGCCTTCGAGCATGGCGGTCAGCAACTCGTCGAAGTGGTCCCTGAACGTGGCCTGAATGGTCGTGACCGTCTGCGGGTCGAGGCCTTCCCGGCCGACCAGGAGGTCCGGTGGCAGCACGGGGCCTTCCTCGATCAGCACGTACTGCGACGCGTCGTCCTCGGCCATGAACTCCTCGTAGTCGTGGCATCCGATGCCGACCGCGTCGACGTCACCACGCTTGAGGGATTCGTGCACCGTATCGCCGACGGTGAGCACCTCGACCTCTGTGCTGGGATCGACGCCGGCGTCCTTGATGATCTGCGACGGGCCGAGATGCCCACTGGTCGAGCCGATGTCCGACATCGCGACCTTCTTGCCGCGTAGCTCTTCCACACTCTTGACCCCGGAGTCCGCCCGGGTGTAGATGCAGGAACGGTAGCCGTCACGTTCGATCGCCACGATGGGCTCGGCACCGGTCCGCTCGTGGATCACCACGTACTCGGCGGGGCCGGTGAACACGACGTCGACCCGGTCTGCCTGCAGCGCCGCCGCCGCCGCGGTGCGGTCGTTGACCGCGAAGAACTCGATGCCCAGTCCCGAGCGCTCCTCGAAAGTTGTTTCAAACGCCCCGTATTCGCGCTGCAGCTCTTCGAGTCCCTGGAGGTCGGTGACGGCCAGCCGGATGGTGCCGGAGCTGTCTTCCTCGGAGGGCTGGCTGCTGCACCCGGCGGCGAGCGCGGCCGCGGACAATAACGCGACAGTGCCTGTGACGATCCTGCGTCCGGACATCGGTTGTTCCCATCTGTTGCTCACCGGCATTTGCTGTGTACATGTCTAGACAGCGTCGGCGACGTGCGGGTTAACGGAAGTCGACGCGTGGCGCAACGTCGCGCAGCCATCGAGGTGCGCGGTGCGGTCAGTGGCGACGCAGCGGGAACTCGTCGAATTTGACTGCAGTCGTTGGTGTCTCGTTCATGTCGACATACCAGCTGGTGACGGTGCCCGTGCCGGTGTGCAGAGCCTGGAACACCACCAGGTTGTCGTCGGCGATGTAGGGCAGCGGCCTGCCCCGGTCATCGCGCACGGGCGCGATGGTCGGCACCACCGGGGCCAGTCCGCCGGGGTTGCCCTGCACCGGCGTGTCTTCGGCGCGCCACGGTGCCGGAGGCGCCGGTCTGCTGCGCCCCGAGATGTCCAGGAAGGCGCCGAAACTGTTCCCGGTGTTGGACGCTTCCAGATAGTGCACGCCCGCCGGTGAGGTGAACCGGTTCCACAGGTGGTTGTGCCCGCTGTAGACGAGATCGACGCCTGCGCTCTCCAGCAGCGGCGCCACATCACGCAACAGCATGTTCTCGGCCGCCGGGTAGTCGTACCGGATCCCGACGAGCTCACCGTGGTCGTCGCGCTCCTCCACTCTCCGTGGCGGGGTGAACGCCGGCACCACGTTCTCCCCCAGGCTGTGCGGGCCTTCGTGGAGCATGACCACGGTGTACTTCGCGGCCCGGAACGCCGGGGAGGCCAATTCCCGTCGCAGCCAGTCGTACTGAGGGGAGCCGACGCCGAGTGATTCGAAGATGAACGCGCCGTGGCCTTGCCGTGAAGGTTCGGTGAGGTGGTCACGGCGCTCCTGGAAACGGGTGTTGGCCGTGCGGGTCTCCGGATCGGGATCAGCCCGGTCGGGACGCCACACCCGGGTCGCGAACAGTGCGATCAACCGGATGTCACCGACGGTGGTGGCGTAGTACCGTTTGCCGCCGGGACCGGATCGCGGCGGCGAGAAGATCTCCTCGTAGGTGGTCACCGAGAACGAATGGTCGGCCGGGCCGGCGACCGCCCGCGGCACCGCGTCGTTGAAGGAGTCGTCGAGCGACGTGTGCCCGGCGCGGCGACCCTGTACCTCGTGATTGCCGATCGCCGGGTAGAGCGGGGCGGACTGGATGATCGGGGCACCGCGGTAGCTGTTGCCGTCCGAGGCGACGGCCGCGGCGCATCCCTGCATGACCGGGAAGAACGCGCTGCCGCGCTGGTCGTCGAACCATTCCGAGGCCCGATCCGGCACGTTGACCAGGTCTCCGGGCATGAACACGGCGTCGATGGGGCCGAGCTGTTCGGTGATGGTGCGCGCCGCGAACTCGATGTTGGCCGCGACGTTCGGCAGCAGTTGGTGGTCGGAGGTCAGCATGACGACGGCGGCCTCGCCGGCTCGGAGAGGTCCCCGGATCGGGAACGGTGCCGACACGGCCCGCGCGTCGCCCAGCGTGCTCACCACGCGGTACCGCTCCCGAGCGCCCGGTCGAAGCGGTATCGCGGCATGGTGGCGGTAGACCTCGCGTCCGGCGATGCCCGTCGCCGGCTTCCGGTCGGCGGGCAGCCGCGAGTCCGGATCCTCGGCGACCCGGGTGAGGCGGACCGTCTGGGCGGCGACGACCCGGACCTCCGGCCAGACACCTCGTGAAACCGCCTCGGCGAGCGCGGTTTCGGACATGCCGTCGACGCTGTCGCCGATCAGGACATGGTGCGAGTCACCGGCGAACTCGGTGAACCAGGCCACCTCGGTGAAGTCGGGTTCCGGACGTTGCACGAACGGATCGGTGAGCAGCGCGGGTCGCGGTGCGGTGGCCACCCGGCCACCTTAGCCGCGGTACCGGTGGCGGCGTCATACCGTCAGCAGGCGCTCGCTCAGGTCCCAGAGCCGTGCCGCCGAATCGGGATCGACCGCGTGCGGCGCGACACCGCGCGAGACGATCGGTTCGGTCCCGAACACGACCGCCGGGGTGTCGCCGTTGAGCGGCGCGATGTCGTTGTCCTTCAAGTAGACGCCGCCGATGCCGGACAGCAGTGGACTGGTCGCTGCGAACACGCTGGTGCTGGCGCCCTGTTGCGGTGTCTTGAGCTCGCGGTCGGGATCGAGGACAGCCCTGCCCGCGTCGTCGATGATCCCCATGGCCCGCAGTTCCTCGTCGGTGAGCCACGGCGCGAGGTTGGTGCCGTGCGCGATGCCCGGGTGCACGGCGTACCCGCGGATGCCCTCGTCGGCCCAGCGCCGGTCCAACTCCACGGCGGACAGGACGTTGGCGGTCTTGGACTGGCCGTAGGCGAGCATGCCGTCGTAACCCGTGGTGAAGTGTGGGTCGTCCCAACGGATGTCGGACAGCGCATGGCCACCGGACGACACGTTCACGACGCGGGCGCCGGCGGCCGCGCGCAGGGCGGGCAGCAGGCCCAGCGTCAGTTGGAAGTGCCCCAGATGGTTGGTCGCGAACTGCGATTCGTACCCGCGGGCGTCGCGCATCAGCTCGCCGCCCATGATGCCGGCGTTGTTGATCAGGATGTGCAGCGGACGTCCGGTGTCCAGACAGCGGGTGGCGAAGGCGTCGATCGACGCCGGATCGAGCAGATCGAGTTCGGCGATCTCGACCCGGTCCACACCGGCCAGTGCGGGCGCGGCCCGGTCCGGGTTGCGTGAGCCGACGGTGATGGATGCACCGGCCTTGCTCAGCGCGCGGGTCGTCTCGAGGCCGAGTCCGACGTGGCCGCCGGTGACGACGGCGTTCGTCCCCGACAGGTCGATGCCCCGAAGGACGTCGTCGGCCGTCGAGGCCGCGGTGAAACCGGATCCGAGGGGGTGTTGCTTGTGTGTCATGAGTGTGTCGTCCTTTCTTCAGCGTTCGGAGTCCAGCGCGGCCATCTGCGCGGCCGGATAGCGGTCACCGGCCACCTTGTCGGCCGGGACCGCGGCTTCCATACGGGCCGACTGGTCGTCGGTCAGCGCGACATCGACCGCACCGAGCGCCTCGGTCAACCGGGTGCGGGTACGCGCGCCGATCAACGGCACGATGTCGTCACCGCGGGAGGCCACCCAGGCGATCGCGGCCTGCGCCACCGACACGCCGAGGTCCGCGGCGACACCGCGCAGCGCGTCGACCAGCGCCAGGTTCCGGTCCAGGTTGGCGCCCGAGAAGCGCGGATACATGGACCGGAAGTCGCCCTCTGCGCCAGCGGAATTCGTCCAGTGCCCGCTGATCAGTCCGCGGGACAGCACGCCGTAGGCCGTCACGCCGATCCCGAACTCGCGGCAGGTGCCGAGGATGTCGCGTTCGACGCCGCGGTCGAGCAGTGAGTACTCGATCTGCAGGTCGCTGATCGGCCGGACCGCCGCCGCGCGCCGGATGGTCTCCGATCCCACCTCCGACAGCCCGATGTGCCGCACATGGCCGGCGTCGACGAGTTCACCGATGGCGCCGACGGTGTCCTCGATGGGCACCGTGGGATCGAGGCGCGCTGGCCGGTAGACGTCGAGGTAGTCGGTGCCGAGCCGCTGCAGCGAGTACGCGGCGGCGGTCTTCACCGCGGCCGGGCGGGTGTCGAAGCCCAGCCACGCCCCGTCTGGCCCCATCTGCGCGCCGAACTTCACGCTGAGTTGGTAGGTGTCGCGGGGTCTGGACCGTAGCGCTTCGGCGAGCAGAAGTTCGTTGTGCCCCGTGCCGTAGAAGTCGCCGGTGTCCAGCAGCGTGATGCCCGCATCGAGCGCGGCGTGCACGGTGGCGATGCTCTCGGCGCGGTCGGCTGCGCCGTACGCGCCGGACATGCCCATGCAGCCGAGTCCGAATGCCGATGTGGTCAGAGTTCCGAGTTGTCTGGAGTTCATGTTCACAGGGCCAGTTTTCGGCGCAACGGGAACGGCAACAACGACGTGTTCAACCAGGGATCGGCAGTCCCTGTCTGGATCGCGCCACCTGCGCCACAATGGCCTGATGGATCGTGATGCGCTGGCGGAGTTCCTGCGCCGCCGACGGGAGGCGATCAGCCCGGCCGACGTCGGCCTGGCCGCCGGTGTCCGCCGCCGCACCGCGGGCCTGCGACGCGAAGAGGTGGCACAGCTGACCGGGATGTCGGTCGACTACTACAGCAGGCTGGAGCAGTCGCGCAGCCCGCAGCCGTCGCCCCAGATGCTGCGGGCGCTGGCCCGGGCGCTGCGCCTCACCGACGACCAGAGGGATCACCTCTACCGACTCGCCGGCCACGCCGTCCCGGACCGCGGCGGGCTGTCGATACACGTGCGTCCCGCCCTGCTCTACGTCCTCGACCGGATGGGTGACGCCGCCGCGTTCGTGGCGACCGACACCGGGATCCTGCTCGCACAGAACGAGATGGCCAGGCTGCTGATGGGTGACCTCGTCACCGACGAGACGGGGCTGCGGGCCAGCCTCACGTGGCGGTGGTTCACCGATCCGGTGACGCGCCAACGGGTTCCGGCCGCCGAACACGACGAGCACAGCCGAGTGATGGTGGCGGACCTGCGTGCGGCGTGGGCGCGCAGACGCGCCGATGCGGACATGCGTGAACTGGTCGACAGCCTGCTGGCGCACAGCACCGAGTTCGCCGAGCTGTGGGCGCGGCACGAGGTGGCCATCCGCCGTATGCAGCGCAAGACTTTCCAGACGGTGGTAGGGCCCATCACCTTGGATTGCGAAGTGCTGGCGACGACGGACGGTCAGCAGCTGGTGGTGCTCACCCCGCCCGCCGGAACGTCAGCGCAGGAGGATCTACGCCTGCTCGCCGTGGTGGGCGACCACACCGTCGGCCGGCCTCACTGACCGGGCAGAAACGAAGCTGAAACACCGCTGCCAGGCCCGTAACCTGTCGTGTGAAAGCTGATTCGACACGACGGGACTGAACAGAGTGCAACTACGCAACCAGACCGTTCTCATTTCCGGCGGTGGTATCGCGGGGCCTGCTCTGGCGTACTGGTTACACCGCTATGGGTTCACACCGATCATCGTGGAGCGTGCGCCGTCGATCCGCACCGGCGGACAGCGCATCGAGATGTCCGGGGTGGGCGTCGAGGCACTGCATCGCATGAGCCTGCTCGACCGTGCCCGCGCCGTAGGCGGGCCACCACCGAATCCGACCTTCTACCTCGGCCGCCGGAACCGTCCGGTGTCGATGGTGACGGGCGGCTCCACCACCGACCCGCAGCGGGCCGGTTTCGCCGTCAAACGTGGCGCGCTGTGTGAACTGCTCTACGAGCACGTCCGTGACGACGTCGAGTACGTCTTCGACGAATCCGTCACCGGCATCACGGCAACCGGCGACGGCGTCGAGGTCACGTTCGAGAACAGTCCGCCCCGCCACGTCGATCTCGTCATCGGCGCCGACGGTCTGCACTCCAACGTGCGGTCGCTCGTCATGGGCAGCAGAGACGACCACAGCCACTACCTCGGGACCAACCTGGTCATCTTCACCGTCGACAATTTCCTCGGCCTCCGGGACACCATGACGTGGCATGTGTGGCCGAAAAGGGGTTGTGCGATCACGACCTTCCCCGGCAACGCCGAGCTCGAGGGGTTGTTCCTGATCCGGAGCACGGAGCCGCTCCCCGTGCGCGGCATGACCCGCGACGACCGGGTGGCGTTGGTGGAAGAGGTCTTTGCCGGTGACGGGTGGCACGTGCCGCAACTGCTGCGGGCCATGCGGGACGCCCGGGACTTCCACATCGCGCCGTCGATGCAGATCCGCATGGACGCGTGGACCTCGGGCCGGGTGGCGCTGGTCGGCGACGCCGGCTACTGCCCCGATCCGATGACCGGGCAGGGCACGGGCCTGGCGTTGATCGGGGCGTACACCCTCGCCGGGGAACTCAACGCCGCGAAAGGCGACCACACCATCGCCTTTCCCGCCTACGAGACGGCCACCCGCCGCTTCGTCCGGAACAGCCAGAGTGTGGGGAAATACAGCACGGCGTTCGCCGCTCCCAGCGGCGGCAAGGTCCGCGTCTGGCTGCAGGAGCAGGGGACCCGGGCCTTCTTCTCGCTGCTCGGTGTCGGCGAGCGACTCGGCGTGCCGTTGCCCGCATGGGAGACCGACAAGAAGCTCGCGCTCGCGGCGTACTGATCGGGGACGCCTCAGTCCGCGGCGCGATGGACACCGAGCAGGTATTCGTAGGCCGGTGCGTTGATGCCCGCCACCTGGATCTCCTCGGTGCTCAGTTCCCGGCGAACCTTGGCCGGCACGCCGGCCACCAGCGAGCGCGGCGGAACTGAAAACCCCTGCGGCAGAACAGCACCGGGTGCCACCAGCGAGCCGGCGCCGATCGTCGCGCCGTTGCCGACGATCGCCCCCATCCCGATCAGGCAGTCATCTCCGACGGTGCACCCGTGCAGCACCGCGTTGTGGCCGACGGTCACCCGCGCGCCGATCGTGACCGGGAAGCCGGGGTCGGCGTGGATCGTGGCACCGTCCTGCACGTTCGACCCCGGACCGACGTCGATGGGGTCGAACTCCGCGCGCAGCGTCGCCGAGTACCAGATGCTGACCTTCTGCGCCAGCCGCACATTGCCGACCACTGAGGCGTTGGGCGCCACCCAGCTCTCCGGGTGCACACGAGGGGTGTGGCCGTGGACGGCAAGAATCAGCGGCTCAGCCATGGGGTCACACTAATGTTGCGTCTGGTGATCCGACCACACGGCCCTCAATCGAGTGGAGGGCGTCCACGGACCTCGCACGCTCGATGTGGTGCCGGCCGGCTGACGCGGAGCGCCTGCACCGCCGGCGCGACCGAGGGCGCCAGGAGTTCTGAGCGCTCGTCCGGGTAGCGGACCTCGACGACGGTGGAGTCGGCGAACCGATACGGCCTGCCGCTGATGAGTCCCGCGAATTGCTTTCGCAGACGGCTCATCTCGACCCGGACCGCCCCGACACGGCTGGGATCACCGTAGAGGTCGACGGCCAGTTCGGGCGCCGACCGGCCGTCGGGCCTCGACGCGAGGATCAGCAGAATCTCGGCGTGCCGCAGCGAGATGTCATGTCGCCAGTTGCCGTACTGGCCGGTCATGGTCAGCACGCGTGCGGCACTGTCGTGCAGATCGAGCGTCACCCGCGAGACGGTCTGCTCCGTATCGTCGCCGACGACACGGACCAACCAGCCGCCCGGCAGCGTTTCGACGTCGCAGGTACCCAGCGACGGCACCCACACGTGCCCGGGTTCCAGGTCGGACGGAAGCAGTATCCGGTTGCGCACCGGCATCGAGTCGACGGCCGCCACCCAGCCGTCGGCATCGACGGCCAACGCGGGAGACCCGATCCGGGCCAGGATCGGCGCGGCGATGGTCCGCAGCCGGTTGAGCTGGTCGTCGCGCTGCTCGCGCAGGCGGGACTCGGCCAGCCGGGCGACGGCGTCGATGAGGGCGACGGTGGTGGGATGCACGGTGGCCGCCGGGCCGGTCACGTCGACCACCCCGAGGACCCGGCCGGTGCGCGGATCACGGATCGGGGCACCGGCGCAGGTCCATGGATGCTGGTTGCGGTTGTAGTGCTCGGCGCAGAAGACCTGTACCGCGCGCTGCGAGATCAACGCGGTGCCAAGGGCGTTGGTGCCCACGGTCTTCTCCGCCCAGTCCGCGCCTTCGACGAACCCGAGCTTGTCGGCGTTGGCCAGCACCTTCGGCGCGCCCGACCGCCAGAGCACCCGGCCCCGCGCGTCGGCGAGGGCCACGATGTTGTCACCCGTCGACACCAGGGAGTCCAGGCCGCGCGTCATGTCCTCGACCACCGACGTCAGCCCGGAGTCCCTCCGCAGGGCCTCCACCGTGTCGGTCTCCGCCACCGGCGGCGTGCGGCGATCCGGCCGCAGGCCCTTGGTGATCATCCGCTGCCACGATTCCCAGATGACCCGTCGTGGACGGGCCGGCGCGCGGGCACCGGCCATGGTGGCCTCGTAGACCGCGGCCATCAGCCGCGCATAGCTGCGCGGATCCTGCCCGGGCGCGATGGCCGGTTCGGGGTGAGCGGGACTACGCATCATTGCTGGTTGTGCTCTCCGTCATAGCCGTGTGCCTCGGTACAGGGTAGCGAATCGATTCGTCCGTCAATTCCTGTCCAGCGCGGATGTAACGCGTTGTAACCGTTGCAGGCGCCGGTCCCGGAGATGTGTGCTGACTCACATGACCCAGACGCTCTCCGCCGACACCGAGAACCGCACGACGACCCCGGCCCTGATGTACATCGACGGCGAATGGTGTCCGGCACGTGGCGGCGCCACGTTCCCGACCATCGAACCGAGCACCGGACGGACCATCACCGAGGTGCCCCGTGGTGACGCCGCGGATGTCGACGCCGCGGTCCGGGCGGCCGCCGACGCGGCCGTGGAGTGGCAGTTCACCGACGCGATCGCCCGGGCCGCCCTGCTGCGGCGGCTCGCCGAACTGGTGACCGAGAACGCCGAGGAGCTGGCACGCATCGAGGCGATGGACTCCGGCCACTACCTCGCCAAGGCCCGCGAACTGGTGGGTGCGATGCCGATGTGGCTGGAGTACTGGGCGGGCGCGGCCGACAAGATCGGGGGACGCACGATCACGGTCCCGGGCAACAAGCTCAGCTTCACACTGCTCGAACCGCTCGGCGTCACGGCGCACATCATCCCGTGGAACTATCCGCTGCTGATCCTCGTGCGTTCGATCGCACCGGCGCTGGCGTTGGGCAACACGTGTGTGATCAAGCCCGCCGAGGACACGTCGCTGTCGGCACTGAAATTCGCCGAGCTGGTGCACGCCGCCGGGTTCCCCAAGGGCGTCTTCAACGTGGTCACCGGCTACGGCGCCGAGGCGGGGGCGGAACTGGCGGCTCACCCCGAGGTGCGGGGCATCACCTTCACCGGCTCCACCGAGACGGGACGCGAGATCGCCCGCCTCGGTGGCCGGCACATCGCGCAGGTGAACCTGGAGCTCGGCGGGAAAAGCCCGCTGGTCGTGTTTCCCGACGCCCCGCTCGAGGACGCCGTCGAGGTCGCGGTCCAGGGCTTCTGCTCACGCGCCGGCCAGGTCTGCGTCGCCGGCAGCCGGCTGTTCCTTCACGAGGACATCGCTGACCGGTTCCTGGAGATGCTCGTCGCCCGGCTACGCACGGCCACCGTCGGCGACCCCTTCGACGAGGAAACCCAGATGGGACCCCTGGCGTCGAAGAAGCACTACGACAGGGTCCGGGAGTACATCGAAGTCGGCAAGCAGGAGGCGACGCTGTTCTTCGGTGGTGGCGAGCCCGCACACACCCCGAGCGGCGGTTTCTTCGTGGAGCCGACGGTCTTCGTCGACGTCCCGAAGGACTCGCGGATCGCCCGCGAGGAGATCTTCGGTCCCGTCACCGCGGTCATGCGCTGGTCGTCCGTCGACGACCTGGTCGAGACGATCAACGACTCCGAATACGGTCTGTTCGCCGTGCTGTGGTGCCGGGACATCACCGATGCGCTCAACACCGCCAAGCGCCTGCAGGTGGGCTCGGTGATGATCAACGACTGGTTCGGCGAGCTGCCCATGACCCCGCACGGTGGCCACAAACAGAGCGGGATCGGCCGGGAAGAGGGGCTGGAGGCCGTCCACGGCTACACCCAGGTCAAGCACATCGGGGTCAACCTCGACAGGTCACCGGCCAAGACGACCGACTGGTCAGCCGCCCCGCTGTGACGTGTCCTGCCGATCTTCCGTCTGCTCAACCCAACACACGAAAGAAGGAGAAAGCGATGAGCCAGGAAGAGCCCTTGGTGGGCGCCCCGCTCGGGGCGCCGGCGCTGGGCGAGGACCGTCCCGACCAACCGCACTTCGAACTGGGCCGCCCGCGGCTGGGTGGTCTGGCCACCCCGGTCCGGTTCGACGAGACCGAGACCTCCGTCATCAAAGCCCTCGCCGACACGCTGATCCCGCCCGGCGACGGATTCCCGGCCCCCAGTGAAGTCGGCATCGTCGACTTCTTCGGCCGCTACACGACGCCGACCGGGTTCCGCGCCAAGCACTTTCCGTACCTGGAGGAGGACGAGCTCAAGGCTTCACTGGCCCACCTCGGCGCGGAGTTCGCGCACGCCGACGCCGACAGCCGCGTCGAGGAGGTCAAGCGGCTGGAGAAGGAGTCGGAGGAGTTCTTCGGCAAGATCCGCAGTCTCGTCTACTACGGCTACTACTCGGCGAATGCCGTCACCGCCGCCATCCAGCGCGAGATCCCGGCCGGGCGCGACTATCACGGCCCGCCCCTGCCCTACGGCTACCTGCACTGCATCGAGGACTGGGACGACGAGGCGCTGGCCACGGCCGGCCAGGGCTCCGGATACGTCCGCACCGAGGACGTCGTGCGGGTCGACCTCAGCAAGTTGACGTGGCTGCAGTCGCAGCAGAACAAGGAGAACGCGAAATGACTTCCACGATCGACGAGACCGACGTCCTGGTGATCGGCTCCGGACCTGGCGGGGCCGGCGTCACCCTCAAGCTCGTCCAGGCCGGTTACAAGGTCACCTGCCTCGAGCAGGGCCCGTGGGTCACCCCACCGGAACACCCGCACTATCACCGGGAATGGGAGATCGAGAAGCAGCGCGGCTGGGCCTACGACCCGAATGTCCGCGGACTTCCCGAGGACTATCCGGTCACCGGATTCACGACGCCGTACCTGATGAACAACGTGGGCGGCAGCACGATGCACTACGCGGGACACTGGCCGCGGTACAAGCCGGTCGACTTCCGCAAGGGCACCGAGCACGGGCTCGAAGGGACCATCGACTGGCCGATCAGCTACGAGGAACTCGCGCCGTACTACGACGAGAACGACGCCATCTACGGGATCTCCGGCATGGTCGGCGACCCGTCCTATCCGGACCGCACCGGCGTCGACCGCGATCCTCCGGTCCTGCCCGGGAAACTCGGGCGCAACTTCGCCAAGGCGCTGGGCGGGCTCGGATGGCACTGGTGGCCGTCCGACAACGCGATCATCACGCGCCCGCGTGAGGGACGCGAGGCGGACATCGCGGCGGGCAACGAGCTGTCCGGCAGCCCCACCGGGTCACTGAGCACCCCGACCCACACCCACTGGCCGATCGCGATCCCGCTGGGCGCCGACCTGCGCACCCATGCCCGGGTGGAACAGATCCACGCGAAGAACGGCAAAGCGACCGGGGCCACCTACATCGACACCAGAACCGGTGCGCGCCATCAGGTCTCGGCGAAGATCGTCGTCGTCGCGGCCAGCGGTATCGGGACTCCCCGGCTGCTGCTGATGAGCGCGCAGAAGGGTCATCCGGACGGGTTGGCGAACAGCAACGGGCTGGTCGGAAAGTACCTGATGCACCACATCTTCGCGTTCTGCGATGCGTGGTTCGACACCCCGATGGAGGGCTACAAGGGCGCTTTCGGGGCACCCCTGTACTCGCATGAGTTCTACCACACCGACACCAACCGCGGATTCGTCAACGGATTCGGGATGCAGGTGGCCCGCAGCTTCGGTGCGGCGTTCTCGGCGATGGGCAGCCACACCGGCTACGTCGCCCCGTGGGGCGACGGCCACCGCAAGCACTTCAACGACCACTTCGGCAACCACCTGATGGTCTTCATGTTCGGTGAGGACCTGCCGGTCGAGACCAACTGTGTGACACTCGATCCCGACGCCAAGGACACGAGTGGCCTGCCCGCCGCCCGGGTGAACTGGGAACCGCACCCGAACGACATCGCCCTGGCCAACTTCGGCATCGACCGCATCTTCGACGCGGCACGGGCACTCGGCGCCGTCGAGACCAACGACACCGGGGTGCTCCACCCGCCGCCGGGGTGGCACCTGATGGGCACGTGCCGGATGGGCAACAACCCCCAGGACTCGGTGACCAACAAGTGGCACCAGACCTGGGATGTGCCAAACCTTTTCGTGGTGGACGGCAGCTCCCTCACCACGGGCGGCGCGGTCAATCCGACCTCGACGATCGGGGCGCTGTCGGTGCGCGCGGGTGAGTACATCTCCCGACGTTTCGCCGACATCGTCGAGCAGCGCACCACACCGAGCAACGCGGACGCACCCGCCATCTGACCTCGTTCTCCGGGCCGTCCACCCCCTGCTCCGGCGGGAGGTGGGCGGCCCGAAGTGTGTCCCCGTGCGTCCCTCGCGGTGGTTGTTGCACAGCCCACTGGTCGTCACTATGGTAGAACCACGCTGTGGTTGACCGACCTCGGCGCCGTCAACGCACCTGGAGGAAGCCATGTCGACCAGCACCACGGAGAAGGTCGGCGTCGTCGGGTGCGGCTTGATGGGAGCCGGAATCGCCGAAACCTGCGCCCGCAGCGGCTTTTCCGTCACGGTCGTGGAAACCACCACGGCAGCGGCCGACGCCGGCCGGCGCCGGCTCGAAACGTCGCTGACCAAGGCTGAAGCACGGGGCAAGGTCGCCTCCGCGGCGGAGATCCTGGACAGGATTCAGATCGTCGAGGACGTCGACGCCCTCGCCGACCGCAGTCTCGTGATCGAAGCCATCATGGAGGACGAGGGCGCCAAGACCGCGCTGTTCCGGCGACTCGACGCTGTGGTCGCCGACCCGGAGGCGATCCTGGCGTCCAACACGTCGTCCATCCCGATCATCAAACTCGGCGTCGTCACCGAGCGGCCGCAGAACGTGATGGGCATCCACTTCTTCAATCCCGTTCCGGTGCTGTCGCTGGTGGAGTTGGTGCCGAGTTACCTCACCGCCCAGACCACCACCGAACGAGCGCGAACCTTCGCCCAGGCACTGGGCAAGCACCCGATCGACTGCAAGGACCGCGCCGGCTTCGTCGTCAACGCGCTGCTGATTCCGTTCCTGCTGGCGGCGATCCGGATGGTCGAGCAGGGCGTGGCGACGCCCGAGGACATCGACGAGGGTCTGGTGCGGGGATGCGCGCATCCGCAGGGCCCGCTGGCGCTCAGTGACCTGATCGGTCTCGACACCGTACGGGCGATCGCCGATTCCCTGTACGAGGAGTTCAAGGAACCGCAGTACGCGTGCCCGCCGATGCTGGCGCGGATGGTCGATGCCGGCCTGCTCGGCAGGAAGAGCGGCCGCGGCTTCTTCGACTACAGCACGAGGTCCAGGCAGCCGTAGGCCACCAGGCCGCACACGATGCTCAGCGCCAGGTTCTTCCACCGGAACGACACCAGCAGCGCGATCGCACCCGCCAGCGTGGCCGGCGAGACAAGCTGAAACTGACCGTCTTCCAGGAAGATCGACGGCGCCACCAGCGCCGCGAACGCGGCGGCCGGCACCATCTGCAGCACCAGGCTCAGGCGGGGCGGGAGGTTCCTCGGCAGGATCGGCACCAGGATGAAGACCGCGCGCAGGATGAACCCGCCGATCGCGATGGCCGCGATGAGCATCCAGATCGTCGCCGTACTCATGATTCCGCCTTCTTCCCGGCCGCGCGCCAACCGAACGCCACACCCGTCGCGATACCGGCGAACGTGCCCAGCATCATGCCCAGGTTCGCCGGCAGGTCGGCCCCGGCGACGGCCACCACCGCAGCCACGATCGCGGCGAAAACCCTTGGCCGGTCGCTGAGTTGGGGCGCGAGCAGGGCCAGAAACGAGATCGGGACGGCGAACGCGACGACGCCGGTGTTCGGCAGCGATCCCAGGAACGACCCGATGAACGAACAGACCTGCCAGGTGCACCAGAACACCAGGCACGCCCCGAAATAGAACGCGACCTTGTCACGGCGGGCCCAGTCCGCCGTACGCGTGAGGGTGAGCGGAACCGCGTGGTCGACCAGCAGGTACGAGCCGGCCACCCGCTGCTTGACACTGGACTCGGAGAACATCGGCGCCAGCGTCGCGGAATAGACGATGAAGCGCACGTTGATGATGAGCGCGGTGGCGATCACCACCCCGGCCCCGGCGCCGTTGCCGATCAGGTCCAGCGCCGCCACCTGCGCTGCGCCGGCGTAGGCGAACAGCGAGAACGCGGCCGTCTCCAGCACGGTGAAGCCGTTGTGTGTCCCGGCCAGGCCGGCCACCGCGGCGAAGGGCGCGATCCCGATGAGTATCGGGAGCATCGCCACCGCGCCGGAACGCAGCGCACGCCGGCTGGAACCTCCGGTTGAGGCTGCGTCTTCTTCCGCCTCTGTCATGGCGGTCTCCTCTCCCGAGTGCGAGCCAACGAGATGGCATGCGGCACTCTGTGGTTCGGCCAGAACCGATCAGCCCGCGAAACGCAAGGCGTGCTCGCGTCCTATTCGTCGCGGATGGATTTCGAGAACTTGGTCGCGGAATCCCTGATGTGCTTCCTCGCCCGCTGCTCGGCCAGATCGGCATCCCCGGCGGCGATCGCCTCGGCGATGAGCCGGTGTTCCCGCCATGCCAGGTCGAACATCTCCGGCACCGTGCGCAGCATGCCCACCATGGCCCGCTCGACCACCGACCACATCGGCACCATCGCACGGCTGAAATACGGGTTGTCGGTCGCGTCGAGAATCGCCCAGTGGAACGCCCGGTCCAGTTCCAGGAGCCTCTCGGTGTCGTTGGCGCCGCCCAGGCCTTCGTGCCGGTCGAGCACCGCGGACAACTCCGCGAGCCCGTGCTCCGGCCGAGCTTGCGCGACTTCGCGCACCGCCTGGGCCTCCAGCGCCTCGCGGACCTTGTATGCGCTCTCGACGTCGCTGCGCGACAGCGCCTTGACCGCCACGCCGCCGGTCGGCAACGGCTCCAGCAGTCCTTCCACCACCAGGTCGGCCGCGGCCACCCGCACCGGCATCCGGCTCACCCCCAACTGCTGGGCCACCATGACCTGGTTCAGCCGTACGCCCGCCGGCAGCTCCTCGAGCACGATGGCCCGGCGCAGCCGATCGCGGACCGATCTGGCCAACGCGTTCGAGTCACGGGGCGGCAGCGCGCTCAAGGCAGCGAAGCTCGAGGCCTTCTGTGGCAGAAGGCCCGCGTCGACTTCGGGGTTGAGGCTCACGTCTGGTCTCCTCGGGGCGGCCGCTGTGCAGACACTGTATTCGTGGATCCTGGAACCAGCGCCGACGGGGGTTGCTGCCTTATCGGGTGGCATACCGCTTGAACTCCGCGGCGTTCCAGGGACCCACGGCCTGCCGGGGTGGCACCTCGGCCAGTCCGCTGAGGTAGTCCGGGGACTTGGCCTGGCGCGAGACGAGGACGTCGACGACGGCGGGCGCGTTGTCCATCGCCCGTTTCAGCGCGTCGGCGAGTTCGCCGGCATCCTCGACCCGCTCACCGTGCGCGCCGAGACTGCGCGCCAGCTGGTCGTAGCGGCAGCCGGGAAGATCGACGCCGACGAGGTTGCCGTCGAAACGGTCCACCTGGTCGTGGCGCTCGATGTTCCACGCCTCGTTGTTCACCACGACGAACACCGCACGGGCGCCCCGCCGCACCGCGGTGTCGATCTCCATCGCGGTGAAACCGAAGCTGCCGTCCCCGATGACCGCGACGACGGGTTCGTCTTTCCGGTGCAGCGCGGCCGCGATCGCGAAGGGCACCCCGACGCCGAGGCAGCCCAGCGCCCCGCAGTCGAGGTAGTCGACCGGCTTGAGGCCGACCCGGGCGAACGACAGGATGTCACCGCCGTCCGCGATCGCCACCGATCCGTCGGTCAGCAGGTCGTTCACCGCACCGACGACGAAGTTCGGCGACATCCGTCCGTCGTCGTCGAGGTCCGGGGCCTGCAGTTTGGTGGCGAGCTTGCGTGCCCGCTCGGCGTTCGACTCGCGCATGCCGGCAAGCCAGTCGAGGTCCGGCGCGTCGGGGGTCGCGCCGCCCTTGGTCAGCGCGGTGAGCACCGCACCCGTGCTGCCCTGCACCTCGACGTCGCCGCGGCGGGTCTCCCCCAGCTCCTCGAAGGCGGTGCCGATGCGCAGGAACCGCGCGTCCGGCGAGAACACCGCGGGCGAGCCGTAACCGAGCTGGAAGTCCAGACGCCGGCCCAGCGTGATCACCAGGTCCGCTTCGCTCATCGCGCGGCCGCGCACGGCGGGTACGAATCCCGGTACGTCGTCCCGGATCGCGCCGCGGCTCTCGCCCGAATCCAGGTACAGCGCCTGCGCCGCGTCCAGGAAGGCCCGCACCTCGTCGGCCGAGGTACGCACCGACCGCCCGCCGATGACGACGATGCGCGACGAGTCGCGGATGAGACGGGCGGCCTGCTCCACCGCGGACGGACTCGGCGCCAGCTCCGCGGCACGGCGCGGCTCCATCGCCACGGCGGGGATGTCGGCGTCGTGGACCGTCTCGGTCAACAGGTCCGTCGGGAAATCGATGTAGGCGGGTCCGGTCGCGCCGGTCACGGCGCCGAGCGCGGCCGCGATGGTCTTGTCCAGTCGCGAGATCACGTGGTGACGCTCGGACACCTGCTCGACGAGGCGGGTGATCGGGCTGACGATCTCGGCCTGGGCGATGTCCTGCATCGCGCCCATACCGGTCTGCGGCCGCGGGGCACGGCCGGAGATCACCAGCACCGGGCTGCGCGCGACGAACGCGTTCGAGATCGCCGTGACGGCGTTGGTCAGGCCCGGCCCCGCGGTCACCAGCGCCACGCTGAGTTCACCGGAGAGGTCGGCGGTCGCGTGTGCCATGTACACCGCGGCGGCTTCGTGGCGCACGTCGACGACCTCGATGCCGGCGAGCGCGACGGCGTCCCATAACGGCTGGATATGCCCGCCGCACAATCCGAAGATTCGGCGGACGCCCTGGCTGACCAGGCGATCGGCGATGAGCTGGGCAACGGTCATCTCGGCCATGTGAGCACCAATCGTGGTAGTTGCGATGTTCTGACGAGCTAGTTGCAAATCCTGGATCCAGAGTCCATAGTAGCACCTATCACAGTGTGGTCGAACCACAGAGATACATCACAAAGGGGCGAGAATGACCGTGTCAGACACCCGACCGAGCACCACCGAGCAGGCCGCCGCGGCTCCTGAGCAGGCTGATTACCAGACCCTGTCGGGCATTCCGGTGGACGCCGTCTACGACGCGTCCCGCCTCGAGTCGTGGGATCCGGCCACCAAACTGGGTGGGCCGGGCGAGTACCCGTATACGCGCGGGCCCCACCCGACGATGTACCGGACCCGCCAGTGGACGCGCCGCCAGGTGGTCGGCCTGGGCACCGCCCCGGAGACCAACGAACGCAACAAGTACGTGATCGAGCAGGGACAGACCGGCCTGTCCAACGACTACGACGTGCCCACGCTGATCGGCCTGGACTCCGACGACCCGCGGGCGGTCGGCGAGGTCGGCCGCACCGGCGTCGCGATCGACACGCTGCCCGACATGTACGACCTGTTCGACGGCATCGACCTGGAGAACATCAGCGTCTCGATGACGATCAACCACCCGGCGTTCGTGCTCGTCGCGCAGTACGTCGCGGCGGCCCAGATGCGCGGCTTCGACCTGCGCAAGCTCGGCGGCACCGTGCAGAACGATCCGCTGAAGGACTTCTACGCGCAGAAGACCTACATCTTCCCGCCGGCGCCGTCGGTCCGGTTGGCGTGCGACCTGATCGAGTACTGCGCCCAGCACATGCCCCGGTGGAACGGAATCAGCCTCAACGGCTACAACATTCGCGAGGCCGGCACCACCGCCGACCAGGAGCTGGCGTTCACGTTCGCCCATGCGATCGCCTACATCGAAGACCTGCTGGGCCGCGGGCTGCCGATCGACAGCTTCATCGGCCGCTTCTCGTTCATCTTCAACGTGCACAACGACTTCCTGGAGGAGATCGCCAAGCTGCGCGCCGCGCGCCGGGTGTGGGCGCAACTGATCCACGACCGGTTCGGCGCCGACCCGAAGAACGCCAAGCTGCGCACCCACGTCCAGACCGGCGGAAGCACCATGACCTACCAGCAGCCGGAGGTGAACCTGATCCGAGGTGCGCTGCAGGCGATGGCCGGCGCGCTGGGAGGCGTTCAGTCCATGGCGGTTTCGTGCTTCGACGAGGCGTACTCGATCCCGTCGGAGTTCGCGCAGCGGATGTCGCTGCGCACCCAGCAGGTGGTCGCCTACGAGAGCGGCATCACCAATGTCGTCGACCCGCTGGCCGGCTCGTACTACATCGAGAGCCTCACCGACGAGATCGAGCGGCGCACGTGGGACTGGATGGGCCAGGTCGACGCGCAGGGCGGCGCCATCCGCGGTGTCGAGAGCGGCTGGCTGGAGAAGACGGTGTCCGACACCGCCCACACCCAGCAGCTGCAGATCATGAACGGGACCCGCACCATCGTCGGGGTCAACGACTTCAAGGGCACCCAGGGTGAGCGCCCGATCGAGACGTTCCGCGTCGACGAGCAGTCCGAGAAGGAGCAGATCCGCCGGCTCGAGAAGGTGCGTGCCGAACGGGACGCCTCCGAGGTCGAGCGCACGCTCGACGAACTGCAGAAGGTCGTCGGGGAAGGCGGCAACGTCATGGAGGCCGTCATCGCGGCCAGCAAGGCGCACGCCTCCCAGGGCGAGATCGTCAAACGAGTGATCGCCGAGGTCGGCGAGTACGTCGCCCCTCCCATCTACTGACCCATTTCACACCGACTCTCTGGAAGGCAACTCATGATCCGCGTTCTACTGGCCAAACCCGGTATCGACGGCCACGATGTGGGCGTCAAGATCGTCGCACGCGCCCTGCGCGATGCCGGCATGGAAGTCATCTACACCGGCCTGCGCACCACCATCCCCGACGTCGCCCGGGCCGCGGTCCAGGAGGACGTCGACGTGGTCGGGGTCTCCAACCTGTCGGCGCAGCACGTCCGCCTGATGAAAGAGCTCAAGGAGCGGCTCGACGCGGCCGGCGCCCGGGACATCCTGATGATCGCCGGCGGCAGCCTGCTGCCCGAGGACATCGAGGAACTCGGCCGGATGGGCATCGACGGATGCTTCCCGCCCGGTACCGACACCGCCGACATCGTGTCGTTCATCGAGGAGCGCGTCGCGGGCAGCCGCGGCGCCCAGCGGGTCGAGGCATGACTGTCGCATCAGCACGCCGCTTCACCCCCGCCGACCGCAAGGGCTTCACCCTGACCACCTTCCTGAGAAGGGCGGCGGCCGAACACCCGGACAAGTGCAGCGTGCGCACCCTGGCCGGGGACAGCCTCACCTACGGCGAGTTGCTGGCGCTCACCGAGCGCAGGGCCGCCGGTCTCGCCGCGCTCGGGGTGGCCAAAGGCGACCGGGTGCTGCTGGTGATGGACAACTCCATCGACATGATCGTGTGCTGGTTCGCCGTCAATCTGCTTGGCGCCGTGGAGGTTCCGGTCAACACGGCCAACCGCGGCCCGAGCCTGGTGCACGTCGCCAACAACTCCGGGGCGGCGGTGGCGATCATCGACGCGCAGTACGGGGCGGCGCTCGGCGACGTGGCCGGCGAACTGACGGAGCTGCGCACCGTCGTCGTCCGTGGCGGGGCACCCGCGCTGCCGTGGACGACGATCCCGCTGCCCGGCCTCGACGCCTCCCCCGGCAAGGTTCCCGACGTCGAGGTGTCGTATCAGGATCCCGCGTCCATCATCTACACCTCCGGAACGACCGGCCCCGCCAAGGGAGTGGTCGTCCCGCACGCGCACATGCACACGTTCGCGGCGCACGTCGTCGAACAACTGCGCATCGTCGAAGACGACGTGTACTACGTCTGTCTGCCGATGTTCCACGCCAATGCGCAGTTCATGCAGGTGCTTCCGTGTCTGATGACCGGTGCCGAGGTGGTGCTGGCCGACGCCTTCAGCGCAAGTCGCTGGCTCGACGACCTGCGTGCGTGCGGCGCGACGGTGACCAGCCTGCTCGGCGTCATGGCGCAGTACGTGTTCAACCGGCCGGCCGGACCGCACGACGCCGACCACCGGGTCCGGCGGATGATCACGATCCCGATGCCCACCGTCATCGCCGAGGCCTTCGAGCACCGCTTCAACACCACGTGCGTGGAGGCCTACGGCATGACCGAGACCTGCCTGCCCATCTACCGGCCGATCGACGAGCCGCTGCGGCCGGGAAGCTGCGGCAAGGCGCTCGACGAGTGGTTCGAGGTCGCCGTCGTCGACCCGGCCACCGACGAACCCGTGCCGGACGGGGAGGTCGGCGAGATCGTGGTCCGGCCCCGCTACCCGTTCACCACCTTCCTGCACTACAACGGGATGTTCGAGAGAACCGTCGAGGCGTGGCGCAACCTGTGGTTCCACACCGGCGACGCCGCCCGGCGCGACGCCGAGGGCTACTACTACTTCCTCGACCGCCTCAACGACCGCATCCGCCGCAAGGGCGAGAACGTCACCGCCTACGACGTGGAGGTCGCCCTCACCGAACTGCCCGAGATCGCCGACGCCGCGGTGATCGCGAAACCCGCGCGGGAGGGTGAGGACGACATCAAGGCGTACCTCGTGGTCGCCGACGGCGCCGCGGCGCCCGATCCGGTCGCGGTGCTCACCCACTGTGTCACCCGGCTGCCCTACTTCGCCGTCCCGCGGTATCTCGAGTTCATCGGTGAACTACCGAAGACCCCGACGGGCAAGGTGCTCAAGCGCACGCTGCGCGCCGCGACGCAGTCCGCCGCAGGCACCGAATGGGACCGCGAGCAGGCGGGCTGGACTGTCAAGCGCGGTGTCGACCACCTCGTCCGAGTGGCAGGTCAGCCGCGATGATGCTGCGCGATGCGTCCGCGATCGTGACCGGCGCGGCCTCCGGGCTCGGACGGGCCACCGCGCAGCGGTTGCTCGCCTCCGGCGTGTCGGTCGTGCTGGTCGACCTTCCGGACCGGGGCGGCGAGGACGTCGCCGCCGAACTGGGTGGTGCGGCGTCCTTCGTCGCCGCCGACGTCGCCGACGACGACCAGGTGGCCGCGGCCGTGTCCCGCGCCGCCGCCGTCGGTGACCTACGGGTGGTGGTCAACTGTGCGGGCATCGTCTCGCCAGGAAAAGTGCTGGGCCGCAAGGGAGTTCTACCGTCGAGCGCCTTCGGCACGGTGCTGAGGGTCAACCTCCTCGGCACGTTCAACGTGGTACGGCTGGCCGCGGAGCGGATGGCGCAGACCGAACCGGTCGACGGGGAACGCGGGGTGATCGTCAACACCGCTTCGGTCGCCGCGTTCGACGGGCAGATCGGGCAGGCGGCCTACGCGGCGTCGAAAGGCGGTGTGGCGGCCATGACTCTGCCGCTGGCCCGCGAACTGGCCGACCACCTGATCAGAGTGGTGAGCATCGCGCCGGGGACGTTCGAGACACCGATGATGGCGTCGCTGCCGGACGAGACCCGGCGCGGGCTGGCCGCGAACGTCCCCCATCCCAAGCGTTTCGGCCGTCCCGGGGAGTTCGCCGCCCTGGTCCATCACATCGTCGAAAACCCGATGCTCAACGGCGAAGTCATCCGTCTCGACGGCGCGATCCGCATGCCGGCCCGGTGAGGCTGTGACGGTGAAGGAGTTGACGACATGACCAGCGAGTCGACAGCAGCGCCCCGCGGGGCGATCGGGCTGTCCTCCGAACGCGAGGTCGCCCGCATGATCAGCAAGGTCGAGCGTGGCGAGATCGCAGACGTGGCAGGCGATCTGGCCCTGGGCGGCACAGCGGGTGCGCACGTCATCGGCATCACCGGAAGTCCGGGGTCCGGCAAGAGCACGCTCGTCGATGTGCTGGCGCGCCAGATGCGGGCCGACGGGCGCACCGTCGCGATCCTGGCGATCGACCCGTCGAGCCATCTCACCGGCGGAGCGGTGCTGGGCGACCGGGTGCGGATGTCGTCGCACAGCCAGGACCCGGGCATCTTCATCCGCAGCATGGGCACGCGCGGGTCGACGACCGGTCTGGCGCGCGCCGCGCGCGACGCGGTCAAGGTGCTCGACGCGGCCGGCTATGACGTCGTCATCGTGGAGACCGTCGGCGTCGGACAGGTCGAACTCGACGTGCTGACCGTCGCGGACACGGTGGCGGTGGTGCTGGTGCCCGGTCTCGGCGACACCATGCAGATGAACAAGGCCGGGATCATGGAGATCGGCGACCTGTTCGTCGTCAACATGGCCGACCGCGCGGAGACACCGGCGTTCGTGCGCGACCTCAAACAGGCGCTCGCCGTCGGCGCCCGGCACCACCACACCGACATGCCGCCGGTGTGCTGCACGGTCGCCTTGTCGGGCGAGGGCGTCGACGCACTGTGGACGACGCTGCGCGAGTTCGACGAGCGCGACCAGGCCTCGGGCCGCAGACTGGCCCGGCGGCAGGAACAGCAGAGCCGCGAACTGACCCGGCACATCGAGAACCACGTGACGACGATGCTGCACGAGACGATGAACGGCTCGGCGCGGCTCGACGAACTCCGCCGACGGGTGCAGGCCGGTGAGATGACCCCGCGCGCGGCGGCCGCCGACTGGCTCGCCGACGTGAAGTTGCACTTCGGCTAGCTCAAAGCCTGTGGTGCCAACCCCAGGCACCATTAGTTGTTGCGCATGTCACGCACCCTGATCTATGGTCGAACCACAGATTGGTCGTCCCACAGAACAGGTGAGTACATGAATCAACCGTCGACACTGCCCATCCGCGTGATGCTTGCCAAGATCGGTCTCGACGGACATGACCGAGGTGTCAAGGTCGTCGCGCGCACGCTTCGCGACGCGGGCATGGAGGTGATCTACACCGGACTTCATCGCAGCCCGGCGCAGGTCATCGAGGCTGCCACCCAGGAAGACGTCGACGTGCTCGGCGTCAGCCTGCTGTCCGGTGCGCACATGCCGATCTTCACCAAGATCTTCGAGATCCTCGACCAGATGGAGGAGCGTCCGCGCTTCACCATCGTCGCCGGCGGCGTGATGCCCGACGAGGACGAGATCGAACTGCAGAAGATGGGTGTGAAGGCCGTCCTCGGCCAGGACACCACGCCGGAGAAGATCGTCGAGACCATCAAGGCCGCCGCCCCCGTGGAGGCGAATTCCTGATGCCGGGGATGGAGTCGTGGAGCTGGCCTCCGGCGTACGACGCCGAATACCGGCCTCCCAACGAGCAGACGCACTGGTTCCCGGTGCGCGAGACCATGGATCCCGAGCAGCGCGACGAGGCGATCCTCGGGCGCATCCGGGAACTGATGGCCTACGCCTGGGAACGCGCGCCGTTCTACCGCCGCAAGTGGTCCGAGGCGGGTCTGGAACCCGGTGACATCACCTCGCTCGAGATCTTCGAGCAGGTCCCGGTGGTGAAGAAGGAAGAGCTGCGCGAGGATCAGGCGGCGAACCAGCCGTACGGCAGCTACCTGTGCATCGATCCCGTCGAGGTCACCCACATCAAGGGCACCTCGGGCACCACCGGACGCCCCACCGCCTTCGGCATCAATCAGCGTGACTGGGTCGCCGTCGCCAACGCCCACGCGCGGGTGATGTGGGGGATGGGGATCCGCCCGTCCGACGTCGTGCTCATCGGTTCCCCGCTGACCCAGTACTGGGGTTCATGGGGCGCCTACAGCGGCGCGGAAAGGCTTGGCGCCGCGGTCTTCCCGTTCGGTGCCGGCTTCTCGGGCCAGAGCCTGCGCACACTTCAGTGGATGCGTCAGATGTCGGCGACGGTGTTCTACGGCACGCCGTCCTACGCGCTGCGCCTCGCCGAGGTGGCCCACGAGAACGGCATCGATCCCCGCGGGATCGGCCTGCGCAAGATGTTCTTCTCGGGTGAGCCCGGCGCGAGCGTGCCGTCGATCCGCCAGCGCATCATCGACGCGTTCGACGTCGAGGTCTACGACTCGGGCAGCATGGGCGAGGTCGCGCCGTGGATGCACCTCGGGGCGAGCAGCAACGAACCCGGGGTATTCGCTTGGCAGGACCTGGTTTACACCGAGGTGTGCGACCCCGCGACGATGCGGCGGGTGCCCTACGGCAGTGAGGGCACCCCCGTCTACACGACGCTGGAGCGGACGTCGCAGCCGATGATCCGCCTGCTGTCCAACGACCTCACCAGCTGGGAGGCGCCGGACGCGTCGCGCGGGCGCACCTACCCGTTCCTGCCCAAGGGCATCTACGGCCGGATCGACGACATGTTCCAGATCCGCGGTGAGAACGTGCATCCCAGTGCGATCGACGAGATCGTGATGAGCGCCGAAGGGTACGGCGGCGAACACCGCATCATCATCACGCGGGAGACCGCGATGGACGAGTTGCTGGTGCAGTGCGAGTTCGACGCGCAGAAAACCTCTGTGTCGCAGGATGTCTGGATCAAGAAGGTCGGCGACGACCTGCGCAACGTCCTCGGTGTCGGCGCCAAGGTCGTGACGGTTGCGCCCGCCACGTTCGAGCGCACCGACTTCAAGGCGCGCCGCGTGGTCGACGACCGCAACCTGTTCGAATCGCTCGACCGGGGACCGTCATGACCGGAACCGCCACCCAGAGTTCGGCCGTCGCGCTCGCGGACCGCATCCGCGCGGGCTCGCAGGTGTCGCTGGCACGGGCCCTGACCCTGGTCGAGAGCCGGTCGGACGCGGCGTCGGAGCTGCTGGCCGAGATCTGGAAGGACACCGGACGCGCCCACGTCGTGGGCATCACCGGCCCGGCGGGCAGCGGGAAGAGCACGCTGGTCACCGCGATGGCGCAGGAGTACGTCGCCCGCGGCTCCCGCGTGGCGATCCTCGCCGTCGATCCCTCCAGCGCCTATTCGGGCGGCGCGATCCTCGGCGACCGCATCCGCATGACCGAGCTCGCAGGCCGCAAGGACGTCTACATCCGGTCGATGGCCTCCCGCGGAGCCACCGGCGGACTGTCCCGCGCGGTTCTCGACGGCATCGTCGTGCTCGACGCGGCCGGGTACGACGTCATCATCCTGGAGACGGTCGGTGTCGGGCAGGCGGAGGTCGACGTGATCAGCGTGGCCCACACGGTGGTCGTCGTCAGCGTTCCCGGTCTCGGCGACGACATCCAGGCCATCAAGGCCGGCCTGATCGAGATCGCCGACATCCACGTGGTCAACAAGGCCGACCGCCCGGGTGCCGACCTCACCGTCAAGCAGCTGCGCGAATCGCTGCGGCTGGCCCACCGGGAGGCGCAGCAGTGGAACGTGCCGATCCAGAAGACCACCGCCGCGACCGGTGAGGGCGTCGGCGAACTGCTGGACCAGGCCGCCGAACACCGGACCTGGATGACCGGCCACGGCGGCCTCGAACAGGTCGAGCGCCGCAACGCCGCCACCCGGATCCGCTGGGCGGCGGAAGCTCTCGTCGCCGAGAAGCTCCGGTCGGGCATGCGCGACTTCGACGCGGCCGTGGACGCGCTGATCGCCCGTGACGAAGAACCGCGGCAAGCCGCCGCCCGGCTGCTGACAGCCATGGCCGTAGACCCAACTGACATCAACGGAAGAGGAAAGTGATGACCGACCCCCAGTCGACCCCCGAAGAGCTCCGGCTGGCCGGCGACGCGCTGCGCAAGCGGGCCCAGGCCGATCTCGAGGAATGGGAGAACAACGAGCTCGCCGATTTCATCAAGCGTGCACCGGAGTCCAGGGACAGCTACGTCACCGGCGCCGGACTGCCCGTCAAGCGGGTCTACGGACCCCAGGATCTGCCCGAGAGCTACGCCGACATCGGCTGGCCGGGCCAGTACCCGTACACCCGTGGGCCCTACCCGACGATGTACCGCGGCCGGAAGTGGACGATGCGGCAGATCGCCGGTTTCGGCCAGGCCGAGGAGACCAACAAGCGCTTCCAGTACCTGATCGCCCAGGGCCAGACCGGTCTGTCGGTGGACTTCGACATGCCGACGCTGATGGGCCTGGACAGTGACGACGAGATGAGCCTCGGCGAGGTCGGCCGCGAGGGCGTGGCCATCGACGTCCTGCCGGACATGGCGGCGCTGTTCGACGGCATCGACCTGGAGAACATCTCGGTGTCGATGACCATCAACCCGTCGGCGTGGATCCTGATGGCGATGTACATCGCCGTCGCCGAGGACCGCGGGATGGACCTCAACAAGCTGTCGGGCACCATTCAGAACGACATCCTCAAAGAGTATGTCGCGCAGAAGGAGTGGATCTTCCCGGTGCGCCCCAGCATGCGCATCGTGCGGGACTGCATCGCCTACGGCGCCGAGCACATGGCGCGCTACAACCCGGTCAACATCAGCGGCTACCACATCAGTGAGGCCGGCGGGAACGCGCTGCAGGAGGTCGCGTTCACGATGGCGATCACCAAGGCCTACGTCGAGGACGTCGTCAAGGCCGGTATCGACGTCGACACCTTCGCGTCGCGTCTGTCGTTCTTCTTCGTGTCGCAGGCCGACATGTTCGAAGAGGTGGCGAAGTTCCGGGCGGTGCGGCGCTACTACGCGAAGATGATGAAGGAGCACTTCGGCGCCAAGAAGGCCAACTCGATGCGGCTGCGCTTCCACGCTCAGACCGCGGCGGCGACGCTGACCAAACCGCAGCCGATGGTGAACATCGTTCGCACCGCGCTGCAGGCGCTGTCGGCGGTGCTGGGTGGCGCCCAGTCGATCCACACCAACGGACTCGACGAGGCCTACACGATCCCGAGCGAGATGGCGATGAAGCTGGCGCTGCGTACCCAGCAGATCATCGCCGACGAGACCAACGTCCCGAACGTGATCGACCCGCTCGGCGGTTCGTACTACGTGGAGGCCCTGACCGACGAGATCGAAAAGGGCATCCAGGAGTACATGGACAAGGTCGAGGCGATGGGCGGCGTCGTGCCGGCCATCGAGCAGGGCTTCTTCCAGAAGGAGATCTCCGACAGCGCCTACGACTACGCCCAGCGCAAGGCCAGCGGCGACCGTCCGGTGATCGGTGTCAACAAGTACGTCGACGCCCAGGAGGACCAGAAGATCGAGGTCCACCAGCTCGATCCGGAGTCCGAGGCCCGCCAGATCCGCCGGCTCAAGCAGGTCCGGGCGGACCGGGACCAGGATCGTGCCAAGAAGGCGCTGGACAACCTCCTGGCCGTGGCACGCGACGAGAACGCCAACCTGATGCCGGCGACCATCGAGGCGGTGCGCGCGCACCTGTCGATGGGCGAGATCACCGGTGCGCTGCGCGGGGTGTTCGGCAGCTACCAAGAGACGCCGGTGTTCTGAGGCCCGCCGATGGTACCGACCGCTCGTCCGGGCAAACCACGATGTGGTCGGTACCATCGGATCCTCAGGGATCTTCACGTGAAGAAAAAGGTGCAGGTGTGATCGAGGAACCTCAGTCGCAGTGGAAGCCTCTACCCCGCTTGCGCACCCATGAACAGGTCATGGCCGAGATCGAGAACCGTCTCATCGCGGGCACGTTGAAGGCCGGCGACCGGCTGCCCCCCGAGCGGCAGTTCGCCGAGGCGCTCGGCGTGAGCCGCGGCGCCGTCCGTGAGGCGCTGCGGATCCTGGAAGCCATCGGGGTGGTGGAGGCGGGCACCGGCTCCGGGCCCACGTCGGGCTCGATGATCGTCAAGGACAGCATCGCCGGCATGGCGATGGTCATGCGGATCCATCTGCAACTGGCGTCGTTCACGCTGGAGGATCTCGTGGAGGTCCGCCTGCAGATGGAGGGTCTGGCCGCGCGTAAGGCCGCGCAGAGCGCCACCAGCGAGGACATCGACGAGCTGCGGACGCTGGTCGAACAGATGCGCGGCGTGCACACCACCGCCACGTTCAACGATCTGGACACCGCGTTCCACGTCCGCATCGCCCGTGCTTCGGACAACGGGCTGGCGGCGGTGCTCATGGCGGCGTTGCGCGAGGCCCTCCGGCAGGCCATGGTCACCGCGTTCGAGGCGCTCGAAGATCCGGTCAGCACCATGGAGAGGGTGGCCGACGAACACGCGGCCATCGTCGACGCGATCGCGTCCGGAGACGCGGATCTCGCTGTCGAGCGGGTCACCACCCACATCCGCGACTTCTACCGCGCCGTCGGCCTCAGCGAGATGAAGTGGGCCGGCTGACCGCCGGCCCGGTCTGATAACGAGATATCGGGGAACGAATACGGCGGAGAGGTCCCGATACCTCGTCGCCGGCGGTCGCCGATCAAGGAGTATGTCGTCATGCACATCGCCGAGGGATTCCTGCCTCCGCTGCATGCCGCGGCGTGGAGTGTGGCCGCCGCGCCGTTCGTCATCCACGGAACGCGGGCGGTCGTCCGGGAGATCCGCGACCGGCCCGAATCGCGGCTGCTGTTGGCCGCCGCCGGCGCGTTCACGTTCGTGCTGTCGGCCATCAAGCTGCCGTCACTGACGGGCAGTTCCAGCCATCCCACCGGCACCGGCCTCGGAGCGGTGTTGTTCCGGCCGCCGGTGATGGCCTTCCTGGGCACCGTGGTGCTGCTCTTCCAGGCCCTGCTGCTCGGCCACGGCGGCATCACCACCCTCGGCGCGAACGTCTTCTCCATGGCGGTGGTCGGACCGTGGGTGGGATACGCGTTCTGGCGGCTGACCCGGCGCGCCGGGATCCTCCCGGCGATCTTCATGGCGATGATGACCGCAGACCTGGCCACGTACCTGATGACGTCTCTGCAGTTGGCCGTCGCGTTCCCCGACCTGCAGAGCGGTGTGCTCGGATCGATCGCCAAGTTCCTGTCGGTCTTCGCGGTCACCCAGATCCCGCTGGCGGTCATCGAGGGACTGATCGGCGTCGTGGTGATGCGTGTGCTGATCAGCGTGGCCAAGCCCGAGCTCACCAACCTCGGGGTGCTCGGCGCCAAGAAGAAGGAGCCGGCCGATGTCTGATCCGAGGCCGTCGCGCAGGGGTCTGCTGATCAATGTGGGTCTGCTCGCGGCCGCGGGCCTCATCTTCGTGGTGTGCCTGCTGGTCGGTGGGGCGTCCGGCAGCGCTTCCGAGGAGTCGTTCGTCGGCACCGACACCGCGGCCGTCACCTCGATCGAGGACAGCCACCCCGACTACGAACCCTGGTTCCAGCAGATCTTCGCGCCGCCGTCCGCCGAGGTCGAGTCGGGGCTGTTCGCCCTGCAGGCCGCCCTGGGCGCGGGGGTCCTGGGCTACGCACTGGGCACGCTGCGACGCCGTCGGGCCGCGCCGGCCGCGACCCCCGGAGCCGGTGACGATTCCCGTTGACCGCTGCACCGCTGGACACCGTCGCCTGGAACAGTCGATGGCGGACCCGGTCGGTGCTGGAGAAGGTCACGCTGTGCGGGGGCCTGCTCGCCTGCGCGGTGCTGCTGCCGCCGTGGCCGTCGGCGCCACTGGTACTCCTGGCCACCGTCGTCGCGGCGCGACTGGCGGGCCTGCCGAACCTGCACCTGCTCCGGATGCTGCGCATCCCGCTCGTCTTCATCCTCGTCGCCGGCGTCTCCACCGCGGTGAGCGTGGATCCGTCCGGTCCCACGGTCACCACGTCGGCCGAGGCGGTCCTGAGGGCGTGCGACGCGGTGATCCGGGCGGTCGCGGCCACCGCGGTGATGATGCTGCTGGCGTCCACCACCCCGATGAGCGATCTCACCGACGCCATGCGCCGGATCGGTCTGCCGTCGGCGTGCGTGGATGTCGTGACCGTCATGTACCGGATGATCTTCCTGCTGCTGGAATCGCTGACGGTGATCCGGAAATCGCAGACCGCTCGGCTGGGCTATTCCAGCGTGCGCCGCTCGGTGCGCTCCGCCGGCCTGATGACCGCGGCGGTGCTGATCCGGGCGTGGCGCCGGGGCCAGGCACTCGAGCGCGGCCTGGCCGGCCGCAACCTCGGCATGCCGCTGGCCCGGCCCGACCGCCGCGCGGTGTCGATACGGTTCGTGGCGGGCGCGGCGCTGGTCAACGCCGGGGTCGTGGCGCTGTCCCTGCTGGTGGCGCTGACATGAGGAGCCGGCGGTGAGCCACCGACACCTGGCCGCGTCCGGCCTGCGATACGGCTACGAGCGGGGCGTGGAGGTGCTGCGCGGTGCCGACCTCGACGTACCGCCCGGTTCACGGGTGGCGTTGCTGGGCGCCAACGGTTCCGGCAAGAGCACGCTGCTGCAGTGTCTGGCCGGGACCCTGCGCCCGGACGCCGGCGAGATCAGCCTCGACACCCAACCGATCGACCGGTCGAGACGCGGGCTGCGGGCGCACCGCCAGGCGGTGCAACTGGTGTTCCAGGACCCGGACGACCAGCTGTTCTCCGCCGACGTCGCCGAGGACGTCGCGTACGGCCCGATCAATCTCGGCCTGTCGGCGACCGAGGTCAGGGAGCGGGTCGACCGCGCGCTCGAACTGCTGCACATCACCGAGCTGCGTGACCGGCCCACCCATCAGTTGTCGTTCGGGCAACGCAAACGGGTCGCCATCGCGGGCGCCGTCGCGATGCGGCCGTGTGTGCTCCTGCTCGACGAGCCGACCGCGGGGATCGATCCGGCCGGCATCGACGCGCTGTTCGCCACGCTGGCCGAACTCGAGCGCGCCGGCACCACCGTCGCGCTGTCGACCCACGACACCGCCCTGGCGCTGGAGTGGGCCGACTCGGTCGCGGTGATGACCGGCGGGGTGACCCATCAGGGCCGGCCGTCGATCATGTTCTCCGACAGCGAGCTCCTGCACGAGGCGCGGTTGAAGGCGCCGTGGCTGACGACGCTGACGCGCGATCTGGTGCTCGACGGGATCCTGCCGCCGGGCTTCGAGCCGACGACGCCCGAGCAACTTCGCGCCGCCCTCACGGCCAACCGCGTCATGCCCTAGACTCGTCTGCAGCGAGCCCGATGAAGCCGGTGGGATTCCGGCACAGTCGCGCTACTGTGACATCCCCGTCCCGGCGGGGGTGAAGTCAGACCTGAAGGCCCGCAATCAGATTCCACGGATCAGGGACGCCGAATCCCTGCGGGAGGTCATCATGGCGAGCGCCGACACCGAACATGCGATGCACTGGAAACCCCTGGCGCGCATCCGCACCCACGAGCAGGTCGTGGCAGAGATCGAGAACCGGCTGCTGACCGGGCAACTCCGTGCCGGCGACCGTCTCCCGCCGGAGCGTCAGTTCGCCGAGGCCTTGGGCGTCAGTCGCGGAGCGGTTCGCGAGGCGCTCCGGATCCTGGACGCGGTCGGCGTCGTCGACACGGGCATCGGTTCCGGTCCCTCGGCCGGCTCGATGATCGTCAAGGACAGCGCCGGCGGGATGGCGATGGTGCTGCGCCTGCATCTGCAGGTGTCCTCGTTCAGCCGCGACGATCTGCTCGAGTGCCGTCAGATGATCGGGCAGCTGGCGGCCCGCCGAGCGGCCGAATCGGCCGGCGCCGAGGACATCGCCGCGCTGCGGTCGCTGGCCGAGCGGATGCACGGCGTCCGGACCGGTGCCGACCTCGACGACCTCGAGACCGATTTCCACGCGCGGCTGGCCGCGATATCGGACAACGCACTGGCCGCGATCCTGTCGAATGCGCTGCGGGACGCCGAGAAGGCCCACTGCGCAGGGCCGACGGACCACCTCGTCCCGCCCGTGGAGGACTACGCCCGGCTCGTCGACGCGATCGCCGCCGGGGACGGTGACGCAGCGGCGACGTTGCTGAGCGGAATCCTCCTGCGGGACCGCCGGCGGCCGGTGGGTCTCAGCGCGCTGAGGCCGGCCGGCTGAGCGACCAGCCGGTGATGTCGAGGACCGCACGCAGGAACTGTTCGAACGTGCCGAAATGGAGATGCCCCATGCCGGGCCGGGTCCGGTAGACCTCACCGATCCACGGACGGTTCGCCGCGACGATGAACTTGCGGGTGTGCGACTGCGTGTCGCGGCGCGGTCTCGGCCGCCGTGCCCGGTGCACCGGCGCCGCATCGGCCGCGTCGGACTGCGCGCGCAGCGGCCAGTCGGTGACGGCCAGCAGTGCGGCACAGAAGGATTCGACCGACGTGAAGGCGACGCGGTCCCGGCCGGGACGGGTGGTGTAGAGCTCACCGGTCCACGGCGCCTCGGCGGCGACGATCAGCTTCCACGTCACCGGCGGAGGTTTCGCCGGCACCTCCAAGGCCGCCTCGCGATGGTCGATAACAGTCATCAGACGCGCGCGGCGGTGCCCGTGTAGTCGACGTCGCGCTGCTGGATCCAGCTCATCAGCTGGCGCAGGTCCCGGCCCGTGCTCTCGATCGGGTGCTGCTCGCCGCGTTCGCGAAACGACCGGAACTCGGCGGCCCCGCTGTCCTGGTCGTCGATGAACCGCTTGGCGAAGGTTCCGTCGACGATGTCGGCCAGCACCGCCTTCATGTTCTCCTTCACGTCAGGGGTGATCACTCGCGGCCCCGACACGTAGTCGCCGAACTCCGCGGTGTCCGAGCAGGACCAGCGCTGCTTGGCGATGCCGCCCTCGTACATCAGGTCCACGATCAGCTTCAACTCGTGCAGGCACTCGAAGTAGGCGACCTCCGGCTGGTAGCCGGCCTCGATGAGGGTTTCGAATCCGTACATCACCAACTGGGACGCGCCGCCGCACAGCACGGACTGTTCACCGAACAGGTCGGTCTCGGTCTCCTCGGCGAAGGTGGTCTTGATGCCGCCCGCGCGCAGCCCGCCGAGCGCCTTGGCGTAGGACAGTGCCAGCGGCCAGGCGGTGCCCGAGGGATCCTGCTCCACGGCCACCAGCACCGGCACGCCGCGGCCGTTCTCATATTCGCGGCGGACGAGGTGGCCCGGACCCTTCGGCGCGACCATGAAGACGTCCACGTCCTCGGGCGGCGAGATGTAGCCGAACCGGATGTTGAAGCCGTGACTGAAGACCAGCGCGTTTCCGGCGCTCAACGCGGGCGCGATCTCCTCGGCGTACAGCGTGCGCTGATGCTGGTCGGGCACCAGGACGACGATGACGTCGGCCTCTGCGGCGGCTTCTGCGGGTGAGACGACGCGCAGGCCCTGTTCCTCGGCCTTGGCGCGGCTGGACGAGTCGGGCTGCAGGCCGATCCGGACGTCGACGCCGCTGTCGCGCAGCGACAGCGCCTGCGCGTGCCCCTGGCTGCCGTAGCCGATCACGGCCACCCGCTTACCCTGGATCAGCGCCAGATCGGCGTCGTCGTCGTAGAACATCTCGGCTGCCACGGCACATCTCCCACTGCTCGAACTCGCCGCCACTGTGGACGACCAAATATGTGGTCGGACCATACTCGTACGGTTTTGGCACGTCAAGAATCCGCTTGTGCCGGGCACAACTTGCTTGGATCGCTTGTGGTGCAGACCACAGACGTGGTAGGACCATATAGAGATCCACCCAGCCATTGGAGACCTACATGCATCCACAGAGCCCGACTCTGACACCCCAGCAGGAAGGGGCCGCGCAGCGACGCAGCCTCCGGAAGGTCGGCGCCGCGAGCCTCATCGGGACGACCATCGAGTACTACGACTTCTTCGTCTACGGCACGGCCGCGGCGCTGGTGTTCCCCGCCGTCTTCTTCCCGGACAGCAGCCCGGCGATGGGCACGATCGCGTCGTTCGCGACCTTCGGCGTCGCCTTCTTCGCCCGACCGGTCGGCTCGATCGTGTTCGGTCACTTCGGCGACAAGATCGGCCGCAAGCGGACGCTGGTCTGGACGCTGCTGATGATGGGCCTGTCGACCGTCCTGATCGGGTTCTTCCCCGGCTACAACACCGGCGTGTTCGGCTTCCTCGAGAACGGCATCGGCATCTGGGCGCCGATCCTGTTGGTGACCATGCGATTCCTGCAGGGCCTGGCCATGGGTGGGGAATGGGCCGGCGCGACGCTGCTGACCGCGGAGTACGCACCGAAACACCAACGCGGACGAATGGCGATCTATCCGCAGCTGGGGCCGGCGTGTGCCTTCTTCCTCGCCAGCGGCACGTTCTTCATCGTGTCCATCACCATCGGGGCGACCAGCGAGACGTTCCTGGAGTACGGCTGGCGCTTCCCCTTCATCGCCTCGATGCTGCTCGTGATCGTCGGTCTGTGGATCCGGCTGTCGATCGCCGAGACGCCGGTGTTCCAGAAGCACCTCGACAGCCACAGCCAGTCCACCGCGCCGGCCAAGCTTCCGTTCGCCGAGGCGTTCAAGAAGCAGTGGAAGCAGATCCTGATCTCCGGTCTGGCGATGTCGACCGTGTTCTCGATGTTCTACACCGGCAGCACGTTCCTGACCAGCTACGGCATGTCGGAGCTGGAGTTCACCCGCACGATGATCCTCGGCTTCGGCATGATCGGTGCGGTCGTACTCGGCGTCGTGACCGCCGCCGCCGCGCTCATCTCCGACCGGGTGGGACGCAAGCGGGTCATCGCCGTGGCCTACGCCGGGGCGGCGATCTGGTCGCTGCTGTTGTTCCCGCTGCTGGACACCGGCTCGCCCTTCGCCTTCCTGATCGGTGTGACCGTCACGTTGTCGGTGTACGGCATCGCCAACGGACCCGCCGGCGCGCTGCTGCCGGAGATGTTCCAGTCCCGGTTCCGTTACACCGGCGCCGGCCTGAGCTACAACCTCGGCGGCATCATCGGCGGCGCGATTCCCCCGATCCTGGCGGCTCAGATCGTGGCCACCTACTCGAGTATCTGGGTGGGCGTGCTGCTGGCCGGGTTGTCGGCCGTGAGCCTGCTGTGCGTGCTCGCCCTGCCGGAGACCAAGAACAACGACCTCGAAGAGGACGACAGGGCTGTCGAGCGGAGCGTCACCTCCTGACACCGACCGACCCCGCGGCACCGCCAGTGAGCCTGCGCTCACTGGCGGTGCCCGTCTGTGCACCACGGTGTGGTGCTGACTCTTATCGACCGGAAGGACAGGAATGACCGCGGACGTAGCCGCAAAGCCCTCGCTGACCGTCGTGGGCCGGCTGGCCACCATCACGCTGCGCAAGCCGGCGGCGATCAACGCCGTCGGCCCGGAGGAGATCGACGCGATCACCGTGCTGCTCGAAGCGGCGGTGGCCGACCCGGCCGTCGCGACGATCATGATCCGCGGGGAGGGCGACCGCGGTTTCTGCGCCGGCGGCGACATCAAACGCGTCCGCAGCATGATCGTCTCCGGTGACCTCGACGCGCTCGGCACGTTCTGGGCCGCCGAGTACCGCCTCGATCACCTGCTCGCCACCTGCCCCAAGCCCCTCGTGTCGATCGCCCACGGGCTGACGTTGGGTGCCGGTGTGGGCCTGGCATCGCACGCATCGCACCGCGTGGTCACCGATTCGACCCGGATCGGCATGCCCGAGGTACTCATCGGGCTCTCGCCTGATGTGGGCGGCCTGTGGTTGTACTCCCGCGCGCCCGGGCACACCGGGGTGTTCGCGGCTCTCACCGCGGCGCATCTGAATGCCGGTGACGCGCTCTACATGGGACTGGCCGACCACTACGTCCCGGACGACCGGATCGCGCAGCTCACCGAGCGGCTCCAGCACGTTCCGGCCGACGAGGCGCTCCGCGACTTCGACGGGCGACCGCCCTCGCAGGTCGCCGACCAGCGGGCGACCATCGACGGCGTGTTCGGCAGGCCGTCGGTCGCCGAGATCGCCGCCGCAGCCGGCGACGCCGCGATGACCGGTTCCTCACCGACCGCGCTCTGCGTGACGTTCGAGGCGCTGCGCCGGGCCGCCGGCATGGCGGCCCTCGCGGAGTGCCTCGACCAGGACCTCCGGGTGAGCCAGCACTGTGCGCGTCATCCCGATCTGACGGAGGGGATCCGCGCGCGCGTCGTGGACAAGGACCGCAACCCGCGGTGGAGCCCGCCGGCGCTGGCCGAAGTCAAGGACAGCGACATCGCGGGCTTCTTCACGCCCGTCGGCACGCCACTGCGGTTGCGCGACTGGTAGCGCCCAGCCACGCAACCGAGCCGGCGCGGTTCGATCGGGATCCGGCCTGTCGCAGAGGAACTTCCGTCATTTGCTGATCACGATGGCCCGCACCGGGCACATCTGCTCTGCTTCGTACACCGCCTGCCTACGATCGTCGGTGACGTCGGCGTGCCGCACCAGAGTCGGTGGGGCGGTGGAGGCGTCGAACGTCGCCGGGTCGATCTCCGCGCAGAACCCGACGCCCTCGCACAGCGTGGCGTCCACCTCCACCTTCATCACAGGTTCCTCAGGACGACGGGCACCGAGTCGTACACCGGGTAGTGCGTCGTCTGGTCCCGGACCGGCTCGCCGACCAACTCCACGCCCGCGTCGTACAACCGCCGCGCCAGAGCCGTCACGCTGCCGTCCGTCTCCGCCTTGACGTTGCCCGTCGCCATGGGGCGGCCGATGCACGCATGGCTGCCGCCGCTGAACGCCAAGCCCCACTCCGGTTTCGAGTGCTGACCCCGTCGCGGATTGAATCTCTCCGCGTCCGCACCGAACAATTCAGGGTCGGTGTTGGCGGGCAGGAACAGCAGCGCCACCCGCTCACCGGCACTGATCTTGCGGCCGCTGCTCAGCTCGACATCCTGTATCGCGCGCCGGATGCGCGCCGGCTGCGCGACGGTGCGCCGCAGGGATTCGTACGTCGCATGCCGCAGATACGCCGGGTCCTCGAAGATCGCGATCCGGTCCTCGGGATGGCCTTTCAACCACTCGTCCATGCGCAGGATCAGCAGCACCGTCGAGGCTGCTGTCGTCTGCGTGGCCGCCACCATGAACACCGCCGACTCGCGCAGCGGTAGGTCCTCGTCCCAGCTGTCGTCCCAGTTGGAGTACATCACCGAGATGAGATCGTTGGGCATCTCCTCGCCGGCCTCGATCATCGCCTTGCGGCGCACCATGCTCGGGACGAAGAACTCCTCCTTGTAGCGGGCCAGTGCGTCCATCGCCGCGGCCGTCACTTCGGCCGGGGTGTCGCCGATCGCCCAGTCCGCGCCGACGCCGTGCGCCATGGCCTTGATGTACTTGATGAAGCGCAGCGCGTCCTCGGGCTGTTCGAGACCGTCGATTCCCGTTGCGGCACCGGCTATCCGGTACAGACACAACTGCGCCAGCTGGACCAGATCGGTCCGGACGACACCGTCGGCGTCGCGCTGCGTGCGTGCGGTCTCCTCGAACGTGTGGTTGATGGCGGGATGCAGGATCTCGTGCCGATAGCCCGAGATCGCATCCTCGGTCATCAGCTTGCCCAGCAGGCGGCGGCGCTCGAGGTGTTCACGGCCGTCGAGCAGCAGGACCGTGCCGTGCATCAGATCGTTGCCACTCGCGGAGTAGCCACCCTGGACGAACGACTTGCGGTCCCGCAGAACCTCGAAGATCTCGT
>NZ_LMVQ01000045.1 GCF_001545925.1 Mycobacterium sp. NAZ190054 | reverse complement strand
GGACCCAGCTTGTTGAGGATGACCTCGATCGGGAAGTTCGACGGCGTCACCGCCGCGACCACCCCGACGGGTTCCTTGACCACGGTGCGGATGTTGCGCGCACCGAACAGTCCGCCGCCGTCGAGCAGGGGTCGGCGATGCAGCAGCTGCGGACCATCACCGGCGGATAGCTTCCTCAAGCGCGCCGAGGCATTCGGCGCCGAGCACCGCCGGATCGGCCCCGATCGCGTCGAGGGTGAGGGTCCTCAGCGCCGCGCACGGTGCGGCGGTGGCCCACTCGACGCCCACCTCCATCGGGTGCACCGCATCGTCGGTGGCCGACACCACGCCGAGCGGGGCGCTGAGGCGCTCGAGCTCGATGCTGGTCGGCGCGACGTACCGGGCCGCCTCGTCCAGCGCGTCCGGCAGCGCGGGCCATTGGCCGAGCCACGACCGGGTCAGCTCCTCGGCGAGCCAACGCGGGCTCGTCGCCTGCATCTGTGTCATGGCTGCGGCCAGTCCGTCCCGGCGCAGCATCTCGGCCGAATAGCGCGCGGCCGCGGCGGCCGGGGCGGTGTCGGGGTTCCCGGTCCAGGCCGGTAGCACCGCCAGCACCGCGACCACCTCGTTCGGGTGGGCGAGCGCCCACTCCACGGCCACCGCCGCGCCGATCGACACCCCACCCACCACGATCGGTCCGGACTGTGCGGCGTCGCGCAGCTCGTCGCGGTAGCCGTCGAGGAGGCGGTCCGGCTGCGGCGGCGGGGCGACCACGACCGCACCCGCCCCGTGCAACGCCGGGGCGAACGCGCGGTAGACGAAGTCGTCGTCGGAGCCCGTTCCGGGCAACAGGACCGCGGTGGCGCCGCGCAGATTGACCGTCATGTTTCGATCGTGCCCGGTCGTGGAAATCACAGCGACGCGACCCCACGCCGTAGTTAGCATCTGGGAACCAAGAGGTCTACCGTGGCGTTGGTTCAACAGAATCCATACGAATATGGATTGGCAGAAGGTCAGGAGAGGCCATGGCCACGGCCGAGGGATATCTTCGCCGGCTCACCCGTCGGTTGACCGAAGATCCGGAGCAACTCGACGTCGAAGAGCTCAGCGACGAAGCCGCCAGCACAGGCGCCCAGAAGGCGATCGACTGTCAGCGCGGCCAGGAAGTGACGATGATCGGCACCCTGCGCAGCGTCGCGTGCAACGGCAAGAGCTGCGCGGGCGGGGTCAAGGCGGAACTGTTCGACGGCACGGACTCGGTGATGCTGGTGTGGTTGGGACAGCGCCGCATCCCGGGCATCGAGTCGGGTCGCACCCTGAAGGTGCACGGCCGGGTCGGCAAGCTCGACAACGGAGCCAAGGCGATCTACAACCCCCACTACGAGATCCAGAAGTGAGCGACCCCGGCACCGATCCGGGCAAGCAGGAGACCTCTCCGTTACGCGGCGCCGCCGTCCTGGAACAGATGGGCGGCATCAGCGGCCTGATCTATTCGTCTCTGCCCGTCGTCGTGTTCGTCCCGGTCTCCTCGGCGTTCGGGCTGATGCCGGCCATCGGCGCCGCACTGGCCGTCGCCACGGCGATCCTGATCTGGCGGCTGATCCGTCGGGAGACCGCGCAGCCGGCGATCTCCGGGTTCTTCGCCGTCGGCATCAGCGCGTTGATCGCCTATCTGGTCGGCGCCTCCAAGGGATATTTCCTGCTCGGCATCTGGACGTCGTTGTTCTGGGCGGTCGTGTTCACGCTGTCGGTGGTGGTGCGCCGGCCCGTCGTCGGCTACATCTGGGGCTGGGTGCACGTCGGTGACCGGCGCTGGCGCGAGGAGCGCCGGGCTGTGCGCGCCTTCGACGTCGCGACGTTGGTGTGGGCCGCGGTGTTCACGTCACGGTTCGTGGTCCAGCACCACCTCTACGACGCCGATCAGACCGGCTGGCTCGGGGTGGCGCGCATCGCGATGGGATGGCCGCTGACCGCGGTGGCCGCGCTGGTCACCTACCTCGCGATCCGGGCGGCTCAGCGGGCGCTGCGGGAAGGTGGTCTGCGGGAACCGGCCACCAGCGACGACGTCGACGACGCCGCCCGCGAGCCGAACTGACGGTGCTACCGCTGCTGCGGGTTGAGCACCAGCGCCCGCAGCTCGTCCTCGGCCTCGGTGACGGCGACGAACAGCAACTCGTCCCCGCCTTCCAGCGGCTCGTCGCGTTCGGGGACGATCACGCGCGGACCCCGCAGGATGGTCACCAGGGTCGCGTCCCTGGGCAGCTCGAGGCGTTTGACCGGTTTGCCGCCCCACGGGGTGTCGTCGGGCAGCGTGATCTCGACGAGGTTGGCCTGCCCCTTGCGGAACTCCATCAGCCGGACCAGATCACCGACCGACACCGCCTCCTCCACCAGGGACGCCAGCATGCGCGGTGTCGAGACCGCGACGTCGACGCCCCACGCCTCGTCGAAGAGCCATTCGTTGCGGGGGTCGTTGACGCGCGCCACCACCCGCGGGACCGCGAACTCCGTCTTGGCCAGCAGGCTGACCACGACGTTGGCCTTGTCGTCGCCGGTGGCGGCGATCACGACGTCGAACTCCTCCAGCCTGACCGATTCGAGCAGGCTGAGCTCGCACGCGTCGCCGAGCCGCCAGTTCGCGGCGGGAACCGCCTCGACGTCGATGTGGTCGGGGTTGCGCTCGAGCAGGGTGACCTCGTGCAGCTCGACGAGCTCGCGGGCGATGGACCTGCCCACGGCGCCTGCCCCGGCGATCGCGACTTTCACGCGTCGGCCTCCTCGCTCGGCGGCAGTGCCGCGATCGCCAGCGCCTCGGCGATGTGCCCGGAGACCGCCGCGAGGTAGACCTGGTCGCCGGCCTGGATGACGGTCTTCGCATCGGGCAGCAGCCCGGCGCCGAAACGGATCATGAACGCCACCCGGCCCGAGGTCGCCGATTCCAGGTCGGTGATGCGGCGGCCCACCCAGTCCTCGTGCAGTGCCAGCTCGGTGACCCCGACGTTCCCGGTGGGATCGCGCCACTTGGTGGTCTCGGTCTCGCGCGTCAGCACGTTGAGCAACCGGTCGGTGGTCCACGGCACGGTGGCCACGGTGGGGATGCCGAGCCGTTCGTAGACCGCCGCGCGCTTGGCGTCGTAGATGCGGGCCACGACGCGTTGCACGCCGAAGGTCTCGCGGGCGACCCGCGCAGAGATGATGTTGGAGTTGTCGCCGGAGGACACGGCGGCGAAGGCCGAGGCGCCTTCGATGCCGGCGCGGATCAGCACGTCGCGGTCGAATCCCATGCCGAGAACCCGCTCACCGGGGAAGTCGGGGGAGAGCCGGTGGAACGCGGTGCCGTCGCGGTCGATCACGGCGACGTCGTGGCCGATCCTGGCCAGGCTGTCCGAAAGGGAGGCGCCGACGCGGCCACATCCCATCACCACTACACGCACCTGACGGTCCTTTCCCGGCCGAGGTCGCTGCAAAACCCGTGCACCCGGAACGCTACCGCTTTCCGACGGAGGTGGGTCTTCGGGCTTACCCTTGGCACTCGTGTCCAAGCTTTCGACCGTCACCCGGCGACTGGTGCTGGGCCGGCCGTTCCGCAGCGACAAGCTGTCGCACACGCTGCTGCCCAAACGGATAGCGCTACCGGTCTTCGCCTCCGATGCGCTGTCCTCGACGGCGTACGCGCCCGAGGAGATCTTCCTGGTGTTGTCGGTCGCGGGCCTGGCCGCGTACTCGATGGCGCCGTGGATCGGCCTGGCGGTCGCGGCGGTGATGCTGATCGTGATCGCCAGCTATCGCCAGAACGTGCACGCCTACCCGTCCGGCGGCGGGGACTACGAGGTGGTGACAACCAATCTCGGGCCCACCGCCGGTCTCACCGTGGCCAGTGCGCTGCTGGTGGACTACGTGTTGACCGTCGCGGTGTCGATGTCCTCGGCGATGTCGAACATCGGGTCTGCGGTGCCCTTCGTCAACGACCACAAGGTCCTGTTCGCGGTCGTAGCGATCCTGCTGCTGGCCTCGCTGAACATGCGCGGTATCCGCGAATCCGGCACGGCCTTCGCGATTCCCACCTACGCGTTCATGCTCGGCATGTTCCTGATGCTGGGCTGGGGCTTCTTTCAGATCTACGCGCTGGGCACCCCGCTGCGGGCCGAATCCGCCGACTTCGAGATGCATTCCGAACACGGCGACATCCTGGGCTTCGCGCTGGTGTTCCTGGTCGCGCGAGCGTTCTCGTCGGGCAGCGCGGCGCTGACCGGCGTCGAGGCGATCAGCAACGGTGTGCCCGCGTTCCGTAAACCCAAGTCCCGCAACGCGGCCACCACGCTGCTGCTGCTGGGCGTGATCGCGATCACGCTGTTCATGGGGATCATCCTGCTGGCCAGGGCGATCGGCGTGCAGATCGCCGAACGTCCTCTCGAACAGCTCGACGGCGCGCCGGCCGACTACCACCAGAAGACCCTGATCGCGCAGCTCGCCGAGACGGTGTTCCACACCTTCCCGCCCGGGCTGTTCCTCATCACCGGCGTCACCGCGCTGATCCTGGTGCTGGCCGCCAACACCGCGTTCAACGGCTTTCCGGTGCTGGGATCGATTCTGGCGCAAGACCGTTTCCTGCCGCGGCAGCTGCACACCCGTGGCGACCGGCTGGCCTTCTCCAACGGCATCCTGTTCCTGGCCTTCGGCGCGATCGCGTTCGTGGTCGCCTTCCAGGCCGAGGTCACCGCGCTGATCCAGCTCTACATCGTCGGGGTGTTCGTGTCGTTCACCCTGAGCCAGATCGGAATGGTCCGGCACTGGACCCGGCTGCTGCGCACGGAGACCGACCCTGCCGCGCGCGGGCGGATGCTGCGGGCCCGGGTCATCAACACGGTCGGCCTGGTGTGCACGGGCACCGTGCTGGTCATCGTCGTGATCACCAAGTTCGTCGTCGGGGCGTGGATCGCGATCCTGGCGATGGCGGCGCTGTTCGGGATCATGAAGCTGATCCACCGGCACTACGCGGCGGTCAGCCGGGAGCTGGACGCGCAGGCGGCCGAGACCGAGGACATCGTGCTGCCCAGCCGCAACCACGCGGTCGTGCTGGTGTCCAACCTGCATCTGCCCACGCTGCGGGCGCTGGCGTACGCACGGGCCACCAGACCCGATGTGCTGGAGGCGATCACGGTCAGCGTGGACGACGCCGAGACCCGCCAGCTCGTACACAAGTGGGAGCACAGCGACATCAGCGTGCCGTTGAAGGTGATCGCCTCGCCGTACCGGGAGATCACCCGCCCGGTGCTCGACTACGTCAAACGGGTGAGCAAGGACTCGCCGCGCACGGTCGTCACCGTGTTCATCCCCGAGTACGTCGTCGGGCACTGGTGGGAACAGGTGCTGCACAACCAGAGCGCGCTGCGCCTGAAGGGCCGGCTGCTGTTCGAGCCCAACGTGATGGTGACTTCGGTTCCGTGGCAGTTGACTTCGTCGGAACGACTCAAGAAGCTGGCGCCGCAGTCCGCGCCGGGAGATGCGCGTAAAGGGTTCCTGGATTGAGCGACGACCTCGTGTTGACCACCACCGCCGCGGCCAACGGCGGCAGCTGTGTCGCGCGCCACGACGGCCGGGTGGTGTTCGTCCGCCACGCGTTGCCCGGGGAGACGGTCCGGGCCCGGTTGGTGGGGGACCGCGGGTCCTACTGGAACGCCGAGACGGTCGAGGTGCTCGAGGCCTCGCCCGACCGGGTCGACCCGATCTGCCCGATCGCCGGGGCGGAGGGGTCGGGCTGCTGCGACCTGGCCTTCGCCGAACCGTCGGCGGTACGCCGGATCAAAGGTGCTGTTGTCGCGAATCAGCTTGCCCGCCTTGGTAATTATCGCTGGCGCGACGAGGCGGAGGCCACCGCCGAACCGGTCGGGGACGGCGGCGCCACCGGGTGGCGCACCAGGGTGCGGCTCGACACATCCGCCGACGGCCGCGTCGGCTTCCACCGCTACCACAGCGCCGAGCTGGTGCACCGGCTCGACTGTGCCCAGCTGCCCGCCGGCATGCTCGACGACCTGGCCGACATGCGGTGTCCGGCCGACAGCGCGGTCCATGTCGTCGTCGACGACGACGGCAACCGGCACATCGCGCACGCCGGACGCGGCCGGCGCACCACCGTCGTGGAGGGCGACTACGAGGCGGTGCAGCGGGTCGGCGGCCGTTCCTGGCAGCTCCCGGTCACCGCGTTCTGGCAGGCCCACCGCGACGCGCCCGCGCTCTACAGCGGGCTGGTCGCGCAGTGGGCCCAGCTGGAGGCGGGCATGACCGTGTGGGACCTGTACGGCGGTGCGGGGGTTTTCGCCGCCGCACTGGCCCGCGGCGTCGGCGACGGGGGCGCGGTGCTGACCGTGGACACCTCCCGCGGCGCATCCCGGTCGGCGCGTGCCGCACTTGCCGACCTCGGCAACGTGACCGTGGTCACCGATTCGGTGCGCCGCGCCCTGTCCGGCCGGCGGAGCCGCGCCGACGTCGCCGTCCTGGATCCGCCCCGCACCGGCGCCGGTCGCGAGGTCATCGATCTGCTGGCCGCCGCCGAAGTACCCCGCATCATTCACATCGGTTGCGAGGCAGCGTCATTCGCACGGGACGTGGGCCTGTACCAGGCGCACGGGTACGCGGTGGAGGAGTTGCGGGTGTTCGACTCGTTCCCGCTGACCCATCACGTCGAGTGTGCCGTCGTGCTCACCCGGTAGTATCGTGGCCGTTCTCAGGTGTGCCGGGAAGTCTGGTCGGCGTGTATTCCCCGTATTCACCGACGACCAGTGAGGCCGACTTGTGACGCCCGATCCCAGCACGCGACGTAATCGACTCTTCTCCCGCGGTTCGTGGTCGGAGACCAGCCGGGTCACCGAGATCCTGCGCAAGGAGACCGTCGGCGGGGTGATCCTGCTCATCGCGGCGACCGCGGCGCTGGTGTGGGCGAATTCGCCGTGGTCGGACGGCTACTTCGCGTTGCGCGACGCCGAAATCGGTGGAGAGCCGTTCGGCCTGCACCTGATGCTCTCGGTCGGCACGTGGGCTGCCGACGGGCTACTCGCCATCTTCTTCTTCGTGGTGGGCCTGGAGCTGAAACGCGAGTTCGTCGCCGGGGATCTGCGTGATCCCAGTAAGGCGGCGCTGCCGATCGCGGCCGCGGTCGGCGGGATGGTGGTGCCGGCGCTGATCTTCGTCGCGTTCACTGCGCCGGTGGGCGGCGACGCCCTGCAGGGCTGGGCCATTCCGACCGCGACGGACATCGCCTTCGCCGTGGCGGTGCTCGCGGTGATCTCCACGCATCTGCCGTCGGCGTTGCGGACCTTCCTGCTGACGTTGGCCGTGGTGGACGATCTGCTGGCGGTCACCGTCATCGCGGTCTTCTACACCGACGACATCAACGTCGGCGCGCTGGCACTGGCCGCCGTGCCGCTGACGCTGTTCGGGATCTGCGTGCAGCGCCGGGTGCGGTCGTGGTGGTTGCTCATCCCACTGGCGGTCGTGACGTGGGCGCTGGTGCACGAGTCCGGCGTCCACGCCACCGTGGCCGGCGTCCTGCTCGGCTTCCTGGTGCCGGTCGTGCGCAGCAAGGCCGCCGGCGGGCCGGACGCCGGGCCGGGGCTGGCCGAGCACTTCGAACACCGGCTCAGGCCGATCTCGGCGGGGCTGGCGATACCGGTGTTCGCGTTCTTCGCCGCCGGTGTCGACCTCGGTGGGCTGAGTGGGCTCGCACGCGCGCTGCAGGATCCGATCACGCTGGGCATCGTCGCGGGTCTGGTGGCCGGTAAGCCGATCGGGATCTTCCTGACCACCCGCGTGCTCGCCGCGGTCACCCGCGCCAATCTGGACAGTGCGCTGCGATGGGTCGACGTCCTCGGTGTGGCGTTGCTGGCCGGGATCGGTTTCACGGTGTCGTTGCTGATCGGGGATCTCGCGTACGGCTACGGATCCGAACGTCACGAATTCGTAAAGGTCGGGGTGTTGTCCGGATCACTGCTGGCCGCCGGGTTGGCGACCGTGCTGCTGCTGGCCAGAAACCGCGTCTACCGGCGCATACACCAGGAGGAGACGGCGGACGCCGACCACGACGGCGTGCCGGATGTGTACCAGACTCGACAGGACTGACGGTGACGGCCGTGCGTAGACTGGCGGGATGCTTGAACAGATCCGCGGTCCCGCTGATCTGCAGCACCTGTCGCAGGCACAGCTGGAGGACCTGGCCCGCGAAATCCGTGACTTCCTGATCCACAAGGTCGCGGCGACGGGTGGGCACCTGGGACCCAACCTCGGCGTTGTCGAGTTGACGCTGGCGCTGCACCGGGTCTTCGATTCCCCGCACGACCCGATCGTGTTCGACACCGGGCATCAGGCCTACGTGCACAAGATGCTCACCGGCCGCAGCCAGGATTTCGGTTCGCTGCGCAAGAAGGACGGCCTGTCCGGCTACCCGTCGCGCTCCGAGAGCGAGCACGACTGGGTGGAATCCAGCCACGCCAGCTCGGCCCTGTCGTATGCCGACGGTCTGGCGAAGGCCTTCGAGCTGTCCGGGCACCGCAACCGGCATGTGGTGGCCGTGGTCGGGGACGGCGCGCTGACCGGTGGGATGTGCTGGGAGGCGATGAACAACATCGCGGCGTCGCGGCGTCCGGTGGTGATCGTGGTCAACGACAACGGCCGCAGCTATGCCCCGACGATCGGCGGTTTCGCCGAGCACCTGGCCGGGCTGCGCCTGCAACCGGGATACGAGCGCTTCCTCGAAGAGAGCCGCAGGGCGGTGCGCGGCGTGCCGATGATCGGCGAGTTCTGCTACCAGTGCATGCACAGCATCAAGGCCGGTATCAAGGACGCGCTGTCGCCGCAGGTGATGTTCACCGACCTGGGCCTGAAGTACGTGGGCCCGATCGACGGCCACGACGAGCACGCCGTGGAGAGCGCGCTGCGCCACGCCCGCGCGTTCAATGCCCCGGTCGTGGTGCACGTCGTGACCCGCAAGGGCATGGGCTATGCGCCCGCCGAGAACGACGAAGACGACCAGATGCACGCCTGCGGCGTCATCGATCCCGAGACCGGCCTGGCCACCTCGGTGCCCGGCCCGGGGTGGACGTCGACGTTCTCCGAGGCGCTGATCCGGATCGCGGGCAAGCGCCGCGACGTCGTCGCGATCACCGCGGCGATGCCCGGACCGACCGGACTGAGCGCGTTCCGTGAACGCTTCCCGGACCGGTTCTTCGACGTGGGCATCGCCGAGCAACACGCGATGACGTCGGCCGCGGGGCTGGCGATGGGGGGCATGCACCCCGTGGTGGCGATCTACTCGACGTTCCTCAACCGCGCGTTCGACCAGATGCTGATGGACGTCGCGCTGCACAAGCTGCCGGTGACGCTGGTGCTGGACCGGTCCGGGATCACCGGACCCGACGGCGCCAGCCACAACGGCATGTGGGACCTGTCGATCCTGGGCATCGTGCCCGGTATGCGGGTCGCGGCGCCGCGCGACGGCGCGCGGCTGCGTGAGGAACTCGGTGAAGCCGTCGAGACCGACGACGGCCCCACCGCCATCAGATTCCCGAAAGGCGATGTCGGCGAGGACATTCCGGCGATCGAACGACGCGACGGGGTGGACATCCTTGCGGTGCCGGCCGACGGGATGTCCGAGGACGTGCTGATGGTCGCCGTCGGCCCGTTCGCCGCGATGGCGCTGGCGACCGCGGAGCGGCTGCGCAACCAGGGCATCGGTGTGACCGTGGTGGACCCGCGGTGGGTGCTGCCCGTCCCCGAGCAGATCGCCACCCTGGCGGTCCGGCACAAGCTCGTCGTCACTCTCGAGGACAACGGCGGCCACGGCGGTGTCGGGTCGGCGGTGTCGGCTGCGTTGCGGGGCAAGGAGATCGACGTGCCGTGCCGTGACGCCGCGCTGCCCCAGGAGTTCTTCGCACACGCCTCGCGTGGTGAGGTGCTGGCCGCGGTCGGACTGACCGAACGCAACATCGCCCGCCAGATCACCGGTTGGGTGGCCGCGCTCGGCGCCACGGCCGGCGAGCCCGAGGTCAGCGAGCGCGTCGACTGACCGTGATCGGATCCCACTCCGCCCGCCTCATGGGCGCGGCACTGCTGACGACGGCTGCGCTGGTGGGCTGTGCCCCCGCCGCGGACGCCGCGACACCCGTGTGGTCGGGTCTGGATGCCCGGGTGCGCGACGTGCCTGCGGCGGCGCCGGGCACGCTGCTTGAGACGGTCCCGCTGGATCCCGCGCTGTCGGTGGCCGGCGCCGGCGCGGCCTACCGCATCCTGTACTCCACAATCGACCAGCACGACCGCCCGGCGGTGAGCACCGCGGTGGTCTTCATTCCCAGAACGGCTGTGCCCCAGGGTGGTTGGCCCGTGGTGGCGTGGGCGCACGGCACCGTCGGGCTCGGTGACGACTGCACGCCCTCGGCGTTGCCCCGCACCGGCCGCGACGGGGAGTACCTGTCGCACTGGCTCGAGCAGGGTTACGCGGTGGTGGGCAGCGACTACACCGGACTCGGCACACCGGGGCTGATGAGCTACCTCAACAGCCGGACGACCGCGCGTTCGGTGGTGGACTCGGTGATCGCCGCACACGAGATGGGGCTGGATCTGTCCCCGAAGTGGGCGGTCGTCGGGCAGTCGCAGGGCGGGGGAGCCGCCGTCGCGACGGCCCGGTGGGCCACCGAGTTCGGTGCCGGGCACGGGCTGGACTACCGCGGTGTGGTCGCCACCGGCACCCCGGCCGGCGTCGAGACCATCGTCAAACAGGCCGGCCCCGACATGGCCCTTCCGCCCGAGCTCGGGCCGATGGGCAGCGCCTACACCGCATACATCGTCGCGGCGCTGCGCGAGGCGCGACCCGACCTCGACCTGAACCGGGTGCTGACCCCGGCGGGCCGGGACGCCGCGGACAAGGCCGAAACCGTCTGTGCCCGAGACCTTCCCGCTGAATTGGACGGGGTGACCGTTCCCGCGTTCTTCACCGCGCCGCTGCTGTCGATCCCCGGTGCCGACGAGGCGATCGATGCGTTCATGGGGATCCCGGTATCCGGCTATGACCGGCCGGTGTTCCTCGGAGTCGGCATGCAGGACCGCGACGTGCCTCCGAACCTGACGCTGCGGTTCGCCGAACGGCTGCAGGGCAACGGCGAGGACGTGACACTCAAGGTGTACCCGGACGCCGACCACAGCGGCACGGTGCTGGAGTCGATACCCGACTCGACGCCGTTCCTGGCGCGCGCGTTCGGCTGATCACCGGGGACGGCAGGCCCGGCCAGGTCTCACCCGGCGGTGGTCAACGCTTTCGCCAGCACCGGGACGGTCAGTTCGCGCTGCCACTGACGTGCCGCGGAATTACGCAGGAAGGCCTCCACGGCGGCCGCGGTGCCGTCGATGCCGTCGACGGGCTGCCAGTCCCAGCACAGCCGTCGCACGATCTCCGGGGACAGCAGGTTCTCGACGGGTACCGAAACCCGTTGTGCGAGCGCGGACAACTCGGCGCGCACGGCTTCCAGCCGGGCGGCCGCCTCGGGCTTGCGGCGCGCCCACCGGGACGCCGGCGGAGGACCGTTGGACGGTTCCTGCGTATCCGGTGGGTCGGCCGCCCGGGCGCGGGCCAACGCGTCCAGCCACACTTGAGCGCTGCGCCGCTGCTTGGAACCGCCGAAAATCGGTAGCGCGGTCAGCTTTTCGACGGTATCTGGGTTGACGGTCGCCGCGTTGACGATCGCGCTGTCGGGCAGGATCCGGCCCGGGGCGATGTCGCGGCGGCGCGCGATCTGGTCCCGGGTGGTCCACAGCTCCCGCACCGCGGCCAGTGCCCGCGGATCGCGGACCTTGTGGATGCCCGAGGTGCGCCGCCAGCGGTCGCGTCTGGTCGGGGCCGGCTCGAAGGTCCGCAGAAACTCGAATTCCTGTGCCGCCCAGTCCGATTTGCCCTGCTCCTGCAACACCTGGGCGACCGCGTCGCGCAGGTCGATGAGCACCTCGACGTCCAGCGCGGCGTAGTTCAGCCACTCGGCGGGCAGCGGCCGTTTCGACCAGTCCGCGGCGCCGTGGCCCTTGGTCAGCTGCAGGCCCAGCAGGCGCTGCACCATCGCGGCGAGGTTGACGCGCTCGTAGTTGGCCAGCCGGCCCGCGAGTTCGGTGTCGTACAGCGACGGCGGCCGCATGCCGATCTCGGCCAGGCACGGCAGGTCCTGGTCGGCGGCGTGCAGCACCCACTCCGCGTCGGACAACACCTCGGCCACGGGCGCGAGCACCTCCAGCGGATCGCCGCCGTGGCTGACGGGGTCGATCAGCACGGTGCCCGCGCCCGCCCGCCGGATCTGGACCAGATAGGCGCGGTTCGAGTACCGGAACCCCGACGCGCGCTCGGCGTCGACCGCGAACGGCCCGTGCCCGGACCCCAGCAGGTCCGCGGCCGCGGCGATCTCGTAGCGGCTGACGGACACGCCGGGCACCCCGTCGCGGGGGGCCAGCAGCGGTTCGGCGTCCGGGATCTGCTCGTCGGCGGCGTCGGCGTCCACGGACGAGCCTGCTGTCTCTGGTTCGGACATCGTGTTCAGGCGCGGGTACGCGAGCTCAGATCGGTCACGCCGGTGGGCGGCAGTCCCGCGGCGTGCTCGAGCACCTCGCAGAACGCCTCCACGTGGGGGCCGAGATCCAGGTCGGTGGCCGTCCAGGAGGCGCGCAGCTCCAGCTGGTGCGCGCGGGGTGGCCCCGAGATGTCGCCGTAGCGCACCGAGGTGGTGGCCGTGACGGTGCCGCCGAGCGCGGTGACGTGTTCGGCCCGCTCGTTCAGCGCGTCGACGAGCCAGCTCCACGCGACCTCGGGCAGCAGCGGATCCACCGCCTCGGAGGAATCCAGATCGGCCTGGATGTAGGCGACGAGCCGCATCGTGCCGTCCCACGCGTCGGCGCCTTCGGGATCGTGCAGCAGAATCAGCCGGCCGAACGCGTCGCCCTCGGAGCGCTCGGGGATGATCGCCGTCTCGGCGTGCTTGACCTCGGCGCCCAGCGCATAGCTGAACGGCGCCAGGCGCTGCGGCGGCCGGATCGGGCCCAGCTCGATCTCCGGCCGTACGGTGGTGGCATTCATCGCCGCCACCGCTTCTCGGAATTGGGCCGGTTCGGCGGTGGTCACGTCGTTTGACGCTAGCCGATTCGGCCACGTCTGTGCTCATGGCGCGCCGATCCGGGGGCGACCCGGCATGGCAGCATGGTGGGCGATGAACACGCGCCGCGAGCTGCCCGAATCCCCCTACCTGGCCGCAGTCGCCGGTCGCAAGCCCCTCCGGGTGCCGGTGTGGATGATGCGGCAGGCGGGGCGGTCGCTGCCCGAGTACCGGGAGCTGCGGTCCAGGAACACCATGATGCAGGCCTGTTTCGACGCCGACCTGATCACCGAGATCACGCTGCAGCCGGTGCGCAGGCACGGCGTCGACGCGGCGATCCTGTTCTCCGACATCGTGGTGCCGCTGCGCGCCGCAGGCATCGACCTGGACATCGTTCCCGACGTCGGGCCGGTGATCGCGCACCCGATCCGCACGGCAGGCGACGTCGCGGGGATCAGGCCGCTGGAAGCCGCGCAGGTGGCGCCCGTGGCGACCGCGGTCGGCCGGCTGGTCACCGAGCTCGGCGACGTGCCGCTGATCGGGTTCGCCGGCGCCCCGTTCACGCTGGCGTCCTACCTCGTCGAGGGCGGTCCGAGCCGCAACCACGAGCGCACCAAGGCGATGATGCTCGGCGACACCGCCACCTGGCACGCGTTGATGTCGGCGCTGACCGACGTCACGATCGCGTTCCTGCGCACCCAGCTCGACGCCGGAGTCGACGCCATCCAGGTGTTCGACTCGTGGGCCGGGACGCTGTCGCTGGCCGACTACCGCGCCTACGTGCTGCCGCACAGCGCGCGGGTGTTCGCGTCGCTGGCCGAGTACGGGGTGCCGATGACGCACTTCGGGGTCGGCACCGCCGAACTGCTGGGCGCGATGTCGGAGGCGGTGACCGGTCACGGCGTGCCCGCGGTGGTGGGAGTGGACTGGCGCACGGCGCTGACCGACGCCGCGGCGCGGGTGCGGCCGGGCACCGCGCTGCAGGGCAACCTGGACCCGGTGGTGCTGCTGGCGGGCTGGCCGGTGGTGGAACGCGCGGTACGGGCGGTCGTCGAGGACGGCAGGCGTGCGGTCGACGCCGGCGCGGCCGGGCATGTGTTCAACCTCGGCCATGGCGTGCTGCCGGCCACCGACCCTGCCGTGATCAGCGACGCCGTGGCGCTGGTGCACGAGCTGTGAACGCAGCGGCTCCGCTGCGGTATTGCGTTGTCGGCGGCGGTATCTCGGGTCTGACCGCCGCGTACCGGCTGCGGGTGGCGGCGGGCCCGGACGCGTCGATCACGGTGCTCGACCCCGCCGATCGGCTCGGCGGGGTGCTGCGCACCGAACGCATCGGCGGGCAGCTGCTCGACGTCGGTGCCGAGGCGTTCGTCGCGCGCAGACCGGAAGTGCCGGCACTGCTGGCCGAACTCGGCCTGGCCGGCAGGCAGATCGCCACCTCGGGTGCACGGCCGCTGATCTACAGCGAGGGACGGCTGCACCCGCTGCCCAAGGACACCGTGCAGGGCATTCCGTCGCAGCCTGCCGCGCTCGCCGGGCTGGTGGACGACGCGACGATCCGGTGGATGCTCGACGAGCCACGGCGCCCCTTCTCCTGGCGCCACGGCGCCGACCCGTCGGTCGCCGACCTCGTCGGCGACCGGTTCGGTGAACAGGTCGTGCTCCGCTCGGTCGATCCGCTGCTGGCCGGGGTGTACGCCGGCTCGGCGGCGACCATCGGTCTCCGCGCGGGAGCGCCGACGGTCGCCGCGGCCCTCGATGGCGGCGCCCGCAACCTCACCGAGGCGGTGACCAGGGCACTGCCACCGCCGCAGCCCGGGTCCGTGTTCGGTGCCGTCGACGGCGGATACCAGGTGCTGATCGACGAACTCGTGCGGCGTTCGCGGCTCGAGTGGGCCCAGGTCGCGGTGCACGGTGTGCGCCGGGACGGCCGTGGCTGGGAGGTGCTCGACGACGAGGGCGCCGGCTGGCCCGCCGACACCAGCGCTCCCAAGGCGGCGAACCCCGCGACATCGTGCTGGCCGACCAGGCCTCCGACGACGAACACCAGCGTGACTGCGGCACCGACGCGAAGCGGCGCGGCCAGGCCGACCCTGCGG